>DEAP01000118.1 GCA_002348225.1 Dehalococcoidia bacterium UBA2979
TGTCCTCCCAGTTACTTAACTAACATAATACTGATTCGTGGGAAACTCAGTTACCATGTAGGGCGAAGGGGCTATATTACCTAGCGTGTAGGTCCTATAGGAGGTGTCAATGACTGATTCATACCAATGCATAAAGTGTCCAAGTACAGAGGCGACCACCGGTGAGATTAGGACTACTGGTTCTGGGTTTTCTCGATTTCTTAATCTTCAGAATCAGAAATACGCAGCTCTCTCTTGTGCGGACTGTGGCTACACAGAATTTTACAAGCAGTCTGGCGGTGGACTAGCTGGGAATATTTTCGACGTGCTCACCAACTAATATCTAATGCAGGGTGTAGGCGCCTTTTCGATGTTCTTACCAGCCAAGATCGATAACCAGGTTAGATATCCTCGGCTAGTAGTATTGGTGTTCGCGCTTGTTACAGCAGTCAATTTGTGGCGGAGCCAGCACCACATCTTCGCCCCCGATGGAGGGGCGCAAACCATTGCGGGTATTCCTCTTGACGCTTATTCAGATGCAGCGGCCGCAAATATAATCACTCTTTTTGCTTTATGGGGCACTTCTCAATTACTGACTGCACTTCTGTTTCTTGCGGTGTTGATTCGATATCGATCACTGATACCAATGATGTTTGTCGTGACTGCGTTCGAGTATGCGGGGCGCCTTTTGATCGGGATCTATAAGCCGTTGCAAGGTCTTGTAGACCCCCCTCCTGGTGCCCTGATCAATTTGCCTGTTGTGATTTTGTCACTCGCGATGATTACCCTGTGTGTTCTTGCTAAATCGCGACAGACTAAATAATTAATAACCATTTTCCCGTTGTTCTAAATTCGGTAATACTCCTGGAGTGTTAGGTGTTGCACACCTCTTAATATCAGGCACCCTTAATCTGAGCAGCATGGATTATTTTGTTCGAAGACTCGTCACTCAAATGCTCCCTGTTATGTTTTTGGCATCTTTTCTCGTCTTCATGGTAGTTCGCTTCATTCCTGGAGATCCGGCATTAATTGCTGCTGGCGGCGAAAATCGAATGAGCCCAGAGGCCTATGAAATTGCTCGCGAGCGACTTGGCTTAACTGAACCTTTTCATACACAGTATTTCAAGTGGCTGGGAGGCATTTTCCGAGGTGATTTTGGAACTTCCATGATCAAGGGTGTCCCCGCAGCGGACATAATTTTTGGTGCTTTCCCTGCAAGTATTGAACTTACGGTGTTTGCCCTCGCCTATGGCTGGACTTGGGGTCTCGCACTAGGTATTCTAGCGGCTGTCTATAGGGGGAGATTCTGGGATTATTTTGCTGCCTTGTGGACTGGATTTAACATCGGAGTTCCCTCATTTATTGCAGGACTGTTATTTTTACTTATTTTTGCCGTGACCTTGAACTGGTTCCCTGCCTCAGGGCGAGTTCCTTTTTTGTCTGATCCTCTGGATTCTTTGAGGCATGTAGCACTTCCCGCAATTGCGCTCGGGAGCATTGTGTCCGCCAATCTTTCTCGTTATACAAGACAGTCAATACTAGACACACTAACTGAGGATTACATACGTACGGCACGATCTAAGGGATTGAGAGAGCGTACCGTGCTGCTTCGGCATGCGCTTAAGCCGAGTCTTATACCAGCCGTAACTGTGATGGGACTGGAACTTGGCGGTGTTCTCTCCGGGACACTCGTTATTGAGCAGGTATTCACTTGGCCTGGTCTGGGCCGAGCTCTTGTGTCATCAGTTCGGGAACGCGATTACGTGGTTATGCAGTCGATCACTCTTTTGCTCGTCGCTATTTTTCTTACTGCTAACTTGATTACAGATTTGGTGTATGTTGCGCTCGACCCGAGAATTCGCCTGGGAACGAAAGCAGACGCTTAACCTCTACACTGAGGCTATGATTAAGCAAAATCCTACCGCATATTTATTGCTAAGGGGGGGCTCTGATGGATAAAACTGCCGTCAATAAGCGACCACTTCATGGAGTGAAAATTCTAGAATTTGCCTCGATTCTGGCTATCCCATCCTGCGCGTTACATCTTTCTGACATGGGAGCTGAAGTAATCAAAGTTGAGCCGCTGACTGGTGACCCTCACAGGTACGGGATAGGTCCGATACTTCCAGATGAGAGTAAGGGTTTCACTGTGATGAACCGAGGGAAACGCAGTATTTCAATGGATCTCAGCCGGAATGAGGCCAGGGAGATTATAGGGAAACTGGTCGAGCAATGTGACGTGGTATTGATGTCTCTCAAGCTCTCTGATTTGCAAAAATTCGATATGCGATACGAGGATCTCGCGAGATGGAATAACTCAATTATTTATCTGGAGCATGCTCCTTATGGGCCTGCAGGTCCGTATGGCCAAGATGGTGGATATGATGTGGTCGCTCAGGGCATGTCTGGATTGGCTTCATTGATGGCACGTGACATCGCGGGAGTGCCAGCTTCTTTAACACCGGCAGTTGCAGATATGGCTACTGGTCTAGCATCGGCACTCGCCGTGGTGACGGCTTTGCGCCACCGAGATGCAACCGGTGTGGGACAAAAGGTGGCTACCAGCTTACTCCAGTCATCACTGATTCTTGCAGGAAATAGGATTCACTGGTTTGCAGCCACGGACCCGTCCGCCTGGGACCAAGCTTCTGAAGCTCTGACGAAAGCTCAGATGGAGGGCTCAGGTTTTGATGAGCAACGGACCATCTTAAATAGCATTACTAATCCGGGGGGCGGCCCAGCAACAAACACATACTTCCGCTATTACCGCGCAAGTGATAATTTTTTTGCGGTCGGTGCTCTGAGTCATGGACTGAGGGCAAAATTCTGTCAGGTGCTTGATGTGGTAGACCCTCGCACAGGTGATTTTGATATGAGCCGTCCTGAGGATTACGACAGGCTCGTACGATTCACCCGCGAATGTGAGGATGTCATTAGAACCCAGTCAGCCGAGTACTGGATTTCGGAGTTGCGTGCTGCGGGCGTGCCGTCGGGTCCATTTAATTTTCCTCATGAAATATTTGATGAGGAGCAAATTACGGCAAATAATTTTGTACTGAGCATGGAGCACTCGAAATTAGGTGAGTACAAGACATTCGGTACTGCAATCAAGATGGACAAAACACCGGTTTTTCCCACCGAATCTTCACCTGGATTAGGTGAGCACACGACTGAGATACTCGCGGAACTGGATTACGCGGAAAATCATATCGATCGATTAATACAGGATAACGTAGTGATCCAGTCCGACTAACTTGTTAGTAGGATCAGATTGCCGACTCCTATTCCTCCAGATATACTTCAGTCTTGGCGATCTCCCCAGATCGATTGGGTCCGGAGCCCGAAAGATGTCTCCAGTGTGAATTAGTGATGTGTCTGATTAGGCACGCTCCGGTTAATTAGGAGACAAATATGCAGTGGAAACATTTGGTAATTTTCTTTTCTCTCTTGCTCTTCGTAGTTGGGTGTTCCGACAACGATGAAACTGAGTCTGTTTCAAGTGAGGCGAGCGAGCCTTTCAAACTTGGACTGATATTGGTGGGGCCAAGGGATGACAACGGTTGGTCTCAGGCACATTTCGAAGGTGCTAGTCACGCCATTGAAAAAGTCGGTGGCGAAATGATAGTGGTCGATAAAGTCAATCCGGCTGATTCACCAAATATTACCGTGCCTCAAGTAGTTGACGACATGATTGGGCAGGGCGCACAGCTCATTATTGCCACATCAGATGATATGAAAGATGGCATTCTTGAAGCAGCTGCGGCACACCCAGATGTACCAATGATTCATGCATCAGGGGACTCTGCATGGACGGATGGCAAGGCATATCACAGTGAACTGCCAATGCTTGCCAATATCATGGGTAAGATGGAATACGGAAAAATGATTGCTGGCTGTGCTGCAGCTTTGCAGTCAGATACAGGTAGAATTTCGTATCTTGGGCCACTTATAAATGATGAGACAAGACGTCTAGTCAGCTCAACCTATCTCGGGGCAAAGCACTGTTGGACTGAAGTTGCTGGAAAATCAGCTTCGGATTTGAAGTTTAATGTTAATTGGATTGGCTTCTGGTTCAATATTCCTGGAGTGACACTTGACCCGACGGTGGTTGCAAACGAATTCTTCGCATCTGGAACTGATGTGATAGTTTCTGGCATCGATACCACTGAGGCAATTGTGGAGGCAGGAAAAAGAGCTTCAGCGGGTGAGACTGTATGGGCTGTGCCTTACGACTATGAGGGTTCTTGTAGCGAAGCACCGAGCGCATGTCTGGGTGTTCCGTATTTCAACTGGGGACCGTCATACTTAGACGCCATCGAGTCTGTTAGCAATGGGTCTTTCAAGGCAACATTTCAGTGGCTCGGCCCTGATTGGAAAGATATTAACGATCACGATACGAGTATGATTGGATTCCTTAAGGGCGATGGACTTACGAGCGAGAACTCCAAAGAACTGGATAAATTTACCAAGGCTCTAGGAGATGGCTCACTCAATTTGTGGACGGGTCCATTGAATTATCAGGATGGAAGTTCTTTCCTCGGCGAGGGAGAATCGGCCACCGACTTGCAAATTTGGTACATGCCTAGTTTGCTGGAAGGCATGGATGGTCCTGCAGAATAGGAGAATATTGGCAGGCCACTAATGAGTCTTCAACTTCGTTCGATCACTAAAACATTCGGACCGATAGTTGCGAATGACTCATTGTCTCTCACTATTGAATCTGGTGAAATTCACGGATTACTTGGAGAAAACGGAGCCGGAAAGTCTACTTTAGCAAAAGTACTTTCCGGCTTTGTTTCGCCTGATTCCGGAACCGTTGAACTCGACGACGAACAACTAAAATTATCTTCTCCAAGTGCAGCAGTCTCTTCCGGGATTGGAATACTGCACCAAGAACCATTAGTGTTTCTAGATTTCTCAGCTGTCGACAACATGCTGGTGGGGTCACCTCGTGATGGGAACCATACAAAGGATCTCGCTGAGGAACATTTACTTAAGATCTGTGAGCAGTTTAACTTTTCGATAGACCCACTTATTCCAGTTCAAAAATTAAGTGTGGGAGAAAGGCAGCAACTGGAGATTGCCAGGCTGTTGTGGCTAGGAGCACGAGTTTTGATACTTGACGAGCCGACTACGGCGATATCAGGTTCCCAACGTGAAAATCTTTTTCAGACGATCCGGTCACTTGCAGAAGCAGGGATGTCGGTGATTTTCGTCTCGCACAAACTCGAAGAGATTCAAGAAATTTGCAGTCGGGTCACGGTCCTACGTCAAGGCCGCATCATGGGAACAAAACATTTACCCTGCCCGACGAGTGATTTAATTGATTTGATGTTTGATCGTGAGTTGGAACCACAAGGACGTAAGTCATCAGACTCTCTGGGAAGTATTTGTCTGGAACTTTGTGGTCAGAAAGTCACCACACATTTCGAATCAGGAAAAGTCGATATGACTTTTCGCACTGGTGAAATAGTTGGATTAGCTGGCTTAGAGGGGGCAGGGCAGCGGGATCTACTTCGATCGATTGCCGGATTGGACGACACCGTCACTGAAGGTGTTTTTTTTCGAAGCAGAGATATCGGTGATGATAGCTATATTCACCGCATGCAATATGGATTTCATTACCTCCCAGCTGACCGAGGCCGTGAAGGATTGGTCGACGGGCTGACTATTACCGAACATGTTGCTCTTGCATCCCCTCAGAGGAGTATTGCCACCGACTGGAAATTATCGCGTGAAGAGTCCAAGAAAATCATTGATAAGTTTTCGATAAAGGGAACCCCTGAATCAGTGCCCGCGTCACTCTCGGGCGGCAATCAGCAAAGACTATTGTTGGGATTAATTCCTGATAACCCAACCGTACTCCTGATGGAGCATCCAACAAGAGGCTTAGACATCGAATCTGCGGCATGGGTCTGGAAATACTTGATGAGTCTTACCGAAGAGGGAACCACGATCTTGTTTTCTTCCTCAGATTTTGATGAATTGATGACTTACTGCGACCGGATTTTCGTTTTTTTTGAGGGTGCGATCATTCAAGAATTAGCGTCTGTTGAGGCTACGACAGAGAGGCTTGGTAGTCTGCTCGGGGGAGTGAAGTAACGTGTTCGTTCGCAACGATCTTCTCTTTTTAGGGCTGGGTATTTTGGTACCGGTTTGTGCAAGTATGCTTGTGTTTTTATTTGTTGATGCTCCGCCATTACGTGCTACAGAACTATTTTTTGAGGGTGCCTTTGGGAGTTCGCAAAGAATGGGTGACACTTTGATGATTTGGGTTCCACTGCTTCTAGCTTCCAGTGCTCTGATTATCACCTTTAGCGCAGGTATGTGGAATATCGGAATTGAGGGACAGATAATTGCAGGTGCAGTAGCGGCGTCATTCGTAGCCAGGGAATTTGAAGCGTCCACTCCTGTGGTTCTAACTGCGATGATCGTCGCTGGCTTGATTGGAGGGATGATTTGGGGTGGACTGGCTGGACTTCTTAGAGTGAGAGGTGGCGTGAATGAGATTTTCGGGGGTCTAGGTCTCAATTTTGTGGCAACTGGTTTAGTGGTGTATTTGATAATGGGTCCATGGAGTAGAAGAGGGATTGCATCTACAGGGGGCACGGAACCATTTCGTCCTCAGGCTTGGTTTCCTACACTCGACGGGTTACGTGTGTCGCCGCTTTCAGTTTTGCTGGCGATTGGTGTTCTCATTTTGGTGCTTTGGTTCCTGAGCCGGACAAGCTATGGACTTCGACTGCGGGCAACGGGGAAAAATCCTCTTGCTGCTTCTCGGTTTGGCATTCGGACTGATGCTTATTTACTCCTATCATTTTTACTAGCTGGTGGGGTCGCCGGCCTTGCTGGAGTGACACAGGCGGCAGCCGTGTATCACCGACTTGTACCCTCTATTTCCGGCGGGTATGGATTCCTCGCAATTTTAATTGTGCTTTTGGCGGGATTTAGAGGTCAATGGATTCTGCCAATAGCGTTATTTTTTGCGGCTGTGTCCATGGCAAGCTTCCAATGGCAACTTCAACTGGGTCTGCATTCATCACTAGGAGGGGTTATACAGGGGATATTAGTGCTCTCCGTACTATTGTTGTCAGGTTATCGCGCTATTTCCTACATGCGGAAACCGATCTCTGAGGAGGGTGATGCTTGATGGAAGCCGCAACAGTCGCGATTATTATTGCTTCCTCTACTCCTCTCGTATTTGCAGCACTAGGAGAAACACTCACAGAGAAATCTGGTGTCGTGAATTTGTCATTAGACGGCAGCATGCTTCTCTCGGCAATGACAGGCTTTGCTAGTGCTTATCTGAGTGGGAGTGTAGAGATTGGCCTATGTGTAGCGATGTTTACTTCTGCTACCGTTGCGTCTGTTGTGGCTTTTGCGGGTATCAAACTGAGACTAAATCAGATCGCTGTTGGCCTAGTTCTGACTTATTTTGCGACAAAGGCATCGGCCTTATTTGGCGGAGATTTCGTAAGAAAGCCAGGTCCTTCGATTCAAAAAATGTCGATCCCTGGACTTGAAGAGATACCGTTTGTAGGTGAGGCTGTCTTTCAACAAAATCCATTGGTATATCTGAGCATTGTGCTCGGTTTCGTACTGTTTGTGTTCATGTTTAAAACTCGGAGAGGGTTAGACTTGCACGCGATTGGAGATCGTCCCGAGGCTGCATTTTCGCGCGGGATAAATGTGAATTTGCAGCGTTATGTATATACGATTCTGGGTGGCGCACTAGTAGGACTCGGAGGAGCAGCATTTTCACTCGATGCGAAAATGGGTTGGTCTGATGGTCACATAGCGAACTATGGCTGGATAGCTCTGGCTATCGTTATTTTTGGTGGATGGCATCCGCTGCGCGCTATGTTTGGATGTTATCTATTTGGATTGATTCAGGTATCCGCCTTGGAATTGCAACCAGTATTACCTGACCTAGCCCAGGTGCTGCCGATTGCTCCTTTCCCTCTGATGATTGTGGCGCTTGTATTCATTAATCTACGAGTCGTGCATTCCGTTACCGACCGTTTAGGTAGCATTGGTAGTTTGATTAGGGGTAGGGCACCATCCGGTTTAGGTGAATCCTTTTGGCCTGACTAGAGATGATGTATTAGGGGACTTGCGTTCTTCGTAAGTGCAATCTACATTATTTCTCCTCGGGCTAATGTAGACAAACAAGCCGATCTGAAACATTGGAGTCGAATCTGTCGAATAACCTAGAACGCCATGGGCTTTATTTACTTCATGATCGTGAAGCAGTCCTTGCGGGTATTGATCAGCTCGCCGATAAGATTGTTGCGGCTTATGCGGCTTACGAAGTTATCAATCTCGTACCAGTAATTACCGGTGGTATGCAATTCGGAGCTACTCTTCTGACGGCATTGGAAAAACGGAGTCCTGGGAAATGGATAGTGGCGCCAGTTTTTGCCGCTGCCTATCTGAATGATCAAGTAATTTCCAAGCCGGCAATTGAGTTTCCCGGCACATTTGCCGCACGCATAAATGAAGACACGCCGGTTTTGATAGTGGACGATCTGCTCGATAGCGGCACCACAATTAGTGAATTAATTGGACAAATTCTTGCGAAAGGTATCCCGGAGGTGCAGCTCGCAGTACTGCTCGAGCGTAACGTCCCGCGCGCAGTGGATGTGCGACCGGATTTTTGCGTGTTTGACCTACAATCTGATGCCTGGGTTGTAGGATTTGGTATGGACAGCGAGCAACGATTTAGGGGACTTGACGCTATTTATTTACTGCAAAAGTAGTCAAAGCATCAAGAAGTACCTCGGCGCCCCCCTCCAGAATCGCCCTGATGAGGAAATATGTCGTTAGATGTGAACGGGGCGAAGCGTAAAATCCATCCAGTGGGGATATCGTGTCAGTAATCCAATATTCCCTTAATAGATTGAAGTATTTGCACACCACATTCGCTTAATAGTTAGTAAAAACACATGTATTATTGTATATATCTATAGTTTCATTAAATTCGGCGGTCTGCAGCTAATTCAATCTCCCGTATGCACGGGCACTCGACCAGACGCGTTATGATCTTTTTGGAAAGAGGATCGGAAATTATGACAAGAAGTGACGCCGAGTTATTAAATTTGCAATTTCATCGACAAACTGTGCCCCCCGTATGGAGTAGTGGTGAGGGCGTCTGGTTAACCAATGAGGGTGGTGAGCGGTATCTGGACGCATCCGGTGGCCCAATGGTGGTGAATATCGGCCACGGGAGATCTGAGGTAGCTGATACCGCACATAAACAGATCAGCACCCTTTCCTATGCGATGCCCGGTTATGCTATCGAATCCCGACTAGAACTCACCGAGCGCATTCAAAAATTAACTCCCAACGGTATGGATCGAGTCTGGTATGGAAGTGGAGGCTCGGAGGCTGTAGAAGGTGCTCTTAAATTCGCAATACAAACTCAGCAGGTCTCTGGTCGACCTGATAAATTCAAAATACTTGGAAGGCAGAATGCCTACCACGGTAGTACTTTGTTTACTCTCTCGGCTGGTGACATGCCTGAACGCAGAGCACCGTATCTAAAGTTACTCCCTGATGTTGTACAAGATATACAGCCAGTGGCTGACTGTAATTGTTACCATTGCCCGCTTGGTCTGGAATTTCCAAACTGCGAACTTGCGTGCGCTGATGATTTGGAGACACGGATTCTCGCGGAAGGGCCAGAGACAGTTGCCGCATTTATTGCCGAACCGATCGTAGCCGCCGCCGCCGGAGTAGTGGCCCCTCCAACACCTGAGTATTTTAGAAAGATCAGAGAGATCTGTGATAAGTACGATATTATCTTTATTGCAGATGAAGTTGTCACTGGTTTTGGTCGGACGGGTCTCCCGTTTGCTTCGCAGCACTGGGATGTTCTACCAGACATCATAGTGTTCGCTAAAGGAGTAGCTTCAGGATACGCTCCACTGTCTGGCTTCATCGCTCAAGATGCCCTCGTTGATCGGTTTGATAACGCAGGTCAACGCTTTAATACCTTATTCACTTATTCCGAACATCCCGTGTCCTGCGCGATTGGAGCAAAGGTACAGGAGATAATGGATGAAGAAAATTTAATTCAACGCTCGGCGCAAATGGGCGACTACCTGGGACGAAAGCTGGAAGCATTAAGTGATATATCAATAGTAGGTGAGTTGAGAGGCCAGGGGACATTGCGCGGTATTGAGATAGTAGCTAATCAAGAGACAGGAGATCCATTTCCTGCTGATATTAATGTGGCTGTGGATGTCCAGAAGCACCTGTATAAGCGCAATATACTTCATTATTTAGGATACTGGCGAGATGATTTAGGACAGGGTGCTCAACTGATCTTGGCTCCTCCATTTGTTATTGAAGAGTCCGAAATTGATCTGTTGGTTGAGACGCTCGGCGAGGTTCTCGATGATAGAGGTGCCGCGTATAGGAAGATGTGAAGTCCGGTGAAAGAGCTGACAAAAACAGCTGAGGTTGTTTCTACCAGTTATACATCATATAAAGAGGCAGCGGATAAAGTTCTCAGCTTCTCGGGGTACTGTTAGATTTTCTCCTTCTTGAGTCGATCAGTAATTCTGGAGGCCTGAGATATAAAATTCTATCAATATCTCCCATCTATGGTAGAATTCTATTGATCGTATAGATCTTCAATTCTATAAATAGGCTAGTTCAAATTCTCACGGCTTCTCCATAGATTGTGAGAATTTGGACTTTTTATTGGTTTGGAAGGAGGCCAATATAATTATGCTAAAAGTGCAGGGCGTGCGAAGAATTCTAAATCTGATTTTTATATCCGCGATAATGTGTGTTTTGCTCCTAGCTTGTTCGTCGTCAGGTGCACAAGTAAATCAAGAGCCGGTTGTTACGCAGGAGGCTTCTCCAGCTGCTGCGAGTGCCACGATAGAGGAAACCGCTGCGCCCACAGCTACGGCCGAAGCAGCGTCGTCTGGCCCCTATCCGGTTTCTTTAACGGATCTGTTGGGCCGCGAGATCGTGATCGAATCGGAACTCCAATCGGTTGTTGCCTTGAGCCCTACCGCCCTCGAATATATCTATGCCATTGGGGGGGAGGCTGCAGGCAGACCATCAACGGCTCGGCATCCCGCAGAAGCAATGAGTGTTGCGGAAGTTGGGACTTCATATTCGCCAAATTTTGAGGCGGTCTTAGCGTTGAATCCTGATTTGATCATTGCAGACTCGGTTATACATGCACAGCCGAGATTTTTGGAAATGTTCGAAGGAATGCCTGCTCCAGTTATGATGGCTGGTGCGGCCTCATATGACGACGTATTACTTGCTTTGGAGCTTGTCGGCACAGCTCTGAATCGCCAGGATGATGCACAGGCTGAAATTGATCGAATTGAATCAGCATTTGAGTCAGCTAGGAGTAGTCTTCCAGCTGATCTCACAGTTGTGGTTTTGATTGCAGATCGGGATAACACACTCTATGCCGCGAAAAACACCGCTTTTGTTGGAAATATTATCGGTGAATTAGGATTGGTTAATCCAGCTTCTGATTTGCCGGATGCGGGTCCTTTCCCAGGATTCAGCACGGCTTCAATAGAATCAATGTTGATGTGGAATCCCGACTTTATTTTTACTATCACACCCGCACCTGAACCTGCTCCAAGACTGAGTGCCCTTTTAACCCGTATCCCGCCGTTGCAGGGCTTGGGCGCGGTGCGGATGGGTAATGTTCTGGAACTATCAAATGACTTGGCTCTTCGGTCACCAGGACCACGAGTGGACGAGTTGATGGATGCGATTGTTGCGGCTCTTCAGTAGGACAGCGGGTCACAAAGATAGCCGAGTAAGATAGGCGCATGAGATCTTTGTCCATCACGTACCGGAATTTGTATGTACTTTTTGTCCTACTGTTCTTGTCTTTTGTGGCGAGCCTGATTTGCGGCACCATACTGTTCGGCCCTGCAGACATAGTTTCAGGGCTTATCGTGCATGACTCTAGCATCGAGCATGCAATCATTTATCAAATACGGCTGCCGCGGGCGTTATCCGCTGCTCTAGTGGGAGCCTCACTTGGTATTGCTGGCTGTTTACTACAGGTAACGACGCGAAATCCATTGGCTGATCCGGCAATCCTCGGGGTAAGCGCGTTGTCAGGATTAGCCCTAGCAGTAACTACGCTGATATTCCAAGATGCCGGGCCAATGTTGCGTGCGATTGCCTGTGTAGTCGGAGGTTTTATTGGCGCTGTAGCACTTCTTTTGATTTCTCGGGGCGTGGATTCTCCCCTGCGAATCACAGTCGTTGGAGTGGCAATAGGTGCCTTTGCATCAGCCGGTATCGTGGGCGCTATCACCGGATCCCGCGTAGTGTTGGAACTTGCGTTGGGATTCCTTGCGGGTGGACTATATGGTGCCGGATGGTTTGATGCCTCCTTGTGGGTTGTTTGGATACCTGCTGTGTCCATTTTTATAATTTTTTTCACACGCCGACTCGATAATTTAGCGCTGGGGGACGAAGTTGCCCGCAATTTAGGTGAACGACCAGAAATGACGCGGGTCTGTGCAATTTTATTTAGTGGTTTAATCACTGGTGCGGCGGTATCCATCGGTGGACTGATATCTTTTGTCGGACTTGCGTCTCCTCATATTGCCGCTGGCCTAATACGTCGGGCGGGACCGAGTTTTTATATTGGGTCGATGATCATAGGTATGTTCATCGTTCTGTGCGCTGATACCCTCGCCCGAGTCGTTATCAGTCCGTCAGAGCTACCTGCAGGGATCCTCACAGCAGCAATCGGGGCACCCATTCTCATATACCTAGTGAGGAGGGAGCTATGACCCCTAGGCCAGCGGTACTTTCCTGTTTAGATGTGTGGATTTCATATTTTGATCAGACCGTTATTGATGGGATCAGTCTCGAGGTGAATCGAGGCGAACTGGTTACGATTATTGGTCAGAACGCAAGTGGGAAGAGTACGTTACTGCGCGCACTTTGCAATTTGAAACCGATTGATGCCGGTGCTGTCTATCTGAACGGAGAATCGATCGATATGATTCCCGAACGAGACTTTGCTCGTCAGGTAGCTTTTTTGCCTCAATCGCTATCCGTCCCAATGGGGCTGACAGTCGGTGATTTAGTGTTGCGTGGTAGGACCCCTCATTACCCAAAATATGCCATGCGAGGATCTGCCGAAGATCATGCTGAAGTCAACCGTGTGTTAGATCAAGTAGGTCTCGGAGCGAGCAGCGATAGAGACTTAAATTCGCTCTCCGGTGGTGAATTGCAGAGGGTCTGGATAGCGTTTGCCCTCGTTCGAAATCCGGAGGTCCTAATACTTGACGAACCGACTAGTCACTTAGACGCTCGCTATCAGAAACAATTGATGGAATTACTAGTGGACCTTAAGAAGCAAGATATAGCTATATTGACAGTGTTGCACGATGTCTCTCTTGCTGTGGCGTTTTCTGATCGGCTAATAGGTTTGGATCAAGGAGCGATCGCCTTCGACAGAACTGTTAAGTACGGGAATCTAGTCGAAGATATTTCCCGTGTTCTGGAAATTGATATGGAATCGATACGGGATTCCGAAGGAGATTTTTCTGTCTCTCCAAAGTGGCGATAGTGTGGGTGGAACATCGACTGGGCTTGAGTATCTTACGCAGGCGGTCTTCTCTTGATATATTCAAAATCATAGAGTAAATAAAACACTGACTTGAAAATATATCGTCCAAATAGAAGCGGGTGTGTATGTCAAAGAATCGGTCTTCAGGATTTCTCGGTGGAGTCAAAATATTAGATATTTCAGAGGGGATAGCCGCTCCTTTCTGTACAAAATTACTTTCAGACTTAGGCGCTGAGGTTGTTAAGATTGAAAAGCCGACGATCGGTGACCGGTCACGAGCTCTAGGGCCATTTCCGGACGGTGAGGAACATTTAGAAAAGAGTCCCTTTTTCTTCTTTCTTAATACCGGAAAGAAGAGTATAGAAATTGATATAGAGAGTTCCGAAGGACGTGCTCATCTGGCAGGACTAGTGCAGGAATTTGATGTCGTAGTCTCAAGCGATACGTCGGAATCCTTGGAGACCCGGGGACTATCATTCGAACAATTTCATGCATGGAATAAGCGAACTATTCTTACGACAGTGTCGGGTTTTGGTTCGTTCGGACCATATTCTCACTATAGATCCTCGCACATCGTATCTTGCGCGGTTGGCGGTTGGGCGGAGTCATGTGGCGTGCCCGACCGTGAGCCACTGCAGGCAGGAGGCAATGTCACAGAAACCCTCACCGGCGCCTACTCTGCTGTGGCAACACTAATTGCGATTTATGGGCGTAATCAGCACGGCTCGGGTGAACATGTCGATGTGAGCGCCCAAGAAGCGACTCTGGCTGGAGCGCAACTGCCGACACTATTTTATGAGTACCGTGATCTTGTTCTGGGGAGATACTCCAGTGTAGGATCAGGCGCCGGCGGTGCATTTATGCTTCCGACCCGAGAGGGTTATATCGGACTTAATGCGCTGACCGCGGCTCAACGAGTACTACTCTGCCAATTCTTAGGCCGTCAAGATATTGCTGACGATCCAAATTGGGATGGCGTGTCATGGATGAATCCTGATGACCGTATCGAACAGCTCCGAGAAATCTATCGTGAAGCTCTCGAGGATCGATCGGCTGAAGAGCTTTTTCATGAGGCAGCGGCATGGAGAGTCCCGTTTGGCCTAGTCCCCTCACTCACAGATCTTCCTAAACTGACTCCTCATGTTGAGCGAGATTTCTATAGTGAAGTGACTCATCCGGTAGCAGGGAAGGTTAGTGTTCCTGGAGTTCCGTTTAAATCGACAGTCAGTGATTTCAAGATAGAAAGACCTCCACTTCTGGGTGAACACACTGAGCAATTAATAGAGAACGTTGATCTGATCGAAACGGACGGCAATGCTCCGGATCCAATTTCCATAACAAATGAACTAGCTTTAAGCGGTCTTAAGGTTCTTGACTTGTCTATGTTTTTCGCTGGCCCGGTTTGCGCTCAAATATTAGCTGACGCTGGAGCTGACGTAGTTAAAGTTGAGTCAGTACAGCGTATCGATGGTTGGCGAGGCAGCGGGACAGCCGCAGGACTAGTGACCGAGGGACCGATTGCGCCATGGGAGAGTTCGCCATACTTCAATTGGGTGAACAGAAGTAAGCGAGATATCACCCTAAATCTTACTGATCCGAGAGGTGCAGACATTATCAAGCAAATGGTAAAGGATGCGGACGTTCTCATCGAAAATTATACCCCTCGTGTAATGAATAATTTTGGTCTTTCGTACGAAGTATTACACGAGCTCAACCCAAATTTGATCATGATTTCACTTTCAGGTTTCGGAGCCGATAATTCGTGGAAGGATTATGTGGCGTTCGGTATGTCGACAGAGCAATTATCAGGGGTATCTCATCTCACGGGTTATCCAGACGATGAGCCTCTTTTTACGGGGATGACGGGTGGTGATCTCTATTCTGGTGTAATGGGGGCATGGGCGCTTTTGTCAGCTCTGCATCACCGAACCAAGACAGGAGACGGTCAGCATATCGATTTCAGTCAGATTGAGGCTTGTAACCTATATCTTGGCGATATGATGACGGCGTCTTCAATGTCTGGATATGACCCGGGAAGGTTGGGTAATGATCGGCATGGTGTGCGGCTACAGGGTATTTTCCCCTGTCTTGATGATCGCTGGATAGCTATTACCTGTGAGAATGATCAGGAATTAGATGTACTGATACGGGCTGCCCATATTGAGGGAGTTGCACCGTCTGGGATAAAGGAATCCATTAAGGAATGGACTAAATCACAACCACATATTGCTCTTATGGAGGAGCTTCAGTCTTTGGGTATCTCGGCAGGAGCAGTTCTGAACGGTCCTGAACTCCTGAAGGATCGGCAGCTACAGGCACGAGATAGCTTCATGCTTCAGGATCGGCCAGGATTGGGTACTAAACATTATCCAGGCCAGCCTTATAGATTTTTGCTAAGTAAGGAAGGCCCGAATATTAGGGCTCCGCTACTCGGCGAACATACTCAGGAAGTGCTGCAGGAGCGTTTAGATTTAAGTCAGTCAGAAATCGATGCGCTGACGGATGAAGATGTTATAGGCACCGTGCCAATAGCCGCCCGCTAGCCGCAATAGCTAGGCAATTTCCGACCGGAGTTCGGCTAGTAGCTCAAGTTGTCCAGCGGGATCGTTGCATCCGAACCGGATGCAGAGATGTTCGACCCCAGCATCAACAAAGCCTCGCAACCAATCCACGACCGCATCTTTGTGACCGGCAAATGATCCCTGCATCTGGCTGATCTGACTGAAAGGAACTCCGTAGTAAAGTTCAGCATGTTCGGCAAGTTGCGGTTGGGCCTCCTCTGGATCGCCTATTACTATAGTCAAATATGCTGCTGCATCGATATCTTTCGGTTGACGTCCAGCATTCGTAGCCGATTCTTTAACCTTACGTAATCCGTAACTAAATGCCTCCGGTGACGTTGATAAAGGGAACCAGCCGTCGAATAGGCGTCCGGTTCGGTCTAGCGTGCGGGGGCCATCTCCTCCCATCCAAATAGGTGGACCATCCTCAGTGTGAGTCAGAGGATACATCTGATGGTCGCCAGTACCTCGCCATAAGGATTTGACTCGTTCGGCTACAGCCACTGATGTACTTGCTCGACGCACGAAGTCCGCTCCCACCAATTCATGATCAAATCGGACACCTGGGGTCCCCGGACCACCACCGATTCCCAGGATGAAACGACCACCAGAGAGAGCATCAAGTGTGGCCGTTGATTGCGCAAGAAGTTCGGCATTCCGCATGGATGGCAACAACACAGCAGTACCAATCGAAACTGTTTTCGTCTGAGTCGCTACCCCCGCGAGGAGTGTGAGAGGTTCGGCTCTGGGACGTGCGAGCAAAGAGTCACCTGCCCAGACTGAGTCAAAACCTAGTTCTTCTGCTTGCACGGCCAGTTCCACTAAGGGACGAGGATCTCCTCGCTGATCTCCGTAGAACACGGACTCACGTGTGGGAAGTAAGATGCCGACTTTTGTCATTACAATTTGCCTTAGTG
>DEAP01000111.1:0-1711 GCA_002348225.1 Dehalococcoidia bacterium UBA2979
AAGGTGATGGCTGTTGAAACTGCAAAAATGCCGTAGGTCGTCTGCCAGCCGAAATTTTCGATTAGTTCGGGTACAAACTGTGGCATGACGATCCCGGATAACGAAGCGCCAAGGACTCCAAGTGCTATTGCGCGGCCTCGCCAGTGGTCGAACCAGTTAATAATGCTACGATGCCAGGCAAGCCCTCCCATACACGCCATACCCAGTCCCATGCCGATGGTAGTTACTAAATAGAACTGAAGAATGGTTTCTACCTGGGAGAGGAGTAAGTAGGAGCAGGTTACGATTGCCACGCCGCACATCAAGACTCTTTTGGGAGATGATCGGTCCAATAGACGACCGATAAAAGGAGCCATCAGGGTGCCCATGACAAAAGCCGATGAAAAAGCAAAAGAGATTTCGGTCCGGTCGCCGTTTGCTATCGCGATGGAGAGATCGTCTAGGAAAATGCCCCTAGAGTAAGAATAAAACCCGGTACCTAGAAATCCTAGAGTTGCGCTGACCGCAACGATGACCCAACCGTAAAAAAATGTTGTCTTGATGTCCTCGTCCCCGCCTGTCAGTTTCACTGGACTCTGAGACCGAAACCGAATGGATCTGTTTGGCCTTGCCGAAAGATAATACACTACTGCTGCTGTATTTTTTGGAAAGGGAATGATCAACCTATATACCTCCTCGACTCCGAATGGCCATAAAGCTTCTGTTACGTTAGAAGAACTAGGCCTGCCCTACGAGACCTTTGCCATGGACTTGGGAAATGAAGATCAAAAAAAAGATTGGTATCTGAATATCTGTCCCAACGGAAGGATCCCCGCGATTGTTGATAAGGAAGAAAATGATCTGGCTATATTTGAGAGTGGCGCAATCATGATCTACCTGGCTGAAAAGGCCGATAAATTGTTGCCGAATGATCGGGCGGGACGAGCGGAGGTTCTGCAGTGGCTGATGTTTCAGATGGGAGGGGTGGGCCCCATGATGGGGCAGGCAAATGTATTTTATCGATATTTTCCTGAAAAAATTCAGCCTGCGATCGATCGTTATCAGAATGAATGCCGTCGGTTGTTTGAGGTGTTGGATCGACGGCTTGCCAATAGTGAGTGGCTCGCTAAAGATTATTCAATTGCTGACATTGCTAATTGGTGCTGGGTTAGGAGTTACACCTGGTCAGGGATCGAAGTGAGCGACTTAATACACCTAAAGCGATGGCGAGACGCGATAAGAGAAAGGCCAGCCAGCCAGCGAGGAATTGCGGTTCCCAATAGGGTTGGAACCGTATTGGCCGATGAGTCTGCGACTAAAGAGTTTGCTGAGAATGCTCAGAGGACCGTACAAACCTGAAATTGGACTATCTCAAGTGCGAGAAAGCTTATCCCTACTAAGAATTAATTAATATAGACTACCGTCCACTTGTTTTTGGAGTACTAAGAATGGCAATGCAACACACCCCCCTATTAATGGCTAACATTCTCGACCGGGGAGCTAAAGTGGCTCCGAACGAGGAGATTGTAACTGCGACAGCTGACGGTGTGAGAAAGCAATCTTATCTGGAGACGAGGAATCGCTCGCACCAACTAGCCCATGCTTTGAGAGATAGTGGTATAGAAGTAGGCGATCGGATAGGTACCTTTATGTGGAATGGCTCCAGGCATTTGGAGGCATATCATGCTTGTGCTGGGATGGGAGCCGTCTTACACACGCTGAATATTCGATT
>DEAP01000111.1:2133-3033 GCA_002348225.1 Dehalococcoidia bacterium UBA2979
CAGAATGCCAAGCGTGGAAAGGATTATTGTTGCCACTGAGGAGGGTTTTGAGGGTTGGGACACCGGACTGCCTTCCCCTGTTGATTACGAAGAATTTATTTCTGGAAAATCGACTGAGTATGATTGGCCGGTCTTGGACGAGAACTCGCCGCTTGGGTTGTGTTACACCAGCGGTACCACTGGCAATCCGAAAGGAGTGGAATATGAGCACCGCTCGCAGTATTTGCACACGATGGCCATGTGTATGACAGACTCGATGGGTCTATCAGCTACTGATACCGTGTGCGGAATCGTCCCAATGTTTCATGCCATGGGTTGGGGGATCCCCTGGGCAGCTCTGATGTTGGGTTGCAAGCAAGTGCTACCTCATAGGTTTATGGACCCAGCAAGACTTCTTCAGCTAATGGTGGATGAAGGTGTTACTTTATCAGCGGGTGTGCCTACTATCTGGCAGGGAGTTAAAGGCCTCTATGAAGCTAATCCGGGTGCATATGATTTGTCGAATTTGTCCAGATTAACTTGTGGCGGTAGTGCGCCCCCGCCCTCTTTAATACGCTGGTATTGGGATCAGCTGGGCGTCGAGATGATTCAGGGGTGGGGCATGACCGAAACTTCTCCGCTTGCAACGCTGTCGAGGAAGGTGATGAAACGCTCTCAGTTAGTATTAGACGAAGATCAATTGTTTGAAAATGTTGCAAAAGCAGGACAACTGATGCCGGGCTTAGAGCTTGATATCTTTGACGAGAATTTTGAAAAGGTACCTCACGATGGGGAAACGGTTGGCGAAATATTGATTCGTGGGCCGTGGATTTGCTCCGAGTACTACAATGACCCGCAACCCGAAAAATTTCACGATGGATGGTTAATAACTGGGGATGTCGGAAAAATTGATCCAGAGGA
>DEAP01000104.1:0-34179 GCA_002348225.1 Dehalococcoidia bacterium UBA2979
AGTTGAGCGCGGACTCGCGATGGTCGATGGCGTACTACTACTAGTAGATGCGAGCGAGGGACCTCTTCCTCAAACACGGTTTGTACTGCGGAAAGCACTAGAGCTAGGCCTGTCAATCATCCTAGTAATAAACAAAATTGATAGAGCGGACGCCCGAGTCGGTGAAGTAATAGACGAAGTATACGAACTTTTCTTTGAACTCGGAGCAACCGATGAACAAATTGACTTCCCTATCGTTTACTGCAGTGCGCGAGCTGGAATCGCTTCCCTGGAACAACATCAGTTGGGAACAAGTATGGAACCACTACTAGATCTCCTTCTCGCGCACATACCAGCACCGTCACACTCAGGAGCTCCAGAACTGCAAGCACTAGTGACTAATTTGGATTCATCCCCGCATTTGGGTCGGCTTGCTATTTGTCGGATAGTCCAAGGCGAAATAGCTAAAGGCCAAACGATCACTCACTGCCGCAGAGAGGGTTCAATGGCGCCAGGGAAAATATCGGAGCTATTCACAACCCACGGATTGGACAGAGTTGCTACGGAATCAGCAGGACCCGGCGACATTGTTGCTATTGCTGGCATACCTGACATTACGATTGGAGAAACCATCGCCGATCACCAAAATCCTGTTCCACTCCCAATCATCTCAGTGGACGAACCGACTATGTCGATGACAATCGGTATCAACACATCGCCGCTTGCTGGCAAAGAGGGTACCAAGCTCACTCCCAGGCTGTTGGCTAATCGGCTAGAAGCTGAAACTGTAGGGAATGTATCTATTAAAGTCAGTCCTGCGGATAGATCGGAAACATGGATTGTTCAGGGTCGTGGAGAACTTCAGTTAGCTGTACTAATCGAAACTATGCGGCGTGAAGGATTTGAACTTACAGTCGGGAAACCCGAGGTTGTGACGCGTGAGATTCAAGGAACGCTGCATGAACCGCTGGAAACATTATTCATAGAGACCGAAGAAGAATATGTTGGTGCAATTACTCAAAGTCTTGCGAAACGTAAGGGAAACATGAAAGACATGAGTAACTATGGTGAAAATAATGTGCATCTTGAATTCGAAGCACCGGTGCGCGGGTTGATAGGTTTTCAAACGGAATTTCTGACAAACACACGAGGTACTGGAATAATTAATCGCCTCGCTGCTGGATTCATCCCGTGGCTCGGCGAGATTCGCACCCGGGCTTCAGGCAGTCTCGTTTCCGATCGGCCTGGACAGTCAACAACCCATGCACTTCAGAATCTCCAAGAAAGAGGTAGACTTTTCATCTCGCCGGGCTTCCCAATCTACGAGGGAATGATTATTGGAGAAAATTCTCGCGCGGATGACATGGATGTTAATCCTACCCGTGAGAAAAAACTCACCAACATGAGGAGCGCCCACGCGGATGCGACGGAACACCTTACTCCAGCGACCGAACTGTCCCTTGAGAAGGCTCTCGAATTTATCTCCGCTGATGAATGCCTTGAGGTGACACCTAGCCTGGTCCGACTGCGAAAAGTTATCCTTGATACTCATGCTCGAAATAAAGAAGCGAAACAAGCTCGAAAAAGTCTGTCTTAGCCCTCGACTAACTGCAGCAAAACACCACCTGCATCAGCCGGATGTACAAACACCTGTCCTTTTGGTGTTTCACCCTCACCAGGATCTCCTATCAACCGGATACCTTTACCTCGGAGATCCGTAAGAGTCGCTATCAGATCGTCCACCCGCATCGACAACAAATACATACCTCCGCCTGTCTTATCTATGTGCTTTGCAACGGGGCCTGATTCATTCGTAGGTTGTACAAGCTCAACTTCGGAATTTTCAAATTCAAAATGGGCAGTAAGAAATCCAGCACCCTCAGGCTCACCTGTCCGGTCAACTTTTTTGTTGAAAATCGCCTCATACTTAGATAGCCCCTCTGACATATCAGCCACAGAGATGACAATATGATCTATTCCTTTAAACATAAATCCTCTTTTCTATTCACTTATTTGCCATTTTATACGCTGCTGCAAAGGTGCCAGCAATCGAATTAATCATCAAATCATCTATTTCCTCACTGCTTGCTCCATTCTCAACTAGCCACTTAATTTCCCAATCCGGCACTGGCAGCCAACAAGTTCTGTCCTCGATTCGACCTCCTCCTTCAGGAGGACCTAAATTCAGGCTGTACGCTGCTGAGTCATGACCCAGACATATTCGATCTGCGAATCCTAATTTAATCAAATCCGAAACGAGGCGGGAACGACGTTCTTTTTCATCTTCTGGCAGCGTAGATTGAAATCGATCCATTCCTAGCGTCGCTCCACGACGCAAAATCGTAGTCAAATACTCCATGTCGCCGCTGTCATTGCTATGACCGATAGTTATGGAGCGTAAATCCAGGCCTTCGTCATCAAAAATATCAAGCAATGGCATTCCAAGTTTGTCGAGAGCTCTTGTATGGCACGTGATTGGCACGCCGCTACTTTTCGAAGCACGAGCTGCTCCGCGTGCGACTTTCTCGAGCTGGAATTTTGGCGAACGCACCCCATCATCAAGCAAGTACTCATAATCCCAAGCAAGCTTAATAACTCCGGCTTTGATCGATGTCGACTCAAGTCCTTCCTCAATATCTTTAAGAAAATACTCGGCAATGGCATCCTCATTCCAAGAGTAATAGGTCAATGGCACCCACCGGTAAACTCCTGTAGCTGCAATGATGTTCACACTCGAACTATCTGCCAAACGCTCAAAGACTCTTGCCTGTCTCCCTAAATCCAGGGGAGTACAGTCGATGATTGTCTGTATACCTGCCGTGGATACAGTCTCCAGTGCATCTAGACAGCGCCTAACAGCCTCTTCTTCATCGTATAATTGGGTGATTTTATCCATGCCACCCATCCCACTAACCAGATGCTCATGCGAAAGCGTCCGACCAAGATCACTAACTTCCATCGGTCCTGCAATTGTATTTACTGTAGTCATCAAGCCTCCATACATCATCAGTCGATATTCACATCGATGTCCTCACCACGAGGTAATACTTAATAGAAAGTACTACACTCTTGTTGGAGGAATGACAATATGACCACGACTAGGAAAATTGAGGTGACCACCGAGCAAATCGAATTCTACAACGAAAACGGATACATACTATTCGAAAAACTTTTAGATGACGAGATGCTTGCGCGCTTACAAGAAGAGACCGATAGAATTGTGTCGGAAGCTGCTGGTCTGAGTGAACACAACAATCAATATGATCTGGAAGACTCTCATACACCTGAGAATCCTCGGGTTCGTCGCCTCAAGGCACCTCATCAACATTGGCCTTTTTTCTGGGAATTAGCACAATATCAACCAATACTCGATGTTGTTGAGGCTTTGATTGGTCCAAATATTAGGCTCCAGGGAGATAAACTAAACATGAAATCCGCAGAGTTCGGTGCGGCTGTTGAATGGCATCAGGACTGGCCTTTTTATCCGCACACCAATGATGATCTACTTGCTGCAGGCGTTTTACTGGATGACTGTTATGAAGAAAACGGCCCACTACTCGTCGTGCCAGGCTCCCATAAGGCACCCATCTACAATCACCACGAAGACGGATATTTCTCGGGGGCTGTAGACCCAGAAAACTTCGATTGGGACATGGGCAAAGATCTTGCTGCCTTGGAAGGTCCTGCTGGGAGTGTTTCTTTCCATCATGTAAGGATTATGCATGGTTCTGCCCTGAATACTTCTGACAGGCAAAGACGACTGCTTCTCAACCAATATGCAGCTGCGGATGCTTGGCCCATTATGGGATTAGGGAAAATGTCATTCGAAGACTACAATTCGAAGATTGTACGAGGTGAGCCAGTCTCACAGCCTAGACAAACGGCAGTTCCACCATATCTTCCTCTGCCACCGGCGCCGTTACAAGGGTCGATATATGAAAATCAAAAGGCTCTAAAGAATAAGTTTTTCGACACCTATAAGAAAAACTAGAGAGTCACGCAAATTTTGGAAATCCCTGCAAGAGATGGGAGTTAGCACCATCTGAAAGATCAATAATTCTGGCTGAGGGGGCCTGATCTTCATATAGTTCCAGTAGCCCAACGTTACCAAGTCGAGGGCTCAAATTTCTTGGCAACGTTGGGCTACCAGGATTAATAACAAGGACATCATCTTTCCATTCCAAAAATGTGTAGTGCGAATCACCACACACGACAATGTCAGGTCTAATATCTTCGAGCCATACGCTGACGAGGTAATCAATATCCGCCTCAACAGGGCCAAATCTGTGTATCAAAGCAACACTATGGCCTTCCAACTCTAACCTCTGGATAGGCTCAATCCTCGGATCCTCCCAGAGATGTTCATCGTGGTTACCCTCGGCTGCAATAACCGGAGCAATCTCCTCCAACTGATCGAGTACGCGACTCATAGTGATGTCCCCACCATGCAAAATGAGATCGACATCACTAAATGCAGCACGCACTTCGGGGGAAATATCTTTCCCTGCTTCAGGGATATGTGTGTCTGAAATAAGGCCGATTAGCATAGACTCGACTGAGCCCTACGCGGGCGCAAATTTTACAAGAGTCCAATCTTCGGAGACGTCATCAAATTTCACCCGTAGCCTCATATCTATCTCCACGTCTTCCGGGATATCAAGATCCACTACATTCGACATAAGCCTTACACCTTCGTCCAACTGAACGATCGCGAACACGTACGGTACATCTTCTTGAAACGCCGGATGCTGCGGTTGATACACGATAGTAAAGGTATGCAACCGAGCATTCCCGCTGACTTCTTGCCATTCCCAAGAGTCCGATTCAAGGCAATTCGGGCAGGCTTCTCTGGGGTACCAAAAAAAGCGATTGCATGGTCTACAGCGTGGAATAATCAGTTTATGATCTCGGGCGGCGTCCCAAAACGGCATCGAGAGGTCAGGAACCTCAGGCCTCGGCTCAGGTTTAATAGCGACGTTTGCATTTCCATTCGTCATTGTTATCTCTTTCTTTCAGGGTATCTTCTCTAGAGGGTGGCACTCGAACCGAGTACCAGCGTGCACATAATGCTCGCTGTGCCACCTCAGCCATTTACAAGACAGATATCCGCTTTGCTTGCTTGGCGGATACCTCCTCTCCCCATTACCTGACGCGTGCCTTCAACAACGTGACGGAACCCTCCTCCAACTCCTCCTGTTTGGCCGGCTCCAATCTGACCACCGTCAGTATTGATCGGGAATTCACCTTTGTAGGTAGTATCTGTTGACTCGTAAAATGGACCAATATCGCCCTTTTTAGTGAGCCCCGCATCCTCAAGACAAGCCATCGCCAGAATGGTGTAACAATCATAGAATTGCGCTAAATCGACGTCATTCATATTAACTTCCGCCATATTCATCGCCGTAGGAGCTGAATGAACCACGGGGGTAGTCGTAATATCGTCTCTTTGCCAAATCACATCATGACTTGTAGCTGGACCTCCCGCCCCAAGTATGTACGCTGGATCATTCGGTAGTGATTTTGCACGATCTGCTGAGGCCACGATTACAGCATGAGCTCCTGAGCACGGCATCACACTCTCCAAGAGATGCAAAGGATCGTTGGTAAATCTTGAATTGAGCACATCTTCCTGTGTCACTGGTTGGTTATACCACACTGCATTTTCGTTATCTGCAGCATTGAATCGCTGATCGACTACCATCTTGGCAAATTGCTCTTGTGTGGTTCCGTATTCGAACATGTGGCGTTGCTTAATGAGGCCGTACCAACCGTTCATTGCTATCACCGGCCCATAGGGGAGCTCCAACTCAGTGGCGCGACTAGCAGGAGGTAAGTTTCCTCTGGCCTGTGCTTGGCCCACCATTCGAGAACTGGACCGCGGACGTGCTTCTCCAAAAACACACAAAATATAGTTAGCAAGTCCCGCGCTAATCACGGCCGCAGCTGTAGCAATCGCTGTGGCACCACTTGATCCGTGTGTTGTCATTGAGGCCGTATATTTCGGTTCGATACCGAGAGCTTCAGCAACGGTAATTGAGTTCACTCCCTCACCATTGATCAGTCCGTCTATATCCTCTTTTCTTAATCCAGCATCGGCTATTGCCCCACGGGCGACCTCAGCCATTACACCGAACGTAGTCCTGTCAGGATATTCCTTTTGTGTAGGGATCTCGTAGAACCCAACGATCGCAGCTTTCCCTCGAATACTCATACACTCTCCGTATCGCTCTTCCACCCGTGAGGATAGTCGATCCAAATAAGATTCGGTGGAAAATCTAACCCTGGCTCTATATTTTGTGGATTCTTGAGGATCTCTAGCCAATGACCGGTTATATATACGTGACAGAAATAAAAATGTTCCGAGGATCACTTATTCGATATGGCTAAACCATCTGAATTCGCATCTACTGGCCCTCTTGAGGTGGTCCTCGGGATAGAAAGAATATCCGCGCAGGACGGTGAGGCATTGTACCGAGTACCTCTCGGACCAGAGCCAACTCCCGTGAACACACTTGCTATAACGACCGCCGTAGACCTGGCGTTAGTAAGAGCGGTGAGTACCGTTATCGACTCAACTGTAGAGGAAATGAACGGGACAATTGAGTTCAGTGTTTCGTATCTGAAAACACCCATCGGACACGCTGATGTATTAGCCAAGGTATTAGGCCGTGGAGAAAATACTGCTGTAATCAGCGTAACGCTCACGGACCAAGATGATACTCGCTTCGGTTTTGCCAAAGGATCCTATTCAATATCTAAGAAAAATAATCAGGGGCCATAACACGATGGAATTGAATGAGTATCCTTTCGTGACCGCCCTTGGAATAACTCTGTCCGAAAATCAAGGGACAAATGCCATCTTTGAAATGGCTCGCAATGAAACGAACGTCGGAGGGGTACGAAACTCCATTAATGGAGGGATTCTCGCCACCTACGTGGAAATAGCAGCCCACTTCATTATCAGACAGAACCTCCGCGAACGTTCAGAGATTAAACATACGCAGGACTTGAATATCGCGTACCTCAATTCTGCTGTGAGCAAAATAACGCGTGCAGAAGCTTCCCTCGTGCGTATGGGACGCACATCGACTGTCGTTGTCGAATTATGGGATGGAGACCGAACGACTTTGTTTTGTCACGCCAGGGTATCGTGTGCCGTGGGCAATTCAAAAACAGAATAAGTTGAGGAGAGAATATGCCAATATATGCAGTAGGTGACAAGATTCCTGTAATTCACCCTTCGGCCTTTATTGCCCCTACGGCGAACATTGTAGGTGCAGTTACTGTGGGACCAGGAGCCTCAGTCTGGTATGGGGCCACACTTCGTGGAGATACGAGTTATGTTGAAGTCCATGAAGGTGCAAATATACAAGATGGCTCAGTGGTACATGGTAGAGCAGAGCTCCCTTCAATCATTCATCGTGAGGCGTCACTTGCCCACAACTGTGTGGTGCACGGAGCAATAATCGGTGAACAAGCTTTGATCGCTAACGGTGCTCTCATCTTGGATGGAGCAATAATCGGCGCAAGAGCATTGATCGGAGCTGGCTCTATAGTAATGGCCGATTCAGAGATACCTGAGGGAATGCTGGCAGTTGGAGCTCCAGCAGTTGTCAAGCGATCAATTATTGGTTCACCCTCAGAGGAATGGGTTACAGGTAATCCTGGTCGATACGCAGCTCTAGCCAAGGAGCATCTGGCCGGCCTTAGAGAAATTGATTGGACGGAGGCTACAAAAATCCAGTAGTGAATTTATGATTCTTCAGCCAACACTTTCGTTAGGACCTCCCCAAATAATTCCATCTGCTCAGGGGGACCGCAGGTCACTCGAATACAACGGTCGAGTGGCGCTACGCCGGGCATCCTAACGAAGATGCCATTGTCCTGCAGCCTGTGCAATATCTTCCTCGCAAAAAGTCCATCATGGCCACAATCTATCGCGACAAAGTTGGTAGCAGAATCAATCCAAAGAAGGCTATTCTCTTCAGCAATACTGTAAATAGATTGTCTCGATTGCTCAATTTCAGCCAACATTATGCGTAAATACTCTTGATCCAATAGCGCAGCCTTCGCAGCCACTTGACTCAAGTATCCCACACCGAAATGATTCCTAATTTTCTCAAACTGACTGATGAGATCGGGATTTGCAATTGCATATCCTACACGCATGCCCGCCAACCCATATGCCTTAGAAAAGGTTCTCAGACGAATCAGATTACGCCGTGACGTATCAATAGGTAGCGCAGTACCAACTGGCGCAAATTCGCCGTAGGCTTCATCAAGAATCATAATAGTCTCTGACGGAAGCGACTCGATCGTTTCAAGGAGTACTGACTCCTCCCACCATGTGCCCATCGGATTGTCTGGATTAGACACATACATCAGTTTTGCGTTCGTGTTTTTTGATTCCTGTATCAAGCCCTGCAAATCTTCATGATCCGAACTATAAGGAACTTGACTTAGTTCACCACCGTACCCTCTGACGTGAAAATTAAAGGTAGGATATGCGCCTTCCGAAGTCACCACACAATCATTTGGTTCAATAAACATTCGACATATGTAGCTGAGGAGCCCATCTATACCTTCGCCTACTATCAATTCTTCTTCGGTTATCCCAAGGTGCGCCGCGAGAAGAACTCTAAGTTCGGAAAATTCAGGATCACCATACTTCCACGAACCTGAAGCATTCCTACGTAATTCATCAATAACCTTTGGTGAGGGACCAAATAAATTCTCATTGGCTCCCAGGCGCGCTAAGAAAATGGCATCTGATTCCCGCTCGAGGTGCTCTGGTCCAACAAACGGGACGCTCGACGGTAGTTCTTCTAACAAAGGAGCAAATCGATATTGCACTTGGGGCACTCCCTACCTGTAAATCTCTAATCGATTAGTCTGATGTTAATCATCTCGTCCAATTGTCGCCAATGACAAGAGGACGTGATCGCTATATACTTAACACTCGTTCAATGTTGATATACATGAGTATATTAATCATGAATATAAAGAAGGGGGTCTTGGATGCTAATGACCGATCTGTCGGTAATTAGTTCATCGTGCATGATGGCGTAACACGCCTCATACGACTCTCCATCCCAATTAATCCTTATATCAAATGTTCAAGAATATGGGTTCCTACACGGGTCGGAGAGGAATCAGTGTCGTAGTACGTCACTGATCAGGTAAAGGTAATCAAGCACAAAACCCTCAACTCTCAAGAGGTATGAACTACAGGAGAAAACATAAGTAAGCCCTACGGAAATAGGGAACACTAAGGAGAAATAATGTCTGAACATCGTTTTGAAACACTACAACTGCATGCGGGACAAGAACCCGATCCGGCAACAAATGCTCGCGCAGTGCCTATCTATCAAACAACCTCATTCGTCTTTGATGACGCGGCCCATGGTGCCAACCTTTTTGCACTCGCCGAATTTGGGAATATCTACACGCGGATAATGAATCCCACAACTGATGTCTTTGAAAAACGAGTCGCCGCTTTGGAAGGTGGAGTTCAGGCCTTAGCTACTGCTTCTGGACAGGCGGCACAGTTCCTGGCCGTTGCAAACTGTATGCAAGCCGGAGATAACTTCGTATCTACTTCATTTCTATACGGGGGAACATATAACCAATTCAAAGTACAGTTTCCGAGGTTAGGAATAGACGTCCGATTTGCTGAAGGAGATACTGTCGAAGCCTTCGAGAAATTGATCGATTCGGACACTAAGGCTATTTATTTGGAATCAATGGGGAATCCTAGATTCAACATTCCAGATTTTGAGGGAATAGCTAAATTAGCTCAGAGCAACGATATACCGGTAATTGTAGACAATACCCTTGGAGCTGCTGGTGCATTAATCCGTCCGATCGACCATGGTGCTGATGTGGTTGTTGAAAGTGCTACCAAATGGATCGGAGGTCACGGAACCAGCATTGGAGGAGTTATAGTCGATGCAGGTACGTTCAATTGGGGCAACGGCAAATTCCCATTATTCTCTGAACCAAGTGATGCGTACCACGGACTAGTGCACTGGGACGCGTTTGGATTTGGTAGCGACATCTGCCAAGCATTGGGAGTGCCTGACAATAGAAATCTAGCGTTTGGGCTCCGCGCACGAGTTGAGGCGCTCAGAGATTATGGACCTTCACTGAGCCCGTTCAATGCGTTTCTCCTCATTCAAGGATTAGAGACCTTAAGCCTCAGGGTGGAACGACACACTCAAAATGCACTCGATTTAGCTAAATGGCTCGAGACAAATCCTAAAATAAGTTCTGTTAATTATCCGGGTCTGGATTCTAGTCCTTACAAACAGGCTGCCGATAAGTATCTTGAACGCGGCTATGGCTGCATGCTCAATATCGAACTTGCAGGTGGTTATGAAGATGCTGTGACATTCATCGATAATCTTGAATTGGCCAGTCACTTGGCGAACGTGGGAGATGCAAAAACACTTGTTATACACCCTGCTTCGACTACTCATCAGCAGCTTTCTGCTGAAGAGCAGCAATCAGCGGGCGTAGTACCTACACTGGTACGGGTGTCAGTTGGCCTCGAACACATTGATGATATCAAAGCCGATTTCCAACAAGCTTTTGATGCCATCAAGTAATTCTGGGATACTTAATCGAGGGATGGACTTCCATCCCTCGATGGCAACCCGGAGAGTAGTGCGATATGACTTTAATCATCCCGTCCGACTATCACGCTCTTGAACTTGTTGAAGAAAATCGGATTCGTTGGCTGCCACTAGATCAAGCTGCACGGCAGGACATCAGGCCTCTGAGAATAGGCATCCTGAACATCATGCCACTTGGTGAACAGTACGAAATGAATCTACTCAATCCCCTTGGGCTCTCAGTCCTGCAAATTGAACCTATCTGGATACGCTTAGAATCCCACGCTTATAAAACATGGCCTGCGGGACATCTTGACGAACTTTACTCAACATATGCTGAAGCCACAAAAGAAGTCCCTCTAGACGGTCTGATAGTAACTGGGGCTCCGGTCGAACACCTTCCGTTTGAGCAAGTGGAGTACTGGGACGAAATAACCGAGCTGATCGATGACGCAAGAATAAACTGTCCCTCCACACTGGGACTTTGCTGGGGTGGGTTCGCATTAGCATATATGGCTGGTATCGATAAATTGAACTTCGAAAAGAAATTATTCGGCGTCTATGAGTTAGATAATCTTGCTCCGGCGCATCCAATAATGAATGCCCTTGACGATAAATTTCTATGCCCACAGAGCCGGTTTGCAGGGTACACCGATGCTGTTTTGGAAGATGCTCAAGCGGAAGGAAAAATAAATTTATTAGCGCACGGTGGGGAATCTGGCTATACGATTTTCGAGTCGGCAGATCAGACTCAGATCATGCACATCGGCCACCCCGAATACAACGCGAGTCGCCTCGCGCATGAAGCTGAACGTGATCAAAATGATCCTCTAGTCCCACCAATAGCTAATTTTGATTTTGAGAATCCGGTCAACCGATGGAGAATGCATAGAAATACATTTTTCCAGCAGTGGATTCATTTTTGCTACACCAAGATCAGTCTCTGATTGAAAGCCAGTAGACTAACGAGTACGAAGCGCCTCCGTCGGAGACATTCCTGCTGCCCGCAAAGACGGATACAGACCTGCTACACCTCCGATTACAAACGAAGATAAAATACCGCCGATGATGGCATAACTCGGTACGACTACGGTCCAACCCTGGATGAGCGCATATACAACAGTGACCACAATCCCCAAAAACACCCCAGCTACCCCACCGGCACCCGAGAGAAATAGTGACTCCACAAGAAATTGCACGGCAATGTGGAAGCGAGTAGCACCTAATGCTCTTCGCAATCCAATTTCATTGCGACGTTCAATCACGGCGATAACCATAACGTTCGCAATCCCAATGCCTCCAACGATTAGAGCGACAATCCCAAGACCAAGAAACAGATTTGTGAAGGTGCTCTGGGCGGCAGCCCTTGCCTCAAGGACATCGGAGGCCCGACTGACTTCGACTTCCTCAGGTTTTTCAGGATTTACCGTTGCTGACATGACCGATCTCACGTCCAAAATATGCTCTGGAAATGCACGCACATATATAACGTCCGGTTCGTATTCCTCATCGAGAAACCTCGCGGCCGCGGCATGACCGATTATGGCACCACGATCAAGGTCCGCCGCCAACGGTAACGCTTCCAACACGCCGACCACAACGAACCAATTATTTTCTATCCAAATTGACTGGTTACCCGTCACTTCCCGGACCCCAAGTCTTTCAGCGGCGACAGAGCCCAATACCACCGCCGGGAATTCAGCAAGCTGTTCATTAAGAAAAATACCGTCAGCCACTATACCTCTTTGGGCCTCAAGTAAATTTAAGTCAGCTGCAAAAATAGTAAGACCCTGGGTTCTTCCGAGATCAACCCGATCATTCCGATATACCCCGCCAGGGATCTTACTCACAGATGCAACCTCATAGACGGGTTTAATACGAGCTATTCTGCGTACCGAGTCAGTCGGCAATTTAGCGTCATTCGATCCAAAGCTTTCGCCTTTTTCTATGGTAAGTAAGTTAGTACCCAAGGCATCCAATTCACGAATCAAATCGGCACTTCCGGAGGAAGATAAACCCAAAACTCCCACCAGCGCCGCAATACCGATTGTGATACCCAACGTTGAAAGCGCTGAGCGTAATTTACGCGATCGTGGTCCCGTTACAGCGACTCGAAGTGTGTCGCCAAAACTGAGTCTACTTCTTAATTTAACAGGCTTCCCACTCATGAAGCCCCCGCATATGCCGAATCAAATTCAATCCGACCGTCTTTGAGTTCTACCCGACGAGGGAACTGTTCTGCTACCTCCCGATCATGTGTGATCAGGATGATTGTTGTACCCTCTGTGTTCAGTTCATAAAACAATCTCATAAGGGCATCGGTACTAACAGAATCAAGATTACCAGTCGGCTCATCAGCAAGAACAAATGAGGGTTCGTGCACAAGAGCTCGCGCGACTGCCACTCGCTGTTGTTCTCCCCCTGACATTTCACTCGGTTTATGGGTCAGCCGGTGACCCAGCCCCACTCTTTCCAACATTTGCTTAGAGCGATCCAGCCGTTCAGTAATTCCAATCCCGGAGTACAACAATCCATTTGCGACATTTTCAACCGCAGACAAACCGCTCAAGAGAAAAAATTCTTGGAATACAAATCCCACGTGCTTGGCTCGCAACCCAGACAATTCGGCATCTGACATTCCGTCTGTTGGCCATCCATTAATGTAGACCGACCCTGTCGTGGGTCTGCTGAGAGTGCCAATCACATGGAGTAAGGTTGATTTACCACTACCTGAAGCTCCCACAATTCCCAAAAACTCTCCATGCTCCACAGAAAGTGATACTTCGCTCAGTGCGTGGACTGGCGGAGTTCCTTGATAACTCTTGGTCACCTCTTCCAGACTCAACGCAAGTTGGACACGCGAATTTTCTAAGGCTAGGTGTCTATCTGTACTAGTTGTGTTGGTCATTTTGGGACAACCACCAAGGTATTCTCATCAAGTCCGGCGCCTGAAATTTGCACCCAGTTATCGGCATAAACGCCTAATTCAACCGCCACCAGTCGAGTCCCGGTATTCTCAGCAACTTCCAATGCATAACCCCCACCAAGTAATGCCAACAAACTAGTAATCGGTGCCGAAAGTACGTTACTCGCCACGGATTCAGTGACTGACACAACCACGGAGGCTCCCGTCCATTGCTGCAAGTCCTCGGTCCCCACTATGTCTATAGTTACTTCCAAGTATGGGTTCCCCGCCTGGTTACCTGACGGTACTATCGCTACATCGCCGACCGAAGCAACACGACCATCTACTAACTGATTATTAGGTAACTCAATCTTGACATTGGTTCCTACTGCCACCAAAGTCTGGTCAGCCACGTCAATCTGCGTAGATACCCTTTGCAACGATGTCGCTCCTTCAATGACATCTCCGTTACTCATGATCGTAGTGTTAACACTTTGTAGGGGAGTGAGGGTCAGCAAGGTAGTCTTGTCGGTAAACATCGATCCTGTCTGTGGGAACTGTGTATTGCTCGCTATAACAGATGGCCCAGGCATGAAGATTACCTCGCCGAAGCTCAAACTTCCGTTGGTAGTCAAGCCAAGGCTAGATTGCATACGGCTTATCACTCTGGATGTTTCATCGTCAAAGACGTTGTCTTTTCGGAGGTTTTTGAAGTTGCCGTACCCTAAAGCAACAAGATTTTCTTTCAACTGAAGAACGTCTGTACCGGGTTCCATTCCAATTTCAAAGTCACGCCAGGCAGGCAATGCTCCATACATGAGTACAGCTCCCACTGGCCCCTCACGAAGATCGGTGAGTTTCTGATCAGCCGAGTTCAAGGATGCTTGAGCACTCACAATAGTCAGTCGCGCCTGAGATAATTCAAGGTCGGTAGGTGGTATCTCAAGATCGGCTCTCTTCTTTTTTGCCGAATCAAGAGCATCTTCAGCTTGCTTTATTTGAGATTCATCAGCCGGATTATCAAGTCCGGCTCGTTTTTCCTTTGCTGATGTAAGTGCTGCTTCAGCGTGATCAATGTCGTATGACTTAGTCGGTTCATCGAGGGCTTTTCTTTTCTCCTTGGCAGAATCTAAGGCCTTCTGGGCTGAATTTTGTAGTGCTGCAGCTGCCAAATAACTGTCACTCGCAGCAAGCAATTCCTTACTTATACTAATTGACCAACTATAGGCAAAATAATTCTCCCGGACAGAGTTCAGTTCGGATTCTGTCATGGCTACGAGTGTATTAGAATCCCAGTTCTCACAGACGGGTGGCCAGAGCGGGTACCCTGGATAAAATCGCCCCGTCGTATCGCAATACGCCTTGCGAGACACTCTAAGTGAGTACAGTGCCGATTCTGCTTTCGCGGAGCGGTCACTGAGGTCACCTTCAGCCTTAGTCACTGTTGAATCAGCAGCAACTATCTCAGATTGTGCCGGTGGCGTCTTCAATTTCTTAAGGGTTGCCTCGGCCTGCAAAATTGTAGCGTCAGCCGAGGCGATTTCTGCTGTGGTTGGGCCATCCAGTAATTTCGACAAATTAGCTTGAGCCTGAGATATTGCCGCGTCAGCTGAGGCAATTTGTGATTCTGTCGGTTCTACACTCAATTTCTCCAAGGCAAGCTCGGCCTGCGACAATGAAGCCGAAGCTGAGGCGTGTTGCTGTTCCGCCAATAACCACTCGGAGTCGGTTATCGACCTATATAATCGATATACCAGTGCTCCTCGCTTTACTTCAGAGCCTTCCGCAGCTACGTCAGTGAGTACGCCCGAAGTTAATGAGGTCACAACGAATGGATCACCATACTCCAGTATCCCGTCTAACTCGTCGTAATTAATGAGATCTTTGCGTTCTAACTGAACGGTAATAAACTCTATCGAATTCTCAGTCGAGGCCTGACGGTCGGTCAACCGATAGCCAGATTCATATGCAAACCAGTAACCACCGAGGGCAATCACGCATACGGCACCAATAACCGATATCAATTTCATAAGCCGCACACCTCTCTTCTACCTCGTTCGAAGAAGTTTTTCCTAAATAACATCACTCAACTACTGGCTTCCGAAGTACACCTGTCGACATGTCGCGATGCTTGCTTGAATTGCCGGCTCCTGAGTATCAATTCCCTGAAACATGGATCCTATTGCCTGCCGGGTACCGCCAGAAAAGTCGGGATCAGACACTTGCACGCCATCTTCTCTTAGACACTCCGCAAATTTCAGCAAATTATCCTGAAATTCCACTTGCTCCTCCGCAGTCTGTTCTTGAGCGAAGGTAGCTCCTTGCAGCAGAGGCAGACATTTGCCCAAAATTTCTCTCGTTTTTGGATCCTGCCAATTAAATTTAGGATCATTAAGAACGCTCTCTCGCAGGGCAACGGTATCAACTGTACCATCAGCATTTAACTGTGGATCAGGAACACTGAATCCTTCGTCACGCATACATTTTGTAAATCCTGTGGTTATTTCTTCATCTCCTCGCGGCTCTGATTCAATTTGCCTCATTAGTTCAGGAGCGCAGTCTCGAAGCGCCTGCTGTGTCCCAGAATCAGCTAAGTCAAATTGCGGATTGCTGCTCACTGTTGCGCGAAGATTCGCTACGTCAATCCGTCCATCGTCGTCCAATGTTGGTCTCGCAACTTCAAAATTATGTTTCCGCATACAGCTGATGAATGCATCCGCTTGATCTATTGAGGGACTGGCTATTTGCGTATTTGAAACCTGAGCGACGACAGTATCGTTTGAGATTATCGTTGTCGTCTGTTTATCATCGATACGAGCCACGCCCTGGGACGCGTCGTCTCCTCCACAGGCTGACAATATGAAAGTAGACATCAGGCACAAAACTATCAAAAGTCGTCGTGATTTCATACATAACCCTTCAACAAGTTTTGCAGACCTACTAAACATTTAACCACGTTCACGTAGAAATTTCCTAAGATAACTTTAAGAGTATTTGACGCACCGTATAAACTCCCTAAACAGCCAATAAAGATAGGTACAGATAGCTGGGAGCACACAATTGAAAGTAACAGGCCTTAAAACGTATGTGGTGGAAGGTGAAAAGCCTTGGATCGGTGGTAGATATTTCCTGTTTATCGAGATCCATACGGAGACCGGAATCTGCGGGCTCGGCGAACGCGTCGTTGGTAGTTCGTATCCAACTCCAGAAACCGCTCGCACATTCATCCAAGGACAGCAACGCCTGATTGAGGAACTATTTGAGAACTATGTTTTGGGCGAGAATCCTCTCAATATAGAACTGATATGGGACAAGATGTATGCATCAAGGCATGACTTCAGGCACCCTAGCCTTTACGCTACCCCCGCTATGAGCGCCATCGATATGGCTTTATGGGATATCGCCGGCAAAGTTGCCAACCAGCCCATATACAACCTCCTCGGCGGTAAATATCATGAAAAACTCAGAGCATACGCATATATGCCGAGAGGGAACGAATTCAATGAAACGCCAAAGGTTGCCGGTGAAGTCGCAAAGCAACTGCTCGAAGAAGGCAATAGTGCATGTAAATTTGATCCCTTTATGCCTCTCTATCCAATTCCACGTGACATCCCGCTCCCAGAAATTGAACAGGCTGCCAAAATTTTCGAAGCGATAAGGAATGAAGTCGGGAACGATCTAGAAGTAGGGATCGGAACACACGGACAATTGACGACCTATTCAGCGATTCGTGTTGCTGATTTCCTAGAGCCGTATCATCCCTTTTGGTTTGAAGAACCTGTACCTCCTGAAAATATTGACGAAATGGCAAGAGTCGCGGCACATACGAGTATCCCCATTGCGACGGGTGAGCGTCTGGTCACAAAATACGAATTTTCACAAGTACTGGAAAAACAGGCCGCTCAAATAATTCAGATGGATGTTGGCCAATGTGGCGGAATCACTGAAGCGAAAAAAATCGCGAGCATAGCTGAGGCACATTATGCGGTAATCGCTCCGCATATGTACTGCGGTCCTGTCGCAGCTGCAGCAGCTATTCAAATTGATACGTGTTCACCTAACTTTGCGATTCAAGAAGCCAATCAAGGCCCTCTGCATAAGAAAATATTCAAGGAGCCTCTGGTATTTACTGATGGTTTCATCACACCACCAGCTGGACCCGGTCTTGGAATCGAATTTGACGAGTCAGTAATTGAATCACATCTAGTCAACTGGATGTAAAAAGGAGTAAGTAATGACCAAGCAAGAAGACGTTCTAGTTCTCGAAAAGCCAGCAAATGGACGCATTTGGGTGATGCGTCTCAATCGACCTGAAAGGCTCAATTCTTTCAATGGTGAGTTGCGAAAATCATTGTACGAAGCTTTCTGGGACTTCGCACATGATGACGAGGCTTGGGTCGCAATCTTGACTGGAACGGGCAGAGCGTTTTGCACTGGCCAAGACCTCAAGGAGCGGACAGAACGAAATGCTGCCGCGTTGGCAGGTGAACCTGATCCGATGGTTCAACTGCCTGATTACCTCCAGGACATATATCCGTTGTCCGAAAAGCTCAATTGCTGGAAACCAATCATTGCCGCAGTCAATGGACTTGCAGTTGCTGGGGGGTTCAACGCTGCAATGCAGTGTGACGTGAGAATAGCTTCTACTGAAGCTGAATTTGGTATCGCTGAAGTTCGCTGGAATCAGGGAGCTGCGTGGGTTCATCATCTCCCAAAGATAATCGGACTGGCCAACGCGCTCGAACTCACCCTCTGGGGAGACGAGCGAATATCGGCTGAGCGGGCCAAAGAATGGGGTTTTGTGAACGAGGTGGTCGCTCCTGAAGACTTAATGCCAACAGCGATGGATTGGGCTGAAAGAATGCTCACTCTCGCTCCAAGATCTGTAAGAAATTTGAAGGAAATTCTCTATCGAGGGATGACTATGGGGCCAGCTGAGGCCCAACGCTACGGAGCAAACCTCGAAAGGAATCTCATTGGTATGGAAGATTCAATCGAAGGACCGAAGGCATTTTCAGAGAAACGGAAGCCCGAATTCAAAAATAGGTAACTGGACGAATACTTCAAGAAAATACAGTTACTTCCGGACGATTTCTTCGCTTCTTCGACTTGGCTGAGGGCTTCGCTTTCCGTTTAAGACGTTTCCCGTATCCCGCCCTGCCAGTAGGTGGTGGCTGTGACGAACGTCGCTTTGATGACTGGTTTGTTCGCGTGCTCTGCTCACCCGAGTCAATAGATTCGACACTCTTCGATGCGTTACGTCGAGACTTCGGATCGGACCTATTTGTTGGGATTGCTCGAGTACGTCTTCGGGGACGCGATGGAGAATCATCTAGCTCAGTTGCATTTGTAGCAAGCCGGCTTCGGCCGGAACCGGTCGGAGGCTTGCTCGTTGTTGGCCCTTCACTCATTTCCGGTGTGGTGATTGGCAAAGACAAACCTACATCTTTCTGTAACTGCTTCACTATTTTGTGTTGGACCTGATCAACGAAACATATAACCACTCCTGTGGCCCCTGCTCTGGCAGTCCGACCTGATCTATGGACATACGTTTTACTATCCTGAGGGGGATCAAAATGAAGGACACACTCTATACCGTCTACATGAATTCCACGTGCAGCAACGTCTGTTGCGACCAATGCCTGGATTTTCCCTTCACTGAATTCAGTGAGCGCTCGTCGTCGCTGATGCTGACTGCGATCACCGTGAATAGCTGCGGCTGAAGTTCCCATCTTCTTTAACTGGCGCACCGCACGGTCAGCGCCATGCTTTGTCCTAGTGAAAATAATTGTGCGTCCATATCGCTCAATAATATTTACAGTGACTGGAATACGATTTGGGCGATCAACACTCCAAAAATTGTGCTCCATCGAGTGAATATCTGGCTGGTCCGATCCAAATTCATGCCTGACTGGATTAACCTGGTAGTCCCTTGTAAGAACTGCCACTTCACCGTCCAAGGTGGCCGAAAACAAGATCGTCTGGCGCTTGTCTGAAGTTTGATCTAAGAGCTTCCGGACCTGCGGCAGAAATCCCATATCAGCCATTCTGTCGGCCTCGTCGATGACTATTCTATTAACCTTCTCTAAAGTCAAAGCTTTCTGCTCTAGCAGATCATTTAGTCTTCCAGGACAGGCAACAATAATGTCAACTCCCTTGGAGAGTCGATCAATTTGTCGACGCATATTCACCCCACCATAGATGGATAGAATGCTTTTTCCCACCCTCCGAGCTAAGGGCCTCAGAGCTACGGTAATTTGCTCTGCCAACTCTCTAGTGGGAGCGAGTATTAGTGAACGAGGTTCATTGGGGTAGCCCTTTGGAGTCATTATGACCAGAGGAATTCCGAAGGCTATCGTCTTCCCAGAACCTGTGGGTGCTCGACCGCATATATCTCTATTTGCAAGCGTATCCGGAATAGTGCCAGACTGGATTGCAAAAGGAGTCTCAATCCCTTGTTGTTTTAAGGCCTCGACCAGCACATCCGGTACACCGATATCCAAAAAATTTTTTGCCACTAGAAGGTACTTTCAGGGAATCCGTGGTCGATATTCATGGGTCATTTGATTACATGATGACGGCTCACCAATAGACACTCTAATCCCAGAGTATTTTATGAGCTAACGATCGACCGCCGATATGCCCTCTTATTCATTATTTGGGGTTTACTTAGGTCGCACAACAAAACAGAGGCGCGCCTGTCTCATAAATGGCAGTCGCGCCGTCACTATAGAGGCTTGCAAGGGCACCTACCTCCACCGAACCCGCTAGATACAAATAACCAGCGCCAGCAATAACCGCAGTAACGAATAGTATTTTCTTTAGCCCCATGAAACAAGCATAACAAGTATTTCCAGCAGTAGCCTATGTGGTCCTGGGTTTCTCAGATGAATAGTTATAGAGCGAGAAGAAAATAAGCAAAACCCAGAGAGCGTCAGCAAGACTTAAGTGGATTATTTGTGTCTCGACGGGAGTCAAAAGTGCGATATTTAAAATGCCCACGATGATTTGAAGGAAAAGAATACCAAAAATACCAAAGCCTAGACCAGAGTATGTGACCTTAGGGTCTTCCATGACCATATAGATCGATCCAACAATCAAAAAAGCACCAATAATTGCTACCAAAGGGTGCACAGCTCTGACTGAAACAAGGAGTTGAGCTATTGGTGTTTCTTCGACGACGACTTGATCCGAGAGATAAAGAGTGTCTGCGAGCGAATTGATCGTGCCAGTGATCGTTATGACCATCACTATACCAATCGCAGCGATTAAAAAACGCCCTCTCGAATATTCCTTAGATATGCTTCTATTCTCCGATTCCGATGCCCAAAACAATATTAGAACCAAAGAAGCAAGAAGTATTAACGTGTTGACCACATGCAGACTATCCGCAATCACTCTGCCCCACGAAGCGTCACCTTCAACCCAGCCAAAAAAGACCAGTGCTGCCCCTATAAGAATTTCCAGAAGTAACACAAACGACGAAAATAACACACTCCGCCAGACCAAATGATGTCGACCAAACAGCAAATAGCTCCACGCTAGTAGCCCAAGGTAACCCACGCTGAGAACACTCGTGAGAGCACGATGTATGAACTCAATTGCGGTGTGAATATTTTCAATAGCTGGGACCAATGAGCCCTCACATTTGGGCCAGCTATCCCCACACCCAGCACCTGACTCCGTCGACTGCACTATATCGCCGCTTATAATCACGGCCACCGTGAAGATAAGCAGTCCCCACACATACGAACGGAAATAAGTCAGATGTGTCATCAAATTAGACTCTCGATATTGGCCCTTACTATTAAGACTAAAGTGGTATGACCTTAGTGGGGCTGCCAATCGATTTTTTGCCTACGCTCTGTATTAAGGCTAGAGCGCAAGTGCCGTCGAGTAATCAGGAATACCTTCCCAGCGTCCTGGATCACCACCCCGCATTCGAGCAATGGTCTTGATCACTTCCGGATTTGCAAGCCCATGTGGAGCCTCACCAGTCAGTACACGGCTCACATTTTCTGCCTGCTTCCGACTTGATTCCGCTATGAAAAGTTCGGAACTTGCTGCCACATGCGGTGTGACAATGAGGTTATCAAGTGTCAGCAAGGGATCCTCTGAGTCAATCGGTTCTTGCTCTGTCACATCCAATCCAGCCGCTGAGATCTGTCCAGCGGTTAGAGCGTCATACAATGCCTCCGGATCCACTAACGGACCTCTAGCACAGTTAATAAGAATTGCAGAATCTTTCATCGACTTGAATTGGTCATAACTAAACATGTGGTGTGTCTCGTCCGTAGCAGGAGCATGGATTGTTATGAAATCGGATAACCGAAGGAGTTCATCGAGATCTACAAGTTCTACGCCATGAAGATCCGCAGTTGTCTGATCAACATATGGGTCATAAGCAATAACTCGAAACGGACCAAAACCACGTATTCTCGAGGCAAATCCTTTTCCAATATTTCCGAATCCAACAATGCCAACTGTGCTACCAGCTATACGCTTTGGTATAGGTATGAACTGGCGAGCAGTACTCCATTTGCCAGCCTTCACAGCCGTATCAAATTCACGAATCAAACGAGTTAAGGCAAGTAACTGCGCCATAGCGTGGTCAGCTACCTCAGACGTGTTTACTCCTGGTGTATTACAAGCCAAGATACCCAGTCGTGTTGCAGCATCGAGGTCAATCGAGTCGACACCGACTCCCATTCGACTAAGTACCTTAATTTTTGGGCAGGCTTCGAGGACATCAGAATCAGTTAATGGAAGTGTCCCAATCAAAGCACCATCCATGTCACTTAGTAACTCTATATAGTGCTCTCTCGTGGTGGTGGCTGTGACCAGCTCCTCCGTTAATTCGATACCCGCGTTATCAAACATACTCGTATCCGCGAGTGGACGTCCGCCATTAAACACTTTCAAAGCCATACTTTTCACCTCATCAGTAAAGATCTTTATTCGCTATCTCAGGCATTGTATCTGGGTAATTGCCAAACGTCTGACGCAATTTATGACTGGGTGAAATTCAGATTATTACATTCCTCACACACGTCCTCAGGTACCAAGCCCATCTTCATAAGTAGTGCAAACATCCAGCAGCCGGCACAGAACCCCACTATCGATTCGGCGGCGGCGAACACAGCAAGGACGATATACAGAATTCTTGATATATCTGATTGCTCAGTAAGTATGAATATCAGGGCCAGTCCCGAAACCATCAAACCTACCGCTTGGGCGAAACGCTTCGGAGGACCAGCCACTGGCTTATCTCGTTTAATAATCAGAGGTACAACTAATTTAGTAGCAATTTGCCCGATTGGGCTTAGAGTCGGGCCAGCAAGTACCCGAGCCAAAAATCCATAGGATAAAAACACAGCAACAGGTAGTGACATCGTGAACACAAGCAAAATGGATAACAGCAGGACACAACCGGCCACTACGCGGGCAGCATACTCATTTACCGGATGAGGAAAAGCAAATATCGACCCAAACATGTAGTCAACCCCTAATACATTACTTAGTTAGGTAATTATATCAAGATTATCAGTCAAGGCATCAGATAAAAACTATTCACGAACACCGTGGCCCAAAACTAAACCTAGGAAATACGGCTACCCTAATCAAAATAGATAGCCCGAGGTGAACAAATGAGTATGAGCGCAGCAACCATTGATCATGTTGTTATAAATGTCCGCAGTGAGATGGACACGGCGGTTGAAGTATTCCGGAACTTAGGATTCACCATGACCCCAAGGGGTTTTCATACCCTCGGATCAATCAACCACCTCGCCATGTTTAACGATAACTATCTTGAATTACTAGGTGTTCCTAGTGACCAGAGTTCTTCTAGGTCAGACCTGCAAGAATCGATATCTGGTATCAATGGACTGGTTCTGAAAACTAATAATGCTGACGAGACATTTGAACACTTTAAAGCCATAGGTGTTGAGGCGGAGCCGCCCAAAGCTTTCAGCAGGCCGGTGGACATCGACGGCACCACTCAGCATGCCAAGTTCCGAACCGTCACTGCTCGGGGCGATGCATTTCCAGCCGGCCGAGTGTACTACTGCGAGCATGCCACACCAGATCTGGTATGGCGCCCTGAATGGCTGCAACACGAAAATACAATGTCTTCTGTGTACGAGATGGTGGTAGTGGACACAGATCCGGAGTCAGCGTTTGAGGCCTATCACGATTTACTAGGAGGAACCGCTGGTCAGGAGTCCGATAATTCACGGTATCTTGATTTAGGAAATTGTCGGGTATCGGTTTTATCAGACGAGCAGTACAGAAACAGAACAGGGACACTTGCTTCGGAACTTGGGGATCGGGATTCGATGTTTGGAGCTCTCGTATTCACGTGCGAAAACCTATCGAAGCTAACAAACTTTCTCCGGACATCCACAAGCGGCATCGAGATCCGGGAAACCGCCGACCAAATATCAATTCGACTCCACCAATTTGACACGCTCCTTGAAATACGAAGCACCTAGTGGGAAGCCGACTCAGCACGAGTCAATATATGTAGTATTCTTTTGAATTCTATTTTCACACTCGGTCCATTATTTAGGGCGTCTATGGAGCAAAACTTGATCTCGCCTGAACTCCCCACCTCCCATCGATAAGGGCAACAATCCATAGTGACGGATAGTGACCAATCACTGCACCCTCGCTCGTGTATCGAGTAAATTGCACTGCAAAATGTACTTTATCCTCTTTGCTTTGTACCGCATGACGATAGTCCCAGAGGCTGTAGTCCCAACCAGTGCGGTCTATAAACGCCGTAAAAAACTCATCATCGTTGAATCGGTCTTCTTCAAGCACATGTATGCTCCCGCTTGCTATCCGAACATGAGGAAAATGGAAGGCCGCATTCATCCCCTGCAGATCTCTCCGGTTAAAAGCACTGATATAAGAATTGATGGTTTTTAGTGCCTCCTGCTCGGGCCCCGGTGCTGCAACAATATCGCCTGAGTGTTCTAACTCGTGATCATACGGTTCCATTCAGTGCCTCCTTCTAGTTAATTAATATATATTTGCAAAACTTGAGCATGCGGTTAGACGACCCTAGCCCTTAGACTTCCTCATACCTTAATCGATGTTGTAACCGGAAAATCGAGGGGAAATAGAATGTTTGATATCAAAATCTCAGATACAACTATTGTTGATGGCTCTGGCAATACACCATATCGGGGTGACATCGGAATCAACTCTGACCGAATAATAGAAATTGGAGATCTGTCTGGAGTCGCAGCAAAGCGTGATTTAGATGGATCAGGTCTCACTACCCTACCCGGATTCATCGATACTCACTCCCACGCGGACGGCGTTTTACTACATGCTCCACAAGGCGTTCACAGTATCGCTCAAGGAGTCACCACTGAAATCCTCACCCAAGATGGGATGGGATGGGCGCCATTGAGTGCAGATAAGTATGAAGAACATGCAAAATATCTAGCGGGAATTCTGGGTGATCCTCCATTGGATTTGGATATGAGCAGTATCAAAGAACTCCGCTCCCATTATGACGGCAAAACCGGCCCAAATATCGCAGTGCTCGTGCCTCACGGGCCAGTCCGACTAAGTGTCTTGGGTTTCACTGATGCGCCTTTAGTCGGTGATCATCTCAAAGCGGCGCAAGAACTCATTTACATCGGTCTGCAAGAAGGTGCTGTTGGACTCTCCACAGGACTTTCCTATTACCCGCAGTCCTACAGCACGACCGATGAACTTACCGCTTTGACGGATGTGATCGCGACCAACAACTCTGTCTACGTCACACATGTGCGAAATCACAATGACGATCGTGCCCCTGAAGGGTCAGGAATCGATGAAGCTATGACGATAGCGCTCAGAACAGGAGGAAAAGTTCACATATCGCACTTTATGACGAGACCTAATTCTGCCGGCGAGGTCGCTGAACTTATGGCGCCTATTGATAGAGCAAAAGAATCAGGAGCCGATATTACTCTCGAGTGCTATCCCTATGCAGCAAACGCCACCATACCTGGATATTTTCTGCGAGGCCAATTCCATGAGGGAGGGCTGGACGGACTACTAAGTAATCTCAAAGATTCGTCCTTGCAAGACAAGCTCATTGACTCACTACAAAATCTTTTCCCCGGAGCTCTTGAAAAGGCGGTCTTCACCAGAGTAGTTGGAGAAGAGAACCGTGGTCTTTCTGGTATGTCGTTTGTTGACGTCGCGGCGGCTCGCGGAGTACCAATCGAAGAAATGGTGATCGAAGTGATGAAAGAGGAAGCAGCGAGCTTTGGATTTCGAGCGAGCACACCGGCTTCTGTAGCCACTACTAGGCAAGTCGAGTCTGATGTGATGGAGCTACTGTCTCGGCCGGACTACATGCTCGGGAGCGATGGAATCCCACTCCTAGAATATGAGGGATTGCCGCACCCGCGGGCATACGGGTCTTTCGCCCGGGTTATTGGTCCGCTTCGTCGCAGATTCGGAGTACCCATAGAACAGATTACGAATCGACTCACAAAACTTCCTGCGGAACGATTCGGACTGACGGATCGAGGAGAGATAAAAGTCGGAAATTTCGCAGATTTGGTCATGCTCGACGAAGAAACAGTCCATGATTTAGCAACTTTTGAGGATCCGAGAACAGGACCCACCGGGGTATACCACGTTCTGGTGAATGGCCAACCCGCGGTCCTGGATGGACAACTCACTGGAGATATCGCTGGAAGAGCTATTCCATAGGAGAGATTGGGTACTAGTAATAATGCAAAAAATTAACGGTTACGACGTAGTCATCGTCGGAGCAGGCTCAGCAGGCAGTGTGCTCGCCGCAAGACTCTCCGAGCACCAGGAACTGTCAGTCTGTCTAATTGAAGCTGGTCCCGACTACAGCGATATAGGTGCAACCCCAATAGACCTGCGTAACGCCAAGCAGAACTCGCTCAATGACCACGACTGGAAACATCGCTATGAACCCACAGCCGAGGCTTCACCAGTACATTTCCCCAGAGGACGTGTGACAGGTGGTTCATCGGCTGTGAATACCGCGATTGCCTTGAGAGGAATACCTGAAGATTATGACCACTGGGCGGAACTGGGAAACACTGAATGGAGTTGGGATAACGTGTTGCCAAAATTCCAGCGCCTAGAGAGAGATATTGATTACGGGCATAAAGACTTCCACGGGGACGCCGGGCCTATTCTTATTAGACGTCATCCTTGGGACGAATTATCTGAAACTCACCAAGCCTGGTGGGAGACCGCTCGCGAACTTGGAATACCTGATTGCCCTGACCATAATGATCCAAATGGATGGGGAGCCGGACCTCAACCAATGAATAAAATCAACGGTGTCCGGATATCCACAGCAATAGGTTATCTCGCCCCCGCTCGTCTTCGTCCGAACCTCACGATTCGACCCGATACTCATCTAGTCAAAGTGAATTTTGATTCTTCTGCCGTCAGTGGCGTGCAAGTCATCAATAGAACAAGAGATGTGGAAGATATTCGCGCTCGACTTGTCATTCTGTCCGCTGGAGCAATACTGACTCCCGGTATTCTGCTCAGAAGCGGTATCGGCGATAGTGCTGATTTGGAACGCCTGGGAGTGCATCAAATCGCTAATATGCCAGCCGTCGGACGTAATCTCCAAGATCATCCGATGGTGTCACTCACATGTGAGATCAGTAAGTCAGATCTTGTGTCTCAAGAATTACCACTAATACAGACGGTGATGCGCTACACCGCTGACAACTCTGAGTACCGAAATGACCTTCAAATCGAGCTCACTAGCTGGACTCAACGCGACGATATTCCGAATGCAGTAAGTCTTCTCGGTGTACTCGAACAATCGTTCGGCCGAGGCTATGTCACTTTTAACTCCAGCGATCCATTTGAACAACCGCGAATCACTCCTCTGTTCTGTGAGGATGAACGAGACACAATTCGGCTCCGCCAGGCCCTGAATGACTGCCTCGAATTTACGAAAACCGGTCCGTTTGGGTCCCTGACTAAAAATGTAACTTTCAACGATTATGAGCTCGATATACTTGCCGAGGAGCAAATTCTTGGTCTCATCCGCACCCATGCGAAGAGTGGATACCATCCTACCGGCACAGCCCGTATGGGACCCGTGGATGACGCAAATTCAGTGGTAGATCAATATGGCATCTGTCATGCCGTCAGCGGCCTGGTGGTCGCAGATGCCTCCATTATGCCCACGGTTCCAAGAGCAAACACAAACCTCACAAGTATCATGATCGGTGAACATATTAGTGACTTTATATCTCAGGATACGGACAGATATAACTTATAACAACCGTGTACCAAAATATTTACGTACCAATAAATAGACTATATATGAGTAACTGACACGATATGACTAATTCTCGATTAAATCACTTATATATACATTAACCTCAGTCTTTTTAACATCCCCTTCATGCAAATTTCACAATTCCTGAGTGCCTAATTACCTTGATCTAACCGTTGGTTTGATCACGCAAATAATCGGGATAACTCAATATCTATGCCATTTAGTATTGAAATATAAGGACGGCTCGAGTTTGACTTCTAGGCTCACAATTTAGTTGATCACCAGGACGTAATTTAGTTGCTTCGCAATCTTCTGAGGTGAAGTGAGCTTAAACACTACTAAACCGACCAAATTCGGCATTTAGAGATGATAATTCATTCACTTAGGTCTTCAATTCAAGGAAAACAGCTCAGAACGCCTGTATGACGCTGTTTCTAACATTTGAATAGCAAAGTAAGTCGATTAGAGGGTTAAACAGCAGTTTTTCGACCTGATCCAGACCAACCCCTTAGAATGATGTCGCACACGGAGGTCACACTATGCGGCGAGCGGTAACAACAGAGGACCCCTCTGAATTTGAGATAAAAGAATTCCCTGACGAACCGGCTGGTCGCGGCGAGGTCATTCTTCGGGTACGTGCATGCGGAGTGTGTGGCTCTGATCTCCACGCCTATCGTGATCGCTCTGGATGGAGCGCAGGACGTGTTTTAGGACACGAAATTGCCGGCGAGGTTGCTCAACTCGGGGACGGAGTAACCGGCCTCTCGATTGGTGATCGTGTCGCTCTTGAACCGAGAACACACTGCGGTGAATGCCCCGAGTGTCGCGGAGGGAAGATAGAATTGTGCCAAGTACAGGGTGAATTGTTTGGTCTCCCCGTAGGCGGAAGACTCCCAGGTGGTTTTAGTGAAACGCTCACCGTCCCGGCCGAAAACCTTTTTAAAGTCGCAGACGATTTAGACTTTGCAGTTGCAGCACTGGCGGAACCACTGGCAGTCGCTATCCACGGACATAGAGTGGCTGCACAATTGGATTCTGGCAGACCCACTGGAGGGGAACGAGTCGTTGTTCTCGGAGCAGGCCCCATCGGCTTGATGTCAGTATTCTACGCCGCACGTGCCGGCGCTACCGACATCGCCGTAACTGCTCGATACGATCATCAGGCAGACGCCGCTCGAATGCTTGGAGCAACACATGTATTTGATTCTGATGGTGATGGCCCTGAAAAATTACGATCCTGGGCGGAAGAACACCCCGTCGATCTAGTAATGGAAACTGTCGGGGGCACGGCGAACACTCCCACTCTCGCCGGACAGGTCGCGAGACGCGGCGGGCGCGTTCTCATCCTTGGAGTATTTGACCCCGGGGTAGCAATGCCAGCGTCACTCATTTTATCCAGGCAACTCCGATTAGCTGGCACTATTTTCTACGGATACATAGGGATGCAGCACGATTATGAAATTGCCACAGACCTCCTCAACGAGCATCGTGATCTGCTAGGAAATCTAATCACCCATCGAGTATCTCTTGATGATGTAGCCCTAGGAGTTGGTTACGCAGGAGACAAGTCTAGTGGTGCTCTAAAAGTAGCAATCGAGCCATAACGTGAATACTGAGAAAGGTAGAGCAAGATGAGTGATAACCCGAAAGAAGAAGCTGTTGCTGCTTTCCATCGATGGAACACAGCATTTAATCAAAGAGATGCTGACGGCCAACTCGACTCAATGCATTTCCCGCACTTCAGGATTGCAAGAAAAGAGATGGATGTCTGGCAAACTCAAAATGATTGGCTCGAGAAAGAACCTCAACAAACTAAGAGGCTCGAAGATGAAGGGTGGCACCACACGACAACCGTGTCTCTCGAAGCAGCACAAGCCAACGAAGAGAAAGTACACCTCATTATCAGGCAATCACGACGAAACAAAGACGACGAAGAGTATCTCGCATTCGATACATTATGGATATTTACGAACGAGGACGGCAAATGGGGAGCTAAGTTCCGATCATCATTTGTTAATTTCGCGAGCCCAACTGACAACTAACGCCGCCTGATTTATTGTCGACGAGTTGCGTCAACTTACTAAATATACATAGTGTACAATCCGTTCGGGCGCGTGATTGCTCAATGTAATTCCATAGAGTACAACTCCACCTAATTCAAGAATGATCGATCGTGATTGGATAATTTAGATGACCCAAGAACCAGAATTTCAAGGAAAAATAGGAAAAACTATCAAGGAGTCCGATCCTTGGTGGCCTCCAGTACCAGCCAGCCATGATGGAAAAACACCGAATGTTGTGGTTATGCTTTTTGACGATACCGGCTTTGGACACTTTGGATGTTACGGTTCGACAATTGACACGCCTAATATAGACAAGCTTGCAGCAGGTGGACTCCAATATACGAATTTCCATACCACTGCACTGTGTTCACCTACACGAGCGAGCCTGCTCACTGGTCGTAACCATCACGCAGTTGGAATGAGAGGAATTGCCGATTATGACCCGGGATTCCCAAATATGCGGGCAGCGGTTACGCGTCATGCTGCAACATTGAGCGAAATGCTACGTGATGAGGGATACGCCACGTTCGCGGTAGGGAAATGGCATCTCAATCCGAAAGAAGAGAGATCCGCTGCTGGTCCATTCACTGACTGGCCGCTGCAGCGTGGATTCAATCGATACTACGGATTCCTTGGAGGAGCGACTGACCAATTCTATCCTGACTTGACGGAGGATAATCATCACATCAACCCTCCAAAAACCCCGGAAGAAGGCTACCATCTCAATGAAGATTTAATTGACCATTCAATCGATTTCATACGAAACAACAAGTCAATCTATCCAAATCAGCCGTTCTTTCTCTATCTTGCTTTCGGTGCAACTCACTCGCCTCACCAGGCACCACAGCCGTACATTGATAAATATAAGGGGAAGTTCGACCAGGGCTGGGATGCAGTTCGTGATGAATGGTTTAGCCGACAAACTGAGTCGGGAATAATCCCAGAAGGTACTCAATTAGCTCCGAGGAATCCAGGCGTTGATGCTTGGGATGATCTTTCCGATGGAGCCAAGAAACTTGCGTGCAAACTTCAGGAAGCCTTCGCGGGCTTTTTGGACCATACCGATGATCAAATCGGACGCCTAGTTTCTTACTTGGATCAGGCTGGAGAAATCGATAACACTATTATCTGCCTCATGGCCGACAATGGAGCCAGTCAAGAGGGGGGACCACAAGGCGTTTCCGCTGGTGAGAGATATTCACACCCACACCTCGACGACCTAGACAATATTGATGATGTCCTCCCTGATATCGGAACACCAAAAAGCGATCCCAATTATCCATGGGGTTGGTCTCAAGCAGGGAATACCCCGCTGAAATGGTATAAGAGCACCACACATGCTGGAGGAGTACGAGACCCTCTACTCGTCCATTGGCCTGATGGAATCAAGAATACAGGGGGAGTGCGACATCAGTTCACACACGTAACGGATATCGTCCCAACCCTTCTCGACGTCCTCAATATCACCCCGAAAGATTCATATCAGGGTTATCCACAAATGCCTATTCCAGACAATAGCTTTGCGTATACATTTGAAGATCCAGATGTGCCTGCTGATAGAGGACCACAGTATTTCGAGATGTTTGGCCATAGAGCAATCTGGGCAGATGGCTGGAAAGCTGTTGCCCGGCACATCAAAAATGATCCTATCAGCGACGAGGAATGGGAACTGTATCATCTCGACGAAGATTTCTCAGAGTGCAACAACTTGGCAGAGGCTGAACCCGAAAAGCTCAGAGAACTGATCGATTTGTGGTGGGTTGAAGCCGGTAAGAATGGAGTTCTGCCAATCGACGACAGAAGCTTCCAGCTCACTGGCATCAGCAAAAGACCAGGTGGCATTCACGATGGATTGAAGTACCACTACACACCTCCAGTAAGTCGACTTCCAGGAAGCATCGCTCCACCATTGGGAATGGGCGAATGGACTTTTGATGCCGAAATTGAACGTGGTGACTCTAGCGTAGAAGGAGTTCTTTTTGCACGCGGATCTCATACGTCAGGGTTGAGTATCTATGTCAAAAATAACAGACTGCACTTCGACTATAACTGCTTCACGGAAATACTGACCGGCTCATCGGAAACTGAACTGCCGGTGGGAAGATGCACCGTTACTGTCCGATTCGAAGGAGAAGGAATCGGTGGTGAAGGTCAGGTCACACTGCTTGTTAACGGCACTCAGGTAGGAACTCTGGACATCCCGCTAATTATGCGTGGGCTCGGTGGCTCGGGAGCTGGAGCATCAATCGGTGGCGATGAACTTTCACCGGCAACGACAAGTTACGATGCGCCCTTCTATTTCACTGGCACTATTCATACGGTCGATGTTGCGATTCAGGTTTATGAGAGTGGTGGCAGACTGGTCAAAGGAAATGTTGGCGACATCTATTCATCCAGCCTGAAGAAAACCTAGCGAGCACTATCGATTACGTGCATAAGGATTCGTTGCCTCGAGAAGAGCATCGGCAAGGAAGTTAAGCGCAATCAGCAAGCACGACAGCATCAGGGTTGGGAACAAAATAAACCACCATGCGCCGCTTGTGAGCCAACGTCGAGCATCCGATAGCAAAATCCCGATAGTGGGAATTGGGGGTGATGCCCCCATGCCGAGGAAATTTAACCTGGCCTCAGTTATTACAGCTGCGGACATAAATAAAGCCGCCTGCACCAGAAGCGGTGGGAGAGTATTGATAGCAATATGGCGCAATACGATTCGTAGGGGATTGGCACCAAGCGATTGTGCCGCAAGGGCGTAGTCGCGATTCTTTTCTTGCAGCAATTGGCCGCGAGCGAGTCGCCCAAATACTGGGATAGCTCCAATCCCAATGGCTAAGGATACCTCCATCAGGCCAGTCCCAAGCACGGCAAGAACTGCGATAGCTGTCAGTATGCCTGGGAACGCCAACATTGCGTCAAGTACGCGCATAATAATGCTCTCGAGCAAACCGCCGAAGTAACCAGCAAAGTAGCCTAGAGTCACCCCGATCACAGCACCAACTGTTACCGCACCAAAGCTGACACCAAGAGAGATACGCAGACCATACAATGTCCTCACGAACATATCTCTATTTAGATCATCCGTGCCAAAAGGATGGGCCCATGATGGTGGTATTAGTCGAACCCCTCTAATTTGCTCACTATAGTGATACGGAGAGACGATCGTAGATGAAACGGCGCCTGCTATAAGCATGAATATTATGAAGAGTGCGACCTGACCTCTTCGTTCAGTAATCACCCTGTATATCACATCAAATACTTGGGAAGAATGACGCCATTCGTAGACTCTGCCTTGTGATAGTTGCGATTGGTCTCTCACGCGATCACCTCACCCTAATTCTCGGATCAACAAGCCCGTAAGCAATATCGGCAAGCATATTTGCAAACGTAAAAATACCAACGAATACTGCGAGCATGGCTTGAATCATCACATAGTCGCGCCCGGTCACAGCTCCAACTATGAGGCTACCAAAACCAGGTCGTGAGAAGACTACCTCCACAACGATAGCCCCTGTGATCAGTCCTCCGACCTGCAGCGCCGCCACAGTGATTAAAGGTATTAATGCGTTCCGCAACGCATGCCTGAGAACCACACTAGTTTCTTTTAGTCCTTTCGCACGTGCAGTCCTCACATAGTCTTGGTTCATTACTTCCTGGATTGAGGCCCTGACGAATCTAGCAAGTACTGACGCCAGTGAAGACCCCACGGCTATCGTCGGGAGAATAAGGAAGCGCATAGCTTCGATGGGATTTTCGTTCACGCCGACGCGTCCCGAAATCGGTAATAAATGTAAATGGACACCAATGAGCCAAAGAAGAAGCAATCCGAGGATAAAGTTTGGTATCCCGAGTGTAGAAATAGTGAATATTGTCGCGAAATAATCTGCGATGCCTCCTGGTTTCAAACCAGCGAAAATACCGATAGGTAGCCCTACCAAAAATGCAAACAAGTACCCAGCAACTGCGATTTCGAGCGTGGGGATTACTGCTGATTTAAGCAGATCACGAACAGGTAAATTTTTAATATATGACTTGCCAAAGTCGCCATTGAAGGCATCAGAGACCCAACTAACATACTGGGTATAGAGTGGATCATTCAGGCCGAGTTCTTCTCGTACAGCAGCAACCTCTTCGATTGATGCATCTTCGGGTGCCATCAATTCAGCGGGATCACCTGGTATCAAACGTACGAGGCTGAAAATAATCATACTGCTGAGAATGATGACTAAAACTGTCTGGCCGAGCCGATTGACAATATACTGACCCATTTGATTCCTTAAAACTTAACTGTTCTCATACAAAGCTCTATTATCATCACAACTCGGT
>DEAP01000104.1:34496-53732 GCA_002348225.1 Dehalococcoidia bacterium UBA2979
TTATCATCACAACTCGGTCAGAATGATCATTAGTAACTTGATCGAGTCACTGATGATCCGTAGACTACCGGAGATTATTTAATAAAGGACTATAAGCCAAAGGAGTCTGTAGTGACAGATGATTTGAGAAACAAATTTATTAGCCGGAGACAACTAATTAAAGCTGGTGGACTCACAGCTGCTGGTGTGGCTGGGGCCGCGCTGATAGGTTGTGGCTCGGACGACGAGGACGCGCCAGCCGCAAGTAGCGCCGCCAGCTCAAGTAGCAGCTCAAGCGCCGCTACTCAGGCAGCAACAGCAACTCCTACGGCTTCAGGGCTAACAGCCGCAAAAACTGCCGTTGCGACACAGGCTGCAGCGGCTGATTCCGGACCAAAAAAAGGTGGCCGGCTCATCTGGGGAACACTGACTCCATTCGAAAACTACAAGGGGCCGTATACCTCGGGTAGTGTGATGGTTCCTAACACGTCAGCATTTTGGGACACATTAGCAAAATACGGCAAAGACTCTATGGAGCCAGAACCGCATTTAGCAGAATCGTGGGAATTTAATTCCGATAAGACACAACTGCAGGTAAAGCTACGTCCAGGGCTGGAATTCCACAACGGGAAAACAATTGATTCAACTGCCGTGAAAAGAAGTATGGATCTCATGGATGATGAAGGAGTACCTAACAGCCAGGTAAAGGGAACTTTCAGCAAATACATTAGTGAAGTGAAAGTCGTCGACGATAAGACTCTCATATTTGATCTTGCCTGGCCGGGAGATGGTATTTTCGACGTATTCCAGTACGCGCATATACATGATGCGGACGACCTCGAGTCCTACGTAGATCTGAAAACCTGTAACGCCAGTGGACCGTTCAAGTTTGACTTCGATGAATTCAAGCCTGGTGAAGGATTCCTTGGCCGTAGGCATGAGAATCACTACGCACCAACACACATCGACGAAGTGGAATTCAGAGTGTTCCAGGATGCAAGTGCTCTTGGTTTGGCGGTTGACGCGGGTGAAATCCACGCGACCAACAACGGAACCCATGCAGATGCAGCAAGGTGGATGAAAGATGACAACCTAGAGGTTGGTGTTGCTCCTGCAGGGCTCGCCTCCTGGGTGCTAGGAATGACAGTTACTGGTAATGGTGGTGGAAACCCCATTCTTGACGACCCAAGAGTGAGACGAGCAATCTACCGAGTAATTGACAGAAACAGGCTTGCTACCGAAACGTTCCAGGGCTTAGTGGAGCCTCTCCATTTCCACTGGCGACCCTACTCACCTGCCTACGATAAAGCTTTGGACAAGGATTACTTCAATATAGAAGAGGCGAAAGCACTTCTAAATGAAGCTGGCTACGATAGCATCGATATCGACCTAAACGTACAAGCGGGTGGAGACCCAGCGGATGACCAGATCGCTGCAGTCATCCAGGCTGATGCTGCAAAAGCTGGTATTAACTTCAATATCACTCTTATGGATGGAGCGGAGCGAAGACCATTATGGCGGGCCGGTAAATTACCCGGAGCATACCTGTCTTCATTCGCTTTCTATTCATTGCAGCCTGAAACTCTTGCGGTAATGAACTACCAGATGAGAATTCCGAACTCATGTGCATATGACACTCCTGAATATCAGGCAATCATTGATGGGTTTGCTGGAGCATCGGTTGAGAAGAAAGCTGGACTCATCCAAGAGATGAATGCTTTGTACGCTAACGAGCCATGGATAGCACCAATTGTTAGTCGAGGATATGTTTGGGCTAACTCTAAAAAAGTTAAGGGTTTGGTAACGGACATATTGAGTACACCTTATTGGTCTGAGCTCTGGCTAGATGCATAATTAGGTTTCAATATTGGTATTTGGGGAGGCACCCTACGGGGTGCCTTTTCTTTTAGGAAAAGAGTATGACTCTACTACTAGATGGTGGCATGGGCCAGGAACTTCGAGCGCGAGGCTTGAATCCCGATGCGAATAATGCGGGGCGAGCGCTGCTTGACGCGCCACAAGCCGTTCAAGGTGTTCACGAAGAATTCATACATGCCGGAGCAGAAATCATCACCACGTGGAACTATTCCGTAACAAGACAACGACTCGGAAATGCAAACCAAGATGGCACCATTGATGAAATGACCGAGATGGCGGTCAAAATTGCCGATGATGCCCGAAAGGCCACCAGAAAATCCAATGTTCGGATCGCAGGTTGCTTACCTCCTCTTCGAGCAAGCTATGAGCCTAACGACCAGGAATTCATGTCGATGATTGAGGAATACAGCGAAATCGCTGATCATCTGTCGTCTGGTGTGGATTTGTTCTTGTGCGAAACCATGTCAAGCGCCAGGGAGGCTGCTGCTGCTGCTGAGGCTGCCTCGAAATTTGGAAAACCGGTTTGGGTCTCTTGGACTTTACAGGACGAGGCTAACGGACTGCTTCGCAGTGGTGAGACGATCGAAGAGGCTTTAGCTGCAATAGACCAAATATCTGTAGAGGCAGTGCTTTTCAATTGCTGTGATATCACGGCAATTGAGCACGCGATGAGTTTACTTCGCGGCAAAACAACCCGATTAATTGGGGCTTACGCAAATGCTTTCACACCTATCGCTCAGGACTGGAAACGGGACGGTAACAAGTTACGTGATTTGAAAGACCTTACTCCAGAGGAGTATGCAGAACAAGCTTTATCCTGGTGCAAAAATGGGGCAGAGATCATTGGTGGCTGCTGCAATATAGGCCCTCCACATATTTCTCAGATGCGTGACCTTATCGACAAAAATATATTAACCACCACCTAGTCAGGCCACACCAATTTCATTTCCCGATATAGGACAAAATCTGCTCCGCTACCCTTTTTAGTGGGCAACTAATACATGCCAGAAAACTTATACTAGCCCGTAGTCATTTTATACTTTGATATCGTGACAGATAGGTAGTGATCTCATGGTCCGTTTATCCGACCTTCACCCAAACGAGGCTGAGCATCTCCGCGCCCGAGCTGATGCAATGCCCGAGCTCAAGTGTGAACAATGGCTCACCCCAAGACCCTTGCCTGAGTCGACCGTCGCATTGGTCTCCACCTGCGGTATGCATCGGCGTGATGACCCACCATTTACCCTAGGTGCCGTCGACTATCGGATGATCCCCCGAGGTGTAGACTGGACCGACATTATCATTTCGCATCTCAGCACCAATTTTGATCGCAGCGGACTGGCCGACGACCCGAATGTGGCGATGCCCCTGGACCGACTTGAAGATCTCGCTGCTAACGATGAAATTGGCGCTGTTTCCAAATGGCACTACACGTTTATGGGCGGGCATCCGCAGCCTCAGATGTTCGAAGAGGCCGGTCAGGAGGTAGGCCGCCGCCTCGCGAGTGACGGAGTCGATGTGGCACTCCTCGTTCCCATTTGACCACTTTGTTCCGGCGCAGTTGGCGCCCTCGCCCACTTCATCGAGCGCGCCGGCGTGGCCACAACCTCCATCAGCCTTATTCGAGAACAAACTGAGAGGGTAAGACCACCTCGAGCCCTCTGGGTTCCTTTTCCACTTGGACGTCCGCTCGGCATACCGGGCGATACTAATTTCCAGCTCGATGTGCTACGAGCTACGCTCGGTATGTTATCCACTGCAACAGAACCGGTGATCGAGGACTATCCGATCGAAGCGCCGGGTGCGGGCCCCGAAGTATGGGCATGCCCACTGACAATTGAGGTGGAATCTGACGAATCTCTAGCCGGCCGACTTCTCCAAGAGGTAGCTCGTCTCCGACCATGGGCGACCGAGACCCGGCGACGTCGTGGACGCACCCTTTTCGGACTCTCTGGGGCGGGACCAGACCAGGTCGACGACGTGGCCACAATGCTCGCCTCGGTCGCTGAGTCAGGTAATGTCACCGACCAACTAACTACCGACATCAAATGGGCACATCCTATGCCCTTCCTACTCCGACACCTCGCTGAAGACCTACGCAGCTTCTATCATGAAGCCATCGCCAGCCAACCCGGCGATATACCTCCCAACCATGATGCTCTCAACAAATGGATCTTCGGTGAAACTGTGCTCGGTGAGGTGCTACTCACGATTGGTGAACATCTGACCTTCGCCGGCAAGACAAATCCGAAGGTGGGGATCGTGCGCAATCTGATGATCCCCGAGGGCCTATAGCTAAGCAGTATCTCCACTGTGATGGATGATGTCCTTGCTAAAGCAGGTTGGCTAGTCACGTAGACCGCTATTTTTTTTAAAACGTATACTCAATATACCTAAATATTAAAGAAAGAAAACTATGTCCAAAATGAAATTCGGCACCTTTTTAGCTCCCCATCATCCCATCGGTGAAAATCCTATGCTGCAGCTCCAAAGCGATTTAGAACTGGCCCAACATTTGGACAATTTGGGATTTGACGAGTTTTGGTGTGGTGAACACCATTCAACTGGGTGGGAGGTAATTGCTTCTCCTGAATTATTTTTAGCTGCCGCTGCTGAACGTACACAAAGAATCAAACTAGGAACAGGAGTCATCTCACTGCCCTACCATCATCCTTTTATGGTGGCTCAAAGACTAGTACAACTAGATTATCAATCTCGAGGGAGGGTGTTATTTGGTTCTGGCCCAGGAGCACTCCCTTCAGATGCACATCTGATGGGACTCGACCCTATGCTTTTAAGATCAAGGCAGGACGAGGCTATAGGAGTTATTAAAAGACTTTTCTCAGGGGAAAGATTCTCTTATGAGTCTGAATGGTTCACTTTGAAAGACGCTAAATTACAGCTAAGACCATTACAAGAAAGTATGGAATTCGTTGTAGCCTCAACAATTACTCCTTCAGGGATGACTCTGTCAGGAAAATATGAAACAGGAGTCATATCTATTGGTGCAATGGCATCACAGGGACTCACATCATTAGCAAACCAATGGACATTTGCAGAGGAATCCGCAGCAAAGCACGGAAATAGCGTCTCAAGAAATAAATGGCGAGTTCTAATGAGCTGGCATATTGCTGAAACTAGAGATCAAGCTAGAGCTGAAGCCAAAGAAGGACTTTTCAGACATGTCAATGAATATACGACTGGAACTCTTAACCCTGTAGATGGGAAGACCTTCAAAACACCTGATGAGGCAGTTGATGCCACAGCATTTTCAGATAACAGTACAGCCGTCATCGGGACCCCAAATGACTTAATCAACAAGATACATGAAATGGTTGAGGTCACTGGTGGATTTGGAGCTGTGATCGGATTCGCTCATGACTGGGCAAATAGGGAAAATACCAAAAAAAGCTGGGATTTAGTTGCAAGATATGTGATCCCTGAAATCAATTCCATGCTAGATGACTATAAGGACTCGCTCGATTTCGTGATTAACAATAGAGAAACATGGTTGAGAGCGAAAGATGCAACATCTAGCAATGTATTGGAACACGAAAGCGCCGCCAAAGTAATGGAAACTGAAGGATTAGCAGGAGAAAAATCCAAAAACTAATCGCCGTTAGAAGATGCTGGTACCCTCGGAGAGATTCGAACTCCCGACCCGCGGATTCGTCCAACGCAGTATTTGCTATCAATGACGAGAAGTAAACCCTTGAAACTTTGGGTTTCCCTGTGAATGGTAATAAATAGTATTAATGAGAAATGGCCACAAATTGGCCACAATGCCCCCCTAGGGATCGAAGTTATATAAATTAACGAACATAGGTCTTGGCGTCTTCCGTGAATCCAGTTACCTCGTCAAGACTCCTAGCGTCTTGAAATGCCTCAATTTTGATTGAGCGGTCGCTCAATACTTCCACCAATATGACTCCATTAAGTCCCGGACGATATACAGCCTCCAACGCTCCACCAAGAGGGAATGTTCTCCCATCCCACTCATCACCAGTTTGTACAACTCTATAGCCAGTCAGCTGGCCACTGTCCCCCTGGTTCAACGCTCTATAGCCATACTTAATTATCCCTGACTCCGCATTCACGTCAGCCGGATTCGGTGCATCCTCTTCAAGATGGAAGCTCTTCTTTTGAGCGAAAGCTCCCATCGATACTAGGTAGGTATTTGGCACCATATTTGAGGGTCCAAAATAGAGATGCCCACTTGAACCATGACGATCTCCTGGAACCCCTTTTGTTCCTGCATATCCACCAGAATTCTCTAGAAACCAATTACCTATAAGTGTTCCAGCGATGTCATGATCAATTTTTCCACCAGGAGGATTGTCATTAACGACAAGAGTTCTACTCAAAATTTGTTCACTGAAAGAGCCCTGCCAATAATTAAACGGATCTACACAGTGCTTTTTCCAAAACTCCTCTTTATAACTTTCGATATTTACAAAACCATCGAGTTCTACCCGTGTATCTACGATGGAAATATCCAAGCTACCTCTTCCGTTGACTATATCGTAACCCAAAAGATCACCCGACTTTACTGGCATTCGTGGATATATCCGAAGATCTTTGTTTCGATCGGCACGAGAAAGTCCTAATGCTGACTCCAGATCCTCGGGCAGTTCCTGAATATGGATATATATCGAATACAAATGGCAAGAATGTTCCACAACCATTCGATATTGCGTGGAGTCATTCCAAGCTAAATACACTATATGGCCATCAGACATCGAGTAAATTTCCCACAGATTATCCGGGACATGGAAAAAATACAGGTGATCAATGGGCGTAATATGGTCATAGGAAACGCCTCCCATAGGCTCAACCATCGAAATTGTTGATACATCGACCGGAGGACTTGTAAGTATTACCGGACCATCGGGATCGCATTTATTTCTACTATATTGGTACTGCATGGACCACTCATTTGCTGAAGTTGAGTGATCACCATGAGTTGCCTGACTGCTACCGATCGCCTGTCCAGTTTGATTATGCTGCGCAATAGCAGTCCCATCGAGTTGTGTAGCTACGCGTTCACACTCCTCTTCAATACACACCTCCAAATCGACCGTAATTATTGTTGGAATTGGCGTCGATTCTACGAGAAAAGACCAAGTCGGTCCTCCTTGTGTCGCCGACGTGGCATTGGATGCCCACGATAGTCTCGCTTCTGATTGATATCCATCAGTCTCACAAGAAACTCGTCTCCGTTCACTATCTAAGACACAAATGACACTAGGTTCCACACTTGTCGCTATTACGGTGGGAGTACTTGTTGCTATTACGGTGGGAGTACTTGTCGCTATTACGGTGGGAGTACTTGTCGCTATTACGGTGGGACTGCTTGTCGTACTAGCCTGACTCACTGAAAGTTTCTCTGGCTCTCCCAACTTAGTTTCCTCAGTTCCACAGGAGGCAAACAAGAGAAATGGAATCAGGGAGACTAGGAATCGGTTCATAATCTGAGCATATCGTCTATTCAGTTTCCATGCTTGGTAAATTACTCTGTGACACGAAGATGCCAGTATCACAAACATGATGCAAAATAAGGGATTTTTATCTCAACTGGCCACAAGTTGGCCACAAATCAGGCTAAGGCTTAGAGCAGCGGACTTCTACTCTGCGTGAATCCCTTGGTATATTAAGGCGGTTGAAAGATGCTGGTACCCTCGGAGAGATTCGAACTCCCGACCCGCGGAGTAGAAGTCCGCTGCTCTGTCCCCTGAGCTACGAGGGCATCCTTAAAACACTATTTTACCCCCGAACTCTCTAATTTTCTGCAGTACCCGTGGAACACTCGCAACTATGACACTAATCTAACTATGGCGAAAAAAAAACATGCCGGAGTGAAATCAATGAGTAGCGACCGAGAGTCTCCTGATAAAGACATACCATTAGATGCCTTGAGCTGGCATCACGCTCGAAATCCTCTGATCGCACAGCGTCAGGAAAATCTCAAATCATTCGCTGGGCCATTAACAAACTTCATTCGAACGGAAACATCCAGTGCTATTGTCCTTTTTCTGGCTGCCGTATTTGCCATACTTTGGGCAAACTCGGCGTGGTCGGAGCATTACTTTGACCTGTTACATAGCCATATTCAGATAGATATCGGATTCTGGGAACTTGATGAAACGGTGCACTTCTGGGTAAATGACATCCTAATGGTCATTTTTTTCTTCCTCGTAGGGTTAGAAATTAAGCGAGAAATCGTAGCTGGTGAACTTGCGAATCCCAAGGCCGTGATGGTACCAATCGTCGCTGCGGTCGGTGGCATGGTCATTCCATCATTGGTTTATTTTTTATTCAATACAAGTGGTGAAGGTAGTAGCGGTTGGGGAATACCTGTCGCCACGGATATAGCCTTCGCACTTGGCGTCCTCACCCTTCTGGGATCCCGCGTTCCATTTGGCTTGCGCATCATGCTGCTTGCATTGGCTGTGGTTGACGACATTGGAGGTATTTTAATCATCGCGATCTTCTACACTGAAGAACTCCACTTCATACCGCTCATCGTCGCCGGAGCCACTCTGCTGATTGCGTACGTCGCACAGCGTTTCGGAATTTGGTATATCCCTTTGTATATCGCGCTAGGAATTATTGGGTGGATTGCAACCCACGACGCAGGGATACATCCGACTGTCATCGGAGTGGCATTTGCATTGCTCACGCCTTGGCAGTCTTGGTACTCCAGAGACGGCTTTGAACAAAGTGCAGAAGAAGCAATTGATGAATATAAGGAGTCTGCTCATTCAGTTACTACTGACGAAAAAGAGGATAGTGCCCACAGTGGTGAAGTCGGTGCACTCGTGCACTTAGGTGACCATGTCCGGAAAGCATTGTCACCACTCGATAGGCTCGAACATGCTCTTCAGCCCGTAGTTGCTTTTGCGATCGTCCCCATATTTGCTTTTGCAAATTCCGGGGTGGCTCTAAGCGGCGAAATTCTAGGTGATGCCCTTGTTTCCCCTATCACGTTGGGCGTAGGCCTTGGCCTTCTCATTGGAAAACCCATTGGAATATTGATATTCACATGGATAGCAGTAAGATTTGGTGCGGCTCTCCCAACCGGGGTGAATTACGCCGGGGTTGTCGGAGTTGGCTTTCTTGGCGGAATTGGATTCACAGTCTCGCTATTAATAGCTGATCTATCGTTCCCTGATGCACAGCTACTCCTCGATCAAGGAAAAATAGGAATCATTGTCGCGTCACTATTAGCAGGACTATTTGGATACGTCATTCTGCGAATGGCCTACTCTAGAGCCGCGGCTGAGAAATAGTAAAGTGTTGATAAGAATGAATTTAAGGTCAGGATGAATTAATGGATTTTCAACTCAGTGAGGCACATACCCTCATTAAACATACCGCAGCACAAATTGCTAAAGACGTGATCGCTCCTCGAGCTGCTGAAGTTGATCGCACGGCTGAGTATCCTGAAGACTACTTCCAAGCCTTTCGTGATTCAGAATTACTCGGTATCACTCTACCTGAAATGGTCGGCGGATCAGACGCGGGAACTTTGGCTCTCGCAATAGCTGTCGAAGAAGTCGCGAAATATGACTGTAGTGCAGGCCTGATGCTGTTATTGTCATCTCTGTCGACCCACACCATAAAATTTTTTGGTACCGAACGACAACAAAAAGAATATATAGGTCCAATTGCAACGGGACAAATAAAGGGAGCCTTCTGTCTAACTGAACCTGACGCAGGGTCCGATGTTGCAAACCTGCAGGCCAGAGCAGTTCGTGATGGTGATGACTACGTCATCAGCGGGCAGAAAATTTATATCTCCGGCGGACCAGTGGCAGACCAAGTCGTAGTCTTTGCAAAAACTGATTATCCCGATCCTCGCTCGCTCAATGCTTTTGTCGTAGATACCTCTATGCCGGGTTTCGAGGTCACTTCAATAGACAGGAAGATGGGTGTCCGAGGACTTCCTACAGGAGTACTCACTTTCGATGACGTAAGAGTTCCTCGTGAGCGTCTCGTGGGAGAAACAGAAGGAATGGGCATGAAAGGCCCTCTTGCGACTCTCAATTCTCTAAGACCAGTGGTTGGAGCACGAGGAGTTGGGCTCGGTGAGGGAGCTCTGATGTATGCCCTCGACTATGCGCGTCAAAGACGAGCGTTTGGTAATCCACTCACCGATCTACAAGCGATTCAAATGAAGCTAGCAGATATGGCAATTGACATTGAGGCTGCACGACTACTGGTGTATCAAGGATGTGAATTGGTTGACGCGGGGAAATTTGGGCCGAGCGACGGCCACATGTTAAGTGTTGCCAAGGCCTATGCCACTGAAATGGCAAACAGAGTGGCCAGTGAGGCGATTCAGATACTCGGTGGGCAAGGATATATGGAAGACCATCCACTTGAACGGCATTACCGAGACGCCAGACAACTTATGATTGTCGAAGGCACTAGCGAAATTCAACGGGTGATTATTTCAAAGGCACTGATCGACGGGAATTTGAACTATAACTAGATCAGAGCGCTAAGTATCTTTTGAGAAGGGTCTCAGTTGCTTTGGTGGTGCGTGAGCTGGCGTCCGCCATTGCCGCCTCACGCTCGTGAGAATTAGAGTGAGCTGGGACAAGTCCTTCGGCATCAGCCATGCTCGATGGCCTCTCTTCGACGATTCCTGCTACACCCAAGCACGGAGTATTCGCGTCGATTGCAATAGACAGAACGTGAGAGACTGCCTTACCAAAACTCGTTTGTGCATCCAAAGAACCTTCTCCAGTAATTACCAAATCTGCTTCAGTTATTTGCTGTGAAAGGCCTACTGTATCAGCAATGAGTTCAGCTCCCGATTGAATAGTTGTATTAGGAATTGCGGCGATCAAACCACAGGGAAGTCCACCCCCAGCGCCGGTCCCATTGATATTCACCACGTCAATATCAAACGTTTTATGAATACGATCAGCAAATACGGTGAGGGAATCTTCAAGCGCAGGCGCCTGCCAGTCCTTGAGACCTTTTTGGGGACCAAAAATAGTGGTAGCTCCCGTCGGGCCGAGAAGCTGATTTAGTACATCAACAGCTATCCGAAGCCGAGCCGATTGTACGCGGGCATCATTAAGAGGAATGATTTGATCGAGTCTCACTAAATGTAATGGATGACTAGGGAGTTCAACCCCAGCCGGATCTAAGAGAGTCAAACCTAACGCCTGTGCGGCACCCGCACCGCCGTCGTTCGTGCAGGTACCCCCGACGCCCAAAATAATTTCCTCTATCCCGCGCTCGAGAGCATCCAATATCAATTCTCCGACTCCATATGATGTGGCGACCGTCGGATCCAAGTTATTTGGCATTTCATCAGCGAGTGCTGTGGCTGAAGCCTGCTCGATCACGGCAATGGATGTGGAATCGCCTTTTTCTATGATTGAATACGTCGCTAAACGAGGCGAACCGAAGGGGCCTGTCACCTCCTTCTGGATTACTTTCCCCTTGAGTGACTGACTAATAATGTTTACAGTACCAGGTCCTCCGTCAGCCATCGGCTGCTCTATAACTGCGGCCATGGGAAGTAATCTTCTGACTGCTCGAGAGATAGCGTGGCACGCCTCATAGGCTGACAATGAACCCTTGAATTCCTGAGGGCATACTAGCACTGAAGTGGGCAATGCACTCATTCGGGGACCACTCCGTACAGCTCCGGCCAAAACAGTCGAATAATCGACCCGATAATTATTGCGGCAACCCAGGCAAACCCCACGATTCGCACGTACCGCACAACACCCTTCAGTCGACTTGGTTTATATAGAGATAGATAGAAAAGAAACAGGACAAGTACTCCAGAAGCTAAAAGTAATAACCGCATGTCAACCTTCGCTCCTCCCGCTCTAGTGCCTGCTGGCTCTACACTGAACTCTCTCATAAAAGTTTATAGCCAGAGGTGAAATATGAGTGAGTTTAACGGGAGAAAAGCTCTTGTCACAGGGGGCAGTCGGGGGATAGGCCGAGCCATCGTACGCCGCCTCGCGAGTGACGGTGCTGACGTGGTCATAAATTACAACAGTAACGAGTCTGCGGCGAACGAAATTGCGGCGGAGGTGCGTGGATTGGGTAGACATGCAGTAATAATTCAGGCGGATGTATCTGTTCAAAAGGAGGCCGAACGCCTAGCCAATGAGTCTATTGAAGCTCTTGGTTCGATTGATATTCTGGTAAATAACGCGGGTATCGGCGCAACAGCGGTGGGAAGACCCCATGTTGCTGAGGCAACCCCGGAAGATTTTGAACGACTGATGGCAGCGCACGCATTTGCTTCCCATGATCTCTGTCGTGTACTCGTGCCTCAAATGCGTGAAGCAGACCGAGGTGACATCGTTATGATTTCGTCGATTGCCGCTCAAAGTTTCGGCCCTACCGGCGGAACTTATGCCGCAGCCAAAGCTGCGATGGAAGCCCTGGCATTCAGCCTTGCTAAGGAAGAACGAGGCAATAATATTCACGTGAATATAGTCGCGCCGGGACTCATAGAAACAGATATGGCTGACATGATGGTCAAATTTCAAGGACGCGTGACAGACAGTATCGCTGAACTCGCAGATGAGTCTCCGTTCGGTCGACTCGGGAGCCCTGACGACATCGCTGGTGCTGTTGCGTTCCTTTGTTCGGCGAGAGCTTCGTATATTACCAATCAACGAATTACGGTTGCGGGAGGTTGATCTCTATGACTAATACATTAGACGGAAGAGCTGCATTTGTCTCAGGCGGCAGCAGAGGAATCGGTCGAGCCATCGCTATAGGGCTAGCGGCAGCGGGTGCAGATGTTGCTATCAATTATTCTCGCGACACGGCGGCCGCTGAGGACACTGTGAAAGAGATCGAGAAACTTGGACAAATCGGTAAAGCTTATCAGGGTAATGTCGATAACTTCAGTGAGTGTGAATCTATGACTTCAGCTGCTGTAGGTGATTTAGGCGAAATATCCATACTTGTGAATAACGCAGGAATAGCGAGTAGAGGCTCATCGGTGACTGACACTGATCCGAACGAAATTCGTAAAGTCATCGGAGTGCATGTGTTCGGAACTCATAATTTATGCCATCTATTGGTTCCTCAGATGAGGGGAACCGATAGGGGCGATGTGATAATGATCTCATCTGGGGCCACTGCAAGCCTGTCGGGCCGAGGGGCACCGTATAACATGGCCAAATCTGCTCAGGAAGCGATAGCGTTTACATTGGCAAAGGAAGAACGTCCACATGGCATTAGGGTGAATATTGTAGCTCCTGGCCTAGTGGAGACCGATATGGGTAAACGACTGGTGAGGGCTACACGGGGTGTGGAAGATATACGCGAACTTGATGAGAGCTCACCATTTAGCAGAGTTTGTCAGCCCGAAGATATTGCGGACACTGTTACGTTCTTCTGTTCTCAGGATGGATCTTATGTAACCGGTCAGCGACTTTACGTAAATGGTGGTGGATTTTAGAAAGGTTTCCCGTGCCAGAACAAAAACACCCATTATTCAATGGACTTAAGATAATTGAGTTTGGTAGGTTCGTCGCCGGACCCTATGCTGCTGAGCTATTTGCCCATGGCGGGGCCGACGTTATCAAGATCGAACCGACTGACGGTGATGCCACTCGGTTCAATCAGCCAATCTTTCCCGGAGAAGGAAGGCAATACATCATCAAAGCAAGGGGCAAACGAGGGTTTCCAGTCAACCTTGGTGATCCAAAGGGATTAGAAATTATTCAGAAAATAACTAGTGACTGCGACATATTGATATCCAATATGCGCCCCGGTGCCCTACAAAGGTACAAACTTGACTACGAGACCCTTTCCAAAACGAATCCTCGAATAATTGTTGGTGAGATCAGTGCTTTCGGGAAAAACGGTCCCTACGGTGGTCTAGCGGGGGCCGATTTTCAGGCGCAAGCGGCCTCAGGACTTCTACTATCAGCTGGCGCTTTTGATGGGGAAGAACCAAGATATGTAGATGCCTTTCTAACGGACTACATGGCGGGTACTCTTTTGGCTTTTGGCATCTCGTCCGCACTGTACAGCAGAGAAGTGACCGGCAAAGGGCAAGATGTATCAACCACACTCTATCAAGCAGGATTGGCATTACAGCATGGCACCGCCAACATTTTTGAAGCCGTTGATAGCTGGAAACATGAATTTGTTGACTGGGTAGACAGCGAGAAACCATCGGCACGGGAAGGTGCCGACCGCCGACGAAAATCGGGTGGAGGAACAGCAATAGCCGGTCTATATTTAACAGCGGACGACCGCTGGCTTGCGATCGGTTCTGGTCGCCCCGGAATGAAAAAACTATTACCGATGCTAGGGTTAGACGATCCACTTATTTCCGACCCGACCTGGGTCATGCCCGATGACCCCACTGAGTATTTTGCAAAATTAAGAGCCAAAATCAAAGTAGAAATCGCTAAACTTGCTAGTTCAGAATTGGTACCACGGCTCAAGGCCAGTGGAATACCTTATGCCGTCGTGGAATATTTAGAAGAGGCTATGCAAGGTGAACAGGCCAACGATAATGGTTTCGTATATTCTGCTGATCATCCACTTGTCGGCCCCATGACAATGCCAGAAGCTCCGGTCTCATTCGGGAAAGACTCATATAAGGCCGATACTAAATCTCCTGGATTCGGAGAACATACGCAAGAAATTATGAAAGAGCTTGGTTACAGTGCGGCAGAAATCGACGACTTGATCAAGACGGGTGTTATAAGTGAAATACTGGACGACTCCGCACGAGGCAGTTAGTTCACTCATCTGAAAAATATCGGATCTGGTATCCAGAGACGTCTATTGGATGGATCCTGGTGCAAACGAATAACTGGTTCATGAGACTCCAGGTGGGGCTTGAGTGCTGGCAATCCGTCTCCAAGATCAATGGTGTCATCCATGTCTATCTCTTCGTCATCAGCATTGAGAAGATGCTGTAATTGCGTCTTATCACGGATGTCACCGGCGCGGTGATGACCACGCATGTCTTCCAAGCCAGGAATTGTCCGGAATCTCGCAAGTTCATCACCTCCGGCCCGTAACCCACAGGCCGCAAGAGCTCCAATACAGCCGTTTCTTTTTACCCCAAGACTGCGCATCGTCACATTTGCCTCAGTAGAAAAAGTTTGTGCCCAATCAGATCTCATCAGTTCCGTCTGTGTTCTTCGTCCGAATGCCAATATATGAGGCATATCTGAGTGCCGACTAAGCATAGCCAATCCTGGATCCGAATTCGAAGAAGCAGTAGATCTGATCTGTAAAACCAGCTCGTCCTCAAGATCCAACGCAGATCTGGTCGTCCACAATTTCACTGCATAGCAGCTGTTTGAAGAACCTGACTGAATCTTGTTGGACCCAAACAGAGGGTGTACGGTCAATCCCTCAAATAATCCCCACCCGTCCTCTGATAACTGTGTACTCATCGTCATTAATAAATCTTGGGTAGTTTGACTTTCTTCGTCGGTATTGTCAGACGTATCGTCCAAACCAATAACAAACCATTCAGTTATATCGCTGGTCACTACAAACTTCTCCTTCGACTTCCTTCAGGTGCAATAACTTCTCGACGGCCAGACCAAGTTAATCCTCTAGAATCGCCCTCCAGGATGAGGCGTCAAAACCACCGTCTAATTGAAGGACTTGCCCAGCAAACATCGGCGTCTGATCACTCGCTAACCACGCCACTACAGCAGCTACGTCTTCTGGAGCGATGTTTCGACCGGATGGTACGTGGGGCCGCACTCTTTCACTTATTTCGTCCCGAACCGCACGCTCTCCGTCAGAACCTTCGACCCAACCTGATGAGACCCCGGTGACGCGGATTCCATGTTCAGCAAGCTCAACACCTAGATAACGAGTGAGCGACTCGAGTGCAGCTTTACTCGTGGCGACAGCACTATATCCTGCCATATATTTCCAGGCACCGGGTGAAAGTAAATTGATAATGGCACCAGAACCACGCGCCTGCATATGTGGAATCGCCATTTGACTAGCAAACCATGGACCAAATAAATTTACATCCATTGTCTTGTGCAAATGTTGTGTACGCTGTTCAGAAGCTGAACGGGGTCTTTCAAGTCCGCGGGCAGCGTTATTGACTAATACATCCAGAGGACCCTCACTGATACACGATTCCATCACTGTCTTCAGTTCCGACTCAACGCCAATATCTCCCTGAATTAACTGAACATCAACACCCCGTTCGCGGCACGCAGCAGCGGCTTCCTCTGCAATATCGGCAGAACGCGAATAGTTGATAGCTAAATGCATACCTTCAGTTGCGAGTCGCTCAGAAATAGCTCTCCCTATACCTCTGGAACCACCCAGAACTAGTGCTCGTCTGCCTTTCAGCTCAGGATATATCGGGCCGTCAGGGACTAGTGGGGCTGTTTTATTATTCTTTGACATAGGTGTAGTGTAGGTTGATTTACTCCGTCATTCACGAACTGCTACGTGTACCGCATGCTGTTTTCCCTGCTTAAGTTTGTCAGAAGAACCAAATATCCCATTAAGTGATCTCTTGACGAAGCCTCGCATACCGGCCAAACCCACTACATATAGTCTCCCACCCGGTCGTAAATGCAGAAAACAATCTGCAAAAAGAACCATAGTCAATTCATTTCCGATTTTTGCCGGAAGATTCATCGCAATAATATCGAAGGTTCGATCGCTCGAGAGTTTACTGAGGCCATTAGACAATAGTGTGGTGGCATTGGATATTTGATTACTTCGTATATTCTGATTGGAATATTCAATGGCTACGTAATCTTTATCAACCAACATGGTTTCGCCTGCAGGCGCCAACGACGCTAGTGTCATGCCGATTGGTCCATACCCGCAACCAAGATCTAAACAATCAGCATCACTATCAAGCTCAATATTTTCCAGAAGAAGTCGAGTCCCTTCATCAATCGATTTCGGAGAGAAAAGCCCCAATGTGCTCTGAAATTTCAGATTGTGACCACGAAGCTCGGCATCAAAATAGATATCCTCTCTATACTTGGATATCTCACCACTCCAACTAGCATCACTTTCTTGCAATTCTACCTCCGGCAACGTGGCAACTACTTCAACAAATATCTTTGACTATTGTATCGAATTCTGTAACACGAGCTTTGCATTGCACGTGTATATCGGCTAAAGCAATTAGTGACTGCTTGAGGCTTAGACCGATACCTCCTGCAACCACATATGTACGACTCAACTGATCCTCACTAAGAGCCTTCAACTGAACATCTAAAGCTACTTTCGTTTGTTGGATCCAGGTGATCGACAGGCCAATCGTGTTCATATATCGCGGTCTATTTGGGACCAACAAGTTATCCGAAATGATCGCCTTAGTTGGATCTCTTAACTGCAGTCTGAATGCATCAATAATTGCTCCAACGTTCCATACCTCACCCAGCAGTGCACTGCGCTCTGATCCAGGCCCATCCTCAGACATTTGATGAGGGATTACTATTTCGAGATCACCCTTGGAGAGATCCCCTAACGCGGAAACCAACTGCAGATGGCTGTCGTCCAATTGTTCAAGAGTCTGTGCTAGACAATTATGACAATCGCTACTTGAATTCATACGTACTTTCAGGATAATGGTATTCAAGCGAAAAGATTTTGGAAATATGAAAATGAATGCTGAAGACAAACTTAGGGGGCGTGTAGCACTGGTAACAGGGGCAGCAGGGCGTGGTATCGGACGTGCCACAGCATATGCCCTGGGCCTCGCTGGTGCCAGTGTTATTGTAAATACACGACGTTCGATTGCAGAAGCCGAAAACGTTGCGGCACAGTTAAGAGAATTAGGAAATACAGCCGTAGCAATTCAAGCTGATATCACGGATGAAAAAGAAGTAGATATGATGTTGGATTCTGCAGCCAACTCCATAGGTGTTCCGGACATCGTAGTGATAGGCCCTGGGGGAAGCTGGAACCCTACCCCACTTGATCAAGTCGATTCTGATAAGTGGGAACAAAATATAGTGGCCGAAACTTCGTCCATGCTATTTATATGCAGCAAATTACTGCCCACAATGCAAATAAACCGTCTTGGAAACATCGTAGCCATAAGTGGATATGGAGCTAATGAATGGAATATATCACCAGACGAAGGACCCTATGACTACGCGCTCGGTAAAACAAATAGGGACTGGCTCATGAGGCAATTTGCTAAAACATACGCAAAATATGGCATAGCAATCAACACGGTGGCTCCTGGTCCAGTTCACCGGATATCAAATGAAGACGTACTCCCGGCTCTCCGTGACGGCATCTTTCCTGACCCAAATATGGAACGTCCTAACCAAGTTGATGTTGCTGAAGCAATTGTTTGGTTGTGTAGTCAACGCACTGTTACGGGGACTATCGTCAATTTACCGGGTCCAAATCCCGGGTCTGTGATTTAGAAAAGACTCGACCTCTAGCAACTTAGTGTCTATGATTTACTTAGTGACTCCCCGTCAGCACAGGAAAGTTCTGACGAATCGAAAACAATCAGGATAATAAATGAATGTCATACAAACCGGGAGCAATAACCGGTGAACCGTGGTATTAGATGGATCAAATCCCGCTTAGGGACGGCATCTACAAACGAAACTGCGTCCGATTCAAGGGATACACAAACTAGTTCTGTGGAAAAACAGAAACGAGACAGGCCGTCTAAGTCAGGCCAAAATCAAACGGGCAATAATCCCCGAAGGCGAAGGAATTTTCGCCAGAATAAATCTGTGAATACAACAGATCAGAAAGATAAAAGAAATACAATGACAAACAGAAACTCAGGAACTATTGCTGAGAAAAAAAATAAGGCGTCAAAACCTGCGAGTCCCTCTAAGGACAAAAGAGCTCCCCGACAAACTCCACGAGCTGCGTCCGGTACCGGACAGAGACGTGTCGTCGAATATGATCACTACTCACGAAAGCGACGCGACCGTTCATTTGAATCACCGCTCCCAGAAGACTTAGCGTTCCGCCCGAGTGAGGAAGGTGGTGATTCAACATTGTTACCTGAAGTACGACATCGCCCGAGAAGGATGAGGCCAACGGAAAGAGTGATTGAGAGTGGCCCGAGAACACTGGGAGGATGGACTAGTTCAAATGACAACTTTCCTTCTCCTTCAAGGCCAGTAACAAAAAAAGATTCCACGCAGAACAAACCTCACTTAAATTCAGTGCGATCAAGACAACAAACCAAGCCTGCTGATAGGTCGACAAAAGACAAAGATGAGAAGACAGAGCCAACTCCCGCAATCCAATATGAAAACATCGAAACCACCCCAGTAGCTGAGGATGAAAACATCGAAACCACCCCAGTAGCTGAGGATGAAAGCATCGAAACCACCCCAGTAGCTGAGGATGAAAGCATCGAATCCAACACAGTAGCTGAGGATG
>DEAP01000049.1 GCA_002348225.1 Dehalococcoidia bacterium UBA2979
TTCTATATGGTCCTTGCCGACCAAAGTTTGTAATAAATATTTGAGGACAAGCAATACTGTCCTTAAGTGGACCCGATACGTATCGATCAAGTTCTGCTGGTGTGAAATCAGATACTAGTAAATCTGCAGTATTCACTAAACTTTCCAATTGAGATAAATCTTCTTCCTCACTGAAATTAATTTGGAGCCTAGTTTTCCCGCCATTAACGTAGAGATCTCGATGTATTTCTGGAGGACGCCTATCTCTGGACTCGACTCGTATGACTTCGGCTCCCCATCGACGGAATAGCTTGCCTGCAAATCCAGCAGCTCCCTCTAAGTTACTAATCTCCACAATCCGCATGTACGCACTCCTGGGTTATTTGATCCCCGCGACTCTATAGTGAGAAAGAGTAGCATGCACTGCGGTTAGTCCAACAAGATCTAGTGACGCTTCGGTGCTCCTTTGGTTATACTCCGGTCGTATCCAGAATTTATTGACGAAAGGGAAAAACATGACTGATGTTAAAGCAGAGTGGCCTGGTGTGGTTTCCGAAATAAAAATATCCGTCGGAGACTCAGTGTCTCAGGACGATGAGCTTGTAATTTTAGAGTCCATGAAGATGCTCACTCCTATACTCTCGCCTGCGTCCGGAACCGTCTCCGAACTTCCAATAGAGCAAGGCCAATACGTCGATGAGGGAGCAGTACTAGTGCGACTGGACTCATAAATTCACGCCAAACTAGCTCACATGTAGGAGATTTATCCAATGGTATGGCAGCCTGAAATTGATGAATTGAGCGAACGTAAATCATTGGCCTATCAACTAGGTGGAGAAGAACGTGTTCAAAAGCATATTGAGAATGGCAAACTTACCGTTCGAGATCGCATCGTTTCCCTTGTAGACAGTGATTCTTTTAGAGAACGAGGTGTACTGGCTGGCAAGGCCACGTATGAAGATGGCAAATTGAGTGAATTCCGTCCGTCTAATTATGTGATGGGTATTGCTAGTATCAACGGTCGACGAGTCATGGTCGGTGGAGATGACTTCACCGTTCGAGGTGGAGCGGCTGACGGGAATGTGGGTGACAAGAAAACTCATCAGGAACGTATGGCGCTCGAACTACGAATTCCCATTATTCGTTTGGTGGACGGCACCGGAGGTGGCGGCTCAGTAAAAACAATCGAAGACATAGGACGAACCTATCTTCCCGGCGGACCAGGATTCTGGGAGACCGCCGATGAAGCCATGGCTAAAGTTCCAGTTGTAGCCGCCGCAATGGGCTCCGTCGCAGGAATTGGGGCTGCACGAGTAGCGATCTCACACTTCTCTGTGATCGTGAAGGGAACGGGACAGGTGTTTACAGCCGGACCGCCCGTAGTCGAACGAGGACTGGGAATGTGGGTAGAGAAGGAAGAGCTCGGTGGTGCGGAGATACATGCTCGAGGTTCCGGTGTGTGTGACAACGAGGCTGAAACTGAAGAAGATGCCTTCGAGCAGATTAAACAATTCCTCTCGTATTTACCGGCAAATAGCTGGGAACTGCCCCCACGTTCAACACCGAATGACGACCCAGAAAGACGAGACGAAGAATTACTTTCGATTATCCCACGGGAACGAAGACAGCCCTACGACGTGCGTAAACTAGCTTCCCACATCGTGGATCGTGACTCAATCTTCGAGATTGGCAAATATTTTGGGCGGTCTGTTGTCACCTTGCTTGCGCGACTGGATGGATACCCAGTAGCGGTCCTCGGCAACGATCCGCTAGCAGTTGGTGGTTCCTTAGACACACCAGGCTCAGAAAAAATGCTGAAATTTATCGATCTGGCAGATACATTTAACATCCCAATCATTAATCTCGTTGATCAGCCTGGATTTATGATAGGAGTTGAAGCAGAAAAAGCCGGAGTCATCAAGGCCGGTGTCCGTGCACTACAGGCGATTTACCAATGTGATGTCCCTTGGTCGACTATCGTCGTCCGGCGTGCATACGGAGTTGCTGGAGCTGGGCATCAAAATCATTCAAATGCTCGATGGAACTATCGAGTTGCTTGGCCCTCCGGCGACTGGGGTTCACTGCCTATCGAAGGTGGGGTTATGGCCGCATATCGACGCGATATCGAAGCTTCCGAAAATCCCGAGCAGAGGAGACAGGAAATCGAAGATAAGTTAAACGAGCTGCGTTCGCCTTTTCGAACTGCTGAGGCATTCAATATTGAAGACATAATCGATCCCCGAGAAACTCGCCCACTGTTGTCAGAATGGATTAATGACGCATACAAAGTGTTAGCAAGTAGTCAACTAGGTCCCAAAGGAAGAGGCATGCGAGCATAGAATAAATCTAATCTAATATCCTGCCTGCTTGTCATAAATTCCCAGTAACGGCCTTTCTTTCTTCCATCTGCGGATATTCTCAACGAAACGATCGATATTTCTGCGTGATCTAAGTTGAGACGCGCCCGCCGTGTGGGGGGTCATCACTACATTGTCGTAGTCCCAAAAAGGATGATCAGGTGGAACCGGCTCTATACTGTGCACATCAAGTCCCGCTCCCCTGATATGGCCGGAATCAAGTGCTCGACGAAGGGCCTCATCATCAACAATTTCACCACGAGTGACATTTATAAGAATGGAACCCTGTTTCATTTGAGCAAATACTTCATCATTGAAAAGTTTCTTCGTCTCGTCGGTCAATGGGAGACAAATTGACACAACGTCAGACTGACAAAGTAGATCATTCAACGCTGTGATTGGCCAAACTTCCCGTACGTCATCTGTCGGGGGAATTTCGTTATTATCAAGAGCCAAGCAGTGCATACCGAATGCAGCAGCCCGCTTCGCGATGGCCTGACCCGTGCCACCAAACCCGACAACACCCATCGTCAGTCCTTCAAGTTCAATTTCTTCCCGACGAAGTTCAGGGCGGTGATTCCAGCCATCAGGTCCCATCTTGTAGGCCTTATGGAGATTTCTCGTGAGTGTCAGCAATAATCCAAAGCCATGATCAGCAAGATGCCCACCAACCAAACCTTTTTCCCCTGTCAGGACAATCTCACTTTCACGAAACTCTGGATAGGAATATATATCTACCCCGGAAGACGCAGAATGAACCCATTTCAGACGTGGGGATTTCTCCATAAGTTGCAGAGGTACGTGACCCAGGATCACATCAACGTCTGATGAAAGTTCCATAGCTTCGCCGATGTTTTTTGCCACCGTCACTGTTCCATCAGGGCCAGTAGCAGCCTCGATTAGTGATAATTCCTCATCGGAAATCGATGGAAGAGTGAGCGCTAAAACAACCAATACGTTCAATTTTTCTCCTCACAATCCTTATTTCAGACCATAAGTTGACTCGACCGTATCTAGTACCTGATCCAGAGAGTCAACAATTTCGTCAGCTTCTTCTCTGTTTATCACGAGTGGCGGCGCAATCTGTATAGTCGCACCGGCACGGGATAGTAACCCATTGTCACGCATAGCCTGTCCTACAACTTTCCCGATCTCATCTTCCTCTCTAAATGACTCACCCGTTTCGACGTTGCGCTTCAGATCAATTACTTGCATGAGCCCGATCCCGCGAGTGTCCGCGACAATTCCAGAATGTCGATTCTGCAATTCAAGCAGCTGTTCAGCAATATAGGCACCAGTCTTTTCAGAATTTTCTACTAATCGCTCATTGGCAATTATGTCAAGATTTCCAAGAGCCACCGCGCAGGACACTGGGTGAGCGCCCCATGTACTACCACCAATCAAGGCCTTGGAGGTGTCCCCTCTAAATCCATCAGAAATTTTCTCGCTTGCCAGAACGGCCGCAATCGGAGCATACCCAGACGAAAGCTGTTTTGCTACGGTGATTAAGTCCGGTGTGACGCCGAAATGTTCCATGGCAAACCATTTACCCGTCCGTCCAAATCCGTTAATGACTTCATCAGCTATCAGAACGATGTCATGTTCGTCACATAAAGCACGCAATTTTTTCCAGTATTCAGGCGCAGGAACATGTGACCCGTTCGCGGTCGATATCGGCTCAGCAATAATGGCAGCAACGGTCTCTGGTTTTTCCTGAAGCACCACCTGCTCAATCAGATCAGCATTGAGTTCTCCAGGGGCCTTAACCGCTCCGGGCATCATCGGCTCGAATGGAGTCTTGTTCATGTACGAGGAATGGGTTATCGAGAGCGCACCATATGTAGTTCCATGATACGAACCAACTCGGGAAATAACCTTGAATTTTCTTTGGTCACCTCTGTTATATTGCCATTGTTTCGCCATACGAATAGCTGTTTCTACGGCTTCCGACCCAGAATTAACGAAAAAAGCTCGTTCTAATCCAGGAGGACTGATCTCAGCCAAACGGGTAGCTAAATCGATCGCTGGCTCGGTCGCGTAAGAAAATGGATTCGCGAATGACATCCTAGCCATTTGCTCAGCCGCAATCTGAGATAGCTGCTCTCGACCATGCCCCACGGCCACAACCCATAGCCCAGACATCAAGTCGATGTATTTTCTAGCCTTGGAATCAGTTAGATAAATACCCTCGCCGGACCGAATGACCAGCAGTGCATCATCCTGTTCTAATTCATCCTGTTGAACAGTATGAATCCAAAGGTGCTTCAGAGAACGGTCTATGTAATCCTTGACATCATCTGAAAATTCTGTGGTCATGAGCTTGTCTCCTAAATGTTATTCCCGAAAGGGTTATATCCGTTCTTCCTGTTCCGTCCGACGATTTTGATATGCAGGAGTCGCGCGGCCATCTCCAAATTTAGTGTCTCGCCATTCGAGCGCTGCTTTGAGTCCCTGCCCACTCGCGATTTCACCGTAATCAGATACAGCCTTCGCCAGGTGAGCTCTTGCATCCATCTCACTAGCAACTCGCTGCATAGTCCGGGCGCCCATAAGTTCGAGACCAAGATTCACGGTCCGTTTGGACGCCGACAATAGATCCGAATCAATCATAGCCATTCTATTTGCAAGATATTCGACAGCCTCATCAAGCTGGTCATACGGAACTGACTGTAGAACCAAGCCTATTTCGGCTGCATCAGCCCCGGAGATACTATCTCCCGTCAGGAGCAATCGCTTAGCCCACTGAGGCCCAACATGGTATAGCCACATGTGAGCTGGTGGTACTCCCATTGCTCGAACAGGAGGAAATCCAATCACGGCATCATCAGCTGCGACAATAATATCTGTCAACAGAACTAAGTCGGTTCCACCGGCAATGCAATAGCCATGCACCTTACCTATGACAGGTTTATGCATGTCGAAAATTGCCATCCTGAGTCGTTGCTGCGCCTCCATCCGCCACGTGTCGTCGTCAAAAGACTTACCAGTTCTTCCGAAGTCCCCGAATTCTGGCTTTGGCGCGGTCAGATCATACCCAGCACAGAACGCGCGACCGGCTCCGGCCAGGATCACGCAGTGCACACGGCTGTCATTATCTGCCTCCCACATAGCATCATGAATATCCTGCTGTAATTCTCGCGATAACGCGTTGAGCTTTTCAGGACGGTTGAGAGTTACATAGGCCTTACCGTCGTGGACCTCGTACAACAAATTGTCGTAGTTGCTATCAGACATTCTTTCCCTCCATTAAGTTTTAGTGTAGGGAGTGTAACGGTTCAGCCTGACTTGAGGGGTAGGTAAATCGGTCAGTTAGATGACTCGACCACTTGCCGGATATCACCTTCTTCTGTCACAAAACAAGAGTATGAACCAGTGTGACAAACCCCTGAACCCTCAAGGGAAACCTCAAGTAATACAACATCGCGATCACAATCTGTAGAAATCGAATGGACGTTGACGTAGTCCCCTGATGTCGCTCCTTTGTGCCATATTTCCTGGCGTGAACGAGACCAAAACACTGCTTGCCCAATTCTAATCGTCTCGTTCAGTGTTTCCTCGCTCATATAACCCAACATTATGACTTTACCGCTTCCCTTTTGTTGGAGGACAGCAGGGATAAGTCCTCGATCGTCATATGTGAGTTCACTTGGGTTAAACGACGATGCTGATTCTTCCATATGCGACTCACCTTTCACAAATGCTCGATCCCTAGTCCACTACTATACCGGACGCACTGGTACGTCATGATTAGTCAAGTATTCCTTAACTTCCCCTATCGAGTATGTTCCAAAATGGAAAATAGATGCGGCCAATACCGCGTCAGCTCCCCCGATCACAAGAGCATCTAACAGATGTGACGGAGCGCCGGCTCCACCTGATGCGATAATTGGAACTGAAACCTCGTCACGGATAGCTCTGAGCAGTTCTAAGTCATAACCATCCTCGTGCCCGTCTGTATCCATTGATGTGACAAGTAGTTCCCCTGCTCCTCTGTCTGTTACCTCGCGACTCCACTCAATCGCATCAATCCCAGTCGGGTTCCGACCACCATGAGTAAAGATTTCCCATCTGGCCGAACCTATTTTTTTTGCGTCTATCGCAAGAACAGTACATTGAGACCCAAATCCTTTAGCTGAATCTTCTATTAGTCGCGGGTTCTGCACGGCTGCTGTATTCAAGGAGACTTTATCGGCCCCTGATTCAAGCATTCGCCTAACGTCTTCGGACGAACGAACTCCTCCACCTACCGTCAGCGGTATGAAAATCTGTTCTGCGGTTCGAGAAATAAGATCAAACGTGCTTGCTCGGTCATCCGACGACGCAGTTATATCTAGAAATACAAGTTCATCAGCTCCATCGATTTGATATTTGGCAGCGAGCTCTACCGGGTCTCCGGCGTCGCGAAGGTTAACAAATGAAATTCCTTTGACCACCCTGCCCTGATCCACGTCAAAACAAGGGACGATTCGCCGTGTCAGCACAATGTCACCCCTCATCACCTATCCGAATTGCCTCTGTAAGATCAATGTCAGACGTATAGATAGCGCGACCAATTATCGCTCCATGCGCACCAATTTCTTTCAGACGCAAAACATCGTCGATACTTGAAATCCCACCTGCAACGTTCAGATTAATTTTCGTGTTCGATAGTATCCGTTCACACATATCAATATTGGGGCCGGTGGGGCGACCATCTCTTTCGATATCAGTATAAATAATATTGCTGACTCCATTTTCTTCTAAGTGTTTAAGGAAAGGAAATAAACGTATGTCAGTCTCTTCTATCCACCCCGAGGTAGCGAGCAGTTCACCTCTAGCGTCGATCGATACTATAAGTCGATCTCCGTAGCGGTCGCTGAGATCCCGCAGCAACTTTTCGTCACGGATAGCCGAAGTACCGATGATGAACCGCTGGACTCCTATATCTAATACCTCCTGCACTGCCGATTCAGATCTCAAACCGCCACCTATTTGAATGTCCACAGGATTGGAAGAACAGATCTTCCCAACGATATCTGTGTTCACAGGATATCCTTGCTTGGCCCCATCTAGATCTACTAGATGGAGATTACGGGCACCTTTTGTGACCCATTTCGCAGCAAAATCCATTGGCGTACCGAAAACTGTTTCGCGGGCGTAATCTCCTTGCTCTAGTCGGACGGCATTTCCACCCCGTATGTCGACTGCCGGCCAAATTTCCATGAGGTACTCTCAATTATCCTTTACTAGTCGAATTTTCGACGAAATTCTTATATATGAGCAGACCAGTTTCCCCACTTTTTTCAGGATGGAATTGTGTTGCTATTAAATTATCCCGGCCGACGATAGCAGGAAAGTTGACCCCCCCGTACTCTGCCCTAGCAAGCACAACTCCATCTACACTCGGTTGGGCATAATACGAATGAACGAAATACAAATATGCTCCGTCATCGAAGCCCTCAAGAATTGCGTGATCTGCGACATCATGTATGGTATTCCATCCCATATGCGGAACCACGGTATCAGTAGGAAACCGTTCTATCGTTCCTTCCAACACTCCGAGACAGTCATGCTCACCACCTTCATATGATTTCTCAAAAAGTGCCTGCATTCCCATACATACCCCCAAAAATGGCCTCCCAGAAGATATATATTCCAAAAGCGGTTCAGTGAGTCTCTTGGACCTCAAATTACGCATAGTATCTTCTGCAGCTCCAACTCCCGGAACTATGAGTGCAGTAGCAGACAAGACGTCTTGTGGATCAGACGTGATTTTCGGCTGCCCGCCAACATTTTCAACTGCTCGAACTACACTGAATAGATTACC
>DEAP01000016.1:0-724 GCA_002348225.1 Dehalococcoidia bacterium UBA2979
TGAGCTGCTTGAACCGACTCGTGATGACACTGGTGTAGCCCGCTACCTCCAATCCAAGGGTGAAGTTTTACATCACATATGCTTTGAAACCGATGACATCAGAGCTGAATTGGCCCGGCTTGCTGATTCAGGAGTTGAATTGATTGACGAAACACCGAGAGATGGACTTGCCGGTGAAATTGCATTTATCCATCCGAAAGCTATGCATGGAGTCCTGATAGAACTAGCTCAGCCTCCGGCTGGCAGTCACAGAGGAATTGGTAAGGGTTTCGACCATCTCGCCGCTATGGTCAATAACATTGAAGATTCCGCTGCTGACTGGGAATCAACTTTGAACTTAGAACTCACTGCAAAGATAAATGCAGATGAATTTGGAATTATGATTGGTCAAATTCCATGCGGAGAAGCAGTGATGGAGCTTGTACAACCAGCAAACCCTGATAGCCCTCTCGCCTCAAGAATTATTGAACAAGGCGAACACGCGGGATCAATGGTGGCGATTGAAGTTCAAGATATTGACAAAGAAATTTCTAGATACAGAGACGCGGGTTATACAGTTTCAGAAAAACCCGGCGGGCCTATTCCCGGTACCACAAAACGGGCACTGATCCCCGCAGACGAAGCTTTTGGGTTGGAAATACAGCTTCTAACTTATAAATAATTCAATTAGATTGTGATTCTTTAGATTCGAAAAGTATGGAATGGTGGGCGATGACGGGCTCGA
>DEAP01000016.1:1031-5943 GCA_002348225.1 Dehalococcoidia bacterium UBA2979
CGATGACGGGCTCGAACCGCCGACATCCTCGGTGTAAACGAGACGCTCTACCAACTGAGCTAATCGCCCCCAGAGCCACCAGTTTACCGCAAATTAAGGTATGTTGAATACCCTACGAACTGCTGGATGATTCGTCCTCTTCCTCAGGAGACCTACCAAAGGGCCACAACCTGATTATGAAAGCCAAATATCCCAGAATCAGTACCGATTCAAAAAGGAATTTATAAAATTTCCCTACATAGATCTCTATAAGTATCCCGCCCACCCAAAGATTAAAAACCAGGATAGAAAAAATCACCACGTGTTTAATCAACGGATCGATATTCATACCGAGAAAGCTTCGTCCTACTCTATGTCGAATTCAAGAAATGCATGTGCCTGACGCAGTGCCTCTTCTGCAGCTTCAGGATTTGCTGCACGCGAAAAAATGAACCCAAGATATTCATTGCCACGTGGTAATGGGACGAGTGAGTCTCCTTTAGCTACTGATATGGTTACCTCTTCAATACCCTCAACCGCTCTTGCGTGATCTAGTCCTTGAACTCCCATATACGTGCCCTGGCTCGGAATCGGAATCATCATTACTCCAGACGCACCCTCGGCATCACCTTTAGTCTCTATAGCAGCGCCCACAGAATGGGAAATTAGGATTTCCTCAAGGCCTAAACCTGAGCCAAAAGATAAGGTGCGGGCACAGAGTCCTCCGATAGACCGTGCGGCGAGATCGATAACATAGCATTTCGTCTCACTTAACCTAACTTCTGCATGGATTGGTCCGTGACTTAGCCCAAGGATCTTACACGCAGACTGCACAGTCGCTTCTACTTGTAGCTGCATGTCGACAGGCAGTCGGGACGGGGTCACATAAATAGTCTCTTCAAAATAGGGACCAGTCAGTGGATCTGGTTTATCAAATAAAGCAAGTGTTTTGAGATTCCCTTCATCGAGTAACCCTTCTAAGGCATACTCTTCCCCAGGGATGTATTCCTCAATAAGTATTGTTTCTCTGAATTCTTGCGAACAATTAATCATCGAAGGATCACTCGATAGAATCGTGGAAATTTCATCATACGCAGCAACGAAATCTGTTGGGTCATCCGCCCGAATAACTCCTTGACTAGCTGAAAGGTTCCTTGGTTTCAGCACGACTGGGAAAACTATATTTTCTATATAGAGCGCCAGATCATCTTCATTAAGCCCAACCGGTATCAGAGAATATGTAGGGGTCGGAAGATCAGTTGTTGCGAGCATATTTCGTAGAGCATATTTATCACGAGTAAACTCTACTGACTGTACCGAATTATGGGGAATTTCTAAAAGTCGAGATGCTTTTGCCGCCACTAATGTGCCTACATCGTCTACGGCTATGACTGCCGATAACTCCGTATCGGTACTGAAATCACGAATTACTTCCGCCGCACGATCGGGATCATCGAAGTCCAGAGTCACCATGCTAGACTCACTTGGGGATAGTGCCGGTTCTTTATCAATACCAACCAGTACTTCCACATCAAGTCGTGACGCCGCATCCATGAAATCATTTGCGCGATAGGAGCTTGAAGGGATTAACAGCAGGACTGATGAACGCGCCTGCCTACTATCTGTATGCCGCATAATTACTCTCTAGAGTCTTAACCCTGAATTCATTCTGCAGCCAGATGGACTCTATATCGATATGTACTTTAGTGACCTCCGCAGCCGCCACCGCAGCCACCGCCACCGGCTGCAGCCTGAGGAGCATTCGGAGCTTCAATTTTAAACCCCTGCTGCATCACGTCTTCGACGTAGTCAATAGAGGCACCTTCCAGAGCATCAGACGAATTACCGTCGATTATAAAACTGAGCTCGCCCACTGATACCAGCTGGTCGTCCTCATTCTTAGTATCAACGCCCATTCCAAAACTCGGTCCAGAGCAACCACAGCCGCCACCACCAAGAAATACCCGTATCGCTTTGCCATCCTGCAGGTGTTCACCAACAAGTTCCGTCAAACGATCCTTTGCGATATCGCTAACTGTGATTTCCATGTTTCACGCTCCATTCCCGTGAGAATTATTTCATTAAGGCTAAGATTAACACTTAAAAACCAATTTATCTATTTTTTTGAGGGCTTGTAATACGGATTCTCACCTGACTGATGATCCGTGACGTCAATGATTTCTTCAATCTCAGGTACAAATTCCTTTACCGCCGTCTCAACTCCTTGCTTAAGCGTCACGCCAAGCATCCCACAGCCGACACATCCCCCACCAAATTCCACGTATGCCTTATTGTCCTGCACCGACAGTAGACTGATTACGCCTCCATGCTGAGCAAGTTGAGGATTTAGATGCTCTTCAAACAGTTCGTAGATAGTCGATTCCTCTGTGTTCTGCCAAAGTGGGTTGGGATTCTTGAAGATAATACTCGGCGTACCATCCTCTGCCGTCTCCCAATCAATCACTAAATCATTCAGATAGAAGCTGTCACGCGCGGGATAAAACACTGTGATGCCATCGTTTGACCCTTCAACTTGAATCTCTACAGATTGATCTGAACCGGGTTCAGCACCTTCCTCGACCATACTTAAAAGGTGCTGGAATTTGCCTTCCGTGCGACCCTGTATCTGAATCTTCAAGCCAGAAACTGGGTTCTCGTGATTCTTAATCACTGCAGCTATTTGTTCAGCCGCTGCCTGGCTAATGTCGATATTAGGCTGGTCCACATCTTCACTCATAATACCTTCAATATAGTCGATCTGTCTCCTAGTTCATATCAACGCATCATGCCGCGGAGTCGTTCAGCCACAAGGGTTGGATCCTGCATCGGAATGAAATGAGTCATATCCTCGAGATATACATCAGTACCCAACCTAAAACGTTCACTAAGCTCAGGACTCGTAGGAGAGTAAAGAAAGCCACCTTTTGACTCTGGTGGTGCTTTTTTTGCCCGCAGTATTAGCACCTCAGAATTAATACCCCCAAGTGCTGAACCAAACGAGCTATCCCCAGCACCGGCATATATAGCAGCCTCAATTACGGGAGGACAGGCAAGTTCAAGCAGATCTGATTGGTCGGCTAGAACCGGTTTTGGGTTTGCCAACAGTCCATTCTCTGCGTAGTCAATCAGAACATTCTCCTGCCACAAAGAATAGGGGATTCTCTCTTTAAAATGACCAACAAATTCGTCAGTAGACGACCAGTGATTCCTTCTCTTTGCCACAAACGAAGTTGTGGCTTCACCAGGCGGAGCGCTCGAAGAATCAACTTTAATCACAGGATCTACAAGTAACATTTTGGAAAATACATTCCGGTTAGTGTGAAGCGCCGTGTAGACAACCGAGTGGCCTCCCATCGAGTGCCCCACGCCAATGGCGTCTTGTAACTCGAGATGCGAAACCAACGCTACTAGATCTTCTCCAAAATCCTCCCAACCATATGGCGGCTCTGGTTTGGCACTCCGGCCATGGCCTCTAAAATCAACAGCTATTACACGGAATTCAGGGAGAAGCCTTATAACCTGATCCCAACACCTCGCATGAAATCCTGTTGCATGTGCCATAACAATCGTAGGGTTATCAGGAGTCGCCGCCCCCTGCCATTCAAACCAACAAAGCTCTACACCATTCAACTGCGCATGATGCTCAGATGGTTGTTCGCTCTCCCGACGAGAAGGACGGTTGTCAGGCATTCGGGATTGTCCCAAAACGATCCTGTAAAACTGACGTCCGGTATGAAAAAATTTGAGCGATTTTGTTCCTGACCAATATTTCGTTCATGAGGTCACCTATTGGACCGAAACCCACATCATAGTGAACGATATCTGTCATCAATACCCCGCCATCAGTCTCCGCGAAATGGTGTTGGTGATGCCAGAACCGGTAAGGGCCAAATCGTTGCTCATCGACGAACATTCTCTTTTCCTGATAATGAGTGATCTCAGTCACCCAAGTCACAGGTACTGAAAAAAGAGGGCTCACTTTATGTACTATGATCTGCCCTGCATAGGTCTCATGTGGAACTTCATTGACGACCCTGAAGCCCATTTCAGGTGGAGTAATCTCACCAAGATTGTATGGATCTGAAAAGAAGTCCCACGCCTGGTCCAATGCTATTGGCAGCTCAAGTTTTCCACCGAATCGATGCAGACTCAAATCTGACCTCCATTAACTAACTATTTGCCGAATGACTCTCGCAGAGCACCTTCAAGTAATGGTTGTTCCCACTCGTAGCCCATTTGCTCGAGGCGCATCGGCTGTACCCTTTGACTCGCAAAAATGAGCCAGTCGACCATTTCACCTAGGGCAATACGAAGCGGAAGTTTAGGAGTAGGCGGAAACAGTGTCGGCCGGCCAAGAATTTTTCCGATTGTTTTAACAAGATCTTTGTTCCGGACGGCATCAGGAGCAACGAGGTTATACACACCAGAATAGTTTTCGTCAGACATTGCCATAGAAATAATTTTTACAACATCAGACACGTGTATCCATGGCATCCACTGTCTGCCATTTCCCACAGGACCACCAGCAAAGAGCTTAATAGGGAGCGATAAACGATCCAGTACTTCGGCACCTTCACCAAAAATCGGACTGAGTCGTAGTTTCACGACTCGCATCGATGACGAAGCCTCATCTGCAGCCGATTCCCACGCCGTGCAAATATCAGCCAACGGGCTCTCACCTAACTCAGAATCTTCAGATAATAATTCTTCTCCGCGGTCGCCGTAGATCCCCACCGCACTCGCGCTGATAAATATCTTTGGAGGTGAATCAAGTCCTTGCAAATGATTAACTAGTAATTTCGTAGCCTCGCGTCGCGACGTCATAAGCTCCTGTCGGCGCTGAGCAGTCCAACGTTTCCCAATATTCTCGCCCGCAAGATGTATAACCGCGTCAACATCGTTAAGTGCACCGGGACGTATCCATCCAAGCCAG
>DEAP01000024.1 GCA_002348225.1 Dehalococcoidia bacterium UBA2979
CCCCCCGTTAGCTAGACTCTCAAAACATGCACCAACAGTCTCTCACAAAAATATAACTATGAGTTATCAAGATATATTATTACCAATCTATGCTCATGCTACTAATGTCGTGTCACTTACCAATATTTCTCTTTGATTTACTAGCTCTCTGACATAGAATGCTCAGAATAATCACAGAGTATGTGAGTAATTTTCAGAATGTGATGTTATTACAAAGAAGAATTTCATCTAGCAGCTGGGATAGAACGTCCAGTGACATATTACGGACAGTCGCCTGTGATATATTTCCTATTAGGTTTATGAATATCTCTATTGCGACCTACCAACAACCAAAACCTCACGACCTCGCAAAGGACCGACTAATTCGGACGGTCCAAAATAATGTGGTCAATAGAGCCTACTGTTGGGATTCGAAAGATAACCCTGCAAATTGGGATCGCCATCCCCTCCCACTGGGATACTGGCGAAGCTTCAGCAGGAAACCAGCTTCGGACTACGAGGCATATGATGCTGATATCGAAACACTCACGTGTCGAGCGTGTAGCTCTAAGACCAGCCTCGTTGCGGATACTACCGGATACACATGTAGTAGCTGCAATAAACATCTCATCGCGCCATCGAAGGAATCAGAGACTGAAATAGCTAGTATGCCAGACGGGTTTCTCTTCCTAACGTCAGAAACCATAACTGATGACTATACAGAAAAGCTGACTGACTGGGCCGAATTCATTCGATTCCTCAACTGGGCTCGCACGGCATACGACGTATATATACAGAGCCTTACCGGAAGTGATAACTCCTCTGGATCTCATACTCTACAGGGCAATTCTGAGCTCGGACTACCGGGGGGTGAAGGTCTTTCAGGTGAAGCAATCCGTGAACTGATTATCGAACAGGTCAGAGCGAGAACAGAATCTGCTGTTCACTGGCTAACCACGGTCACAGTATCAGGGATGCTGCGAGTGACAAGCACAAGTCTATATGGAGCAATGCTGCAACAGGTACTCGAAGACCTTGAGTATGAAAGAGAGTGGATCAGGTGCCTCGGTCCTGCGACGTCAAGAAGCGACGCTTGCACAAACGACGTCATCGCTGGTGGTAAACATAAGAGATTCTGCGGTCAGAATTGCTATCGCAAGTGGAGACGGGCTGGCGGTCAAATTCGTCCCTGGATGGACAATCTTCGCGGCAATCCTAAACCAGTGATCTCAGACAACAGAGATAAAGAACAATTGTCCTTCGATTTCAAGCCTTAACCTGCAGCAGGATAACGAGATAGTCTATTTTCCTCTGAAGTCATGAACTCCAAAAGTACTGGTCGTCCCTTATCCATCTCCGCCAAGCCACGATTTATGGCAGGAACTATCTCCGCAGTGTCAGAAATTCTTTCTCCATATGCACCGAGCGCAGTAGCTATTGCAGCATAGTCACCATAGAGTTCAGTAAATCCGTATTTTTCAACGGCAGCCTCGTAACGTGCAGGATATCCAGACAAAACCTGATTGTTGAGTACGATAGTCATTACAGGGATATTAAGTCTCACCCCTGTTTCGATATCCATTCCTGCCATACCAATCGCTGCGTCACCCATGAAGTTAATAAAGGTCTTTTCGGGAGCGGCAAGTTTCGCTCCAAGCACTAGACCCAATGAATACCCTAACTGGGTCGAGTTACCCCATCCAAGATATCCTCTCGGAACCGTCGATTCCCAGAACGGGATCAACTGGTCACGAGGGTGTCCAGAATCATGGGTTACGACCGTTTTATCTCGATCAACAGTGTGCATTAGATCCCAAATTATCCGATAAGGATTTATTGGTGTCTCATCAGAAGTGAGCAGAGGCATCCATTCCTCTAACCATTCATTTCGCACGCTAGCAACTCTCGCACGGATATCCGCATGCTCAACGCCAGCTCCAGAAGTCTGCGCATCTATCTCTTCAATTAATTGTCTCAACACTAATTTGCAATCACCGATAATAGCATCTGCAAGATGGTGTTCTTTATTGAGATCGTTTGCGTCGACAGTAGTTTGAATTAATGTCTTCCCCTGTGGTATACCCATTGAAGCAAGATTAGTCGTAAAACTCACTCCGATACCAAAAATCACATCAGCATTATCTACAAAATATCTGGCCATCTTCGTCACAGTATTTCCGGCTGCCCCGAGTGCTAGTTCATGATTTTCAGGAAAGGCACTTTTACCTGAATTAGTTGTCGCTACCGGGGCATCTAGCAGTTCAGCAAGTCTTACAAGTTCGTCGCTAGCCTGGGCCCAAAGAACTCCCTGACCAACATATAGTACCGGCCGTTCAGCTTTGATTAATCTAGAAGCCACTGACTTAATATCCGCAGGATCACCGGAACTTTTGATAGATTTAACCGGCGTATAGGTAACAGGGTTGGCCTCAATTTGCTCCATAGCCACGTCTGATGGCACTCCCAGAAGTACCGGCGCACCCCTTCCCGTTCTCAGAAATGTATGAGCCCGCCTAAGGAATTCAGAGATCCGACCGGTCTGATTTATCTGCCCAGACCATTTTGTAATTCCTTTGTAGTTAGCAACGGCATCAAAATCAGGGTTGGAATTGATCCGTCCACGTACTGTGCCTCCCGGTATTACAAGAATTGGAACAGAATCGGCATAAGCGTGAGCTATACCACCGTAGGCGTTCTCGATACCTGGTCCCGCTTGTGTAACGACAACTCCATTTTTTTCTCCGTTAAGCATTCTCGTATAGCCATCAGCCATATTCACAGTTGTGCGCTCAGTTCTCGACATAACTGGACGAATACCTGCCGCCGCACATGAATGGATAAGTTGATTATCTGGGTAGCAGAAAAGATATTCTGCCCCTTCTGTTTTTAGGATTTCTGCAATTGCATCGTTTCCGTTCATATCCAGTAAATCTCCTCAACTACAGAGTGTGTATTTAATCAGTTTCGAAGTCATTACAACATGAATCTTTCTGAATTGCCAGTTTCATAAGTGATTTTGGCAACTATTACAGAAATCCGTGAAGCGTGACCAAAGAGACGGAAAGTTTAGTAGTATTATTCAGTCGAACTGAAGAATTGAAAAAGTAAGGTATCACCCTAGCACTCTAGGAAGAGAGGACCGCATGGCGAGCGAGATAGTAGTCTTGGATGGGTACACTCTGAATCCAGGCGATATCTCTTGGTCGGGATTCGAGGCGCTGGGGCAGACTAGGGTTTACGACCGGACATCTCCTGAAGAGACTATTAAACGCGCATCAGGATTTGAATATGTGCTTACTAATAAAACTGTTCTATCCCGTGAAGTACTAGCGGAATTACCAGATGTTAAATATATTGGAGTCCTAGCCACTGGCTACGATAATGTGGACATTTTGGCTGCGAAAGAACGCCAGATACCAGTTACAAATATACCTACGTATGGTACTGATTCGGTGGCACAGCATGCCACGGCACTCCTGATGGAACTGGTTCGACAACCAGCTCTTCATGCAACTGCTGTGCGAAACGGGCAGTGGAGTGAAAGCCCTGATTTTTGTTTTTCGTTATCGCCAATCAGTGAGCTCTCGGGAAAAACTTTAGGGATAATCGGTATTGGACGAATCGGACAGGCCTTTGCGCGTATAGGCAAGGCGATGGGAATGAATATACTGGCTCATGATGAGTTCCCTCCCGCAGACGCAGCTGTCAGCGATCTGGAAGTCGAATTCACAGATATGGACTCTGTTTTTAAACGTGCAGATATAATCAGCCTGCACTGCCCCCTGACCGACAAGACCAAACATCTCGTTAACAGCAGCAGACTTTCGATAATGAAGACTGATTCTCTCCTAATAAATACGAGTCGGGGCCCTCTCGTAGACAATGAGGCATTGGCTAACGCATTGAATACGGGGCAAATCGGTGGCGCAGGACTGGATGTACTAGATGTCGAGCCTCCGCCAAGAGATAACCCATTGCTAACAGCAGCTAATTGTTTAATAACACCTCATATTTCTTGGTACTCTAAGGCATCGAGAGAACGGCTTATGGATATAGCCGTCAAAAATCTAGCGAGTTATATAGGAGGGAATTCCGCCAACGTTGTCAACTGAACTAATTACGTGCAGCAGAATGATTTTCTTGAGTTCATTGGGCTTACACGAAATCACTTAATCTCTATGCAAGATGTCCCTCAATTTCCAGTCGAGTGAGTATCCTCGAACCAGCAGCCACAAGTGGGCTGGCATTTCCGGCAGCATGGTTGGTCATGAATCCAGACTCCCGCAGACATTCAACAGTTCTCTCCACGGCCCCCCAGTCCTTCTGCCAAATACCAATGGTACCAATAGGACCAGTAGCCCTGACATCTGGTGGGGTTCCGGCAGTGACTACGCGCATACCTGTCACCGCTCCTGTTTTCTCGAAAAGCTCTCCAACATACGGCTCAGAGTATCTCCGCAAAGATTGATAATCAGAAGAGTTAATACCAAAGTGAAATTCATGTAGGATCGTATATTTCTCCAGCTCGAACGGGTCCATCTCCCAAGACCAACCAAAAATGGCAATAATATCGCTGGTCCAACTGCTCAGTAATTCGAGCCCGGTCGAACCGGGTCGTTCTTTAATTTCTTGTATACGCCTGTGGTTACGCTGATGCTTTGATACCTCTCCAAGGTGTGCATAGCTGTCAAAGGTAGCGATCAGCTCCAAGTTCCCGTAGTTACTCCCCGTCTGTTCGAACATGACGGAAACATTCGAGGCACCCGCATCAGCGTACAGTGTCCTGATCTCGAGAAGAGTGTCCAGTGAATATTTTTCAATCTCAGGCTTAGGTTTTTGAAAATAGAGCGACCTATGAATACGCACAAAACATCCTTTAACATCGAACTGATTGCGATCAGTCAATCGAACAAAACTGACACTGGCCGAAGTGTACGGTTCAAATATATATATTGTCTATATTCTTTATCGAGAAATATAGCTTATAGTCATACCAACGACTTAGTCCCCACAAAGATTTACTTTCTAATGAGAACTAGATGACACTTCAACAAGTTAAGGTGACCCGTGATATCGCGTTCAAGAATCTCGTCTTGGGATCGCTGTCAGATATAACACGGAATCAGTTATTGAGAGAGGCTAAGTGCATTGAGCTCAGAAAAGGCACGATTCTCCTAGAACAGGGACAGGTTTCCAATTCGGTTTACTTCCCCACTTCAGGACTCTTGATAGGTATCCACGAGGCCCATGACGGCACTTCTATTGGGAATACGGTGCGAGGACGAGAAGGTGCAGTCGGCGCTATACCTACGGCGCGAACCCTGCATCCTAAACGGACAGGGGCCATGGGACGATTAGTGGTTCAGCTACCGGGCGAGGCCATCGTAGTTGGCAAATCCCACTTCGCCAAGATATTAAATGATTCATTCGAACTTCTGCGAGTGACCCTGGCGCATGCAGCAAATGTTATAAAGTGGCATGAAGAAACTCAAAATTGCAGCCGACACCACCGTATAGAAAACCGAATCGCTTATTGGCTATCCCTCCTTTTTTTTTATGGTAGTGATGACTCAATACCTACGACCCATGCATCAATCGCAGAGGTTCTAGGAGTTAGAAGAGAATCGGTCAGTATGGCACTCAGGAAGTTTGAGGAACGAGAATTCATTAAAATGGAGAGAAGTAAGTTACAGTTGCTTTCGCCAGAGTTGATGCGAAATTATTCGTGTGAATGTGAGACAACTATTTCTGATCTTGCAGCTCTGCATGCGGCTGGCCAGTTAACTCTAGACACAAAATTAATTGGTTCATATTAGTCCTTAATGAAGTCTGAGGCTGATCGGTTGGCTTCGATTGATTTGCTCGAGTTGAACAAGGTTCTCGATTAGGTAATACAAATTACGGCGCACCCTGAAGGATTCGAATCGCATACGCTAATCGATCATGCCAGCATTGCGTAATCGTACCTTTCCATTGCGATGTCGATACATAACTCAACATCGTCGACCAGAAGATAACGCTCTCGCACGAGCTTTTCGGCGGCTTCTCGAATGAGTTGACGATAAGTCTCACGGCCACCGTAACGTCGCTCGATCTCAGCTACTCCAAAAAACTGGGTGGAACCCACATATTCCACCAGTTGACCGACAGCACCAGACCTAGGATGGCGCGGGTTAAACCCAGTGTGGGTACCAATCGGCACGCTGATATCCGGCATTGCAATACCAGCTATCTCATTGCCGTCTTCGTTAACTGACGAAACGATGGATTCGTATGCCTTACCAATCGGGTTAGACGGAAACCAAGCAACTCCTACGTCAGCTGTGGAGCCGAGGTCGAGTGGACGGATTCGATTCAATTGAGTTGAGGTAGGAAGTGCCAGACCTGCAATCTTGGCTAGGGACCCCAACAACTCAGAGCGCGTAACGGCGGTTCCATCAGATAGCCGTGGATAACTACTAGCTGGCGGTTCTAGGTCATCCTTGACCCATGCGAGCAGATTACTTAACGCCGCCCGAATGAGTGGTCTATAGTCAATAACATTCAACCCATTGCCAGTGGGACCATACTTACTCTCAGTATTCAGTGGCAACGTTCCCGCTGAATGCTGAGTCGATGCAAAGAGATACCGCCGCACGTTATCTGGTAATGGCACGTCTGCCTCAGTTTGTAAATCAATATGAGTGAGACCAGCATCCCCACGCCAGTATTCAGCCGAGGTGTCTGTATAGAAAATCTTTGGCACACCACCGCTCTCGCGTTGTGCATCTAAAAGGCCAGCAGTATCGCCGGTCGGATCAGTTTGTGGGTCATCTGCGTAGGGGAACAAGTGACCGAAGCTCGGGGTCGGCTGGACAGACGGCTGTGCATAACGATGATTAAATTCTCCACGTCGCCCTCCTGCGACATGCACTAATAGTCCATCGAACGCCTGTTTTTGTTCCTCATCTACATTCAGTCCGTTATAGAGAAAGGTACGTAAAAAACGACCACATTGCGATAGGCCTTCGCCAATTACATGCTCCACGGGGTTCACGGGGTTTGTTGATCCCTTTAACCAAACCGCAAAATCTCGTATCGCAATCAAACCAGTGCCCACAACCGGACACTGACTCGGAATGTACAGAAGGTCATATATTTTGCCAGCTTGAAATCCTTCAGAGGCACGCACGCGGTCTTCTTCAAGTGTCCAGCGGTCACGAGGTACTGAGGTAGCTGTACCATATGGCGTATCACGCACTACGAGCTCAGCGTTTGGATCATTCAAGACCGCTGGCGGGATCGTCACATGGTTTGGCCCTAGGCCTACATGCTGATCGGTCAACAGTAGCTCATCCTGATTCTCTGGAACCTGAAATCGCAACTGCATACGCCCCCCATCTGGTTCAGTAACGAGCGGGGCAGAAAGGCCCATTCGGCCTGATTCACGTGGCACATCACACTGCCAACCACAAAAAGCGACCGTCCACCCACGTCGCAGCAAGTACCCATCACCTGCTTCGATCAAATGTGGCTCTTCCGGAAACGAGGTGAGATTGAACAGTCGGGGCGCCACGCGGCCGCCGCGGTTTGGTACGTCAAGTAACGCGGCTCCATTCCCACCTTCGAGAGGGCCGAGAATCGTGAAATCACCATTGAACCGAACCAACCCATCTCTGTCACGGGGTGCGTTGCCTAAATCCACAATGAGTGCATTAGCAGGATTTTCTGGATCTACCGCGTACTTTACGATCCCATCAATCCGCTCGTACACCAGGCCATCACCAAATTCCTGCCCGCCGCAATACAGGTCACGTGAACGGATATCAATATCGGTGACAGGCATGGTACAGACCCCTTCATAGATTGGAAGGAGGATATCACTCATGTGTCCGCAGATGAGCCACACTGGCCTTTCATAAATTAAGGCCTTGCGTGAGAAATCAACAACAGAATCTCACTAGTCTCCATGGACGAAGGATATTTAGCTGCCGCCGCACTGAGCTTTCCTCATAAAGGATTCCATTATCTGCTGTACCACATGGCCCTCAGATTTGAGCTTGCCAGCCAACCAAGACGGTAGACGATTTTCGGTTTATACCTGCCAATCATATTCCACCATGAGCGCCACGTCGCTCCAGGCAAAACCGGTGCTATTGGGCTATGAACGCGTGTACCTCTCCCAGGGGACCCAGATCACCGGTGAGCTCGTCTCCTGGTTTCGCCAGGTACATACCGGTTAGGCTCCCGGTGCTGACATATGTGCCAGCAGGCAGCCCGACCCCGACTCGAGACAGTTCGTTGGCGATCCAAACAAGGGGTTCAAGCGGGTGTTCCACCGCGTCAAAGATGCGCCCTTCACGGCGTTGAATGCCGTTTACGCGCAAAGCGGCATCGCCCGCGCTGAAATCGTGGGAACGCCACCCGACGATCGCTTCCCCGAGCACGAGGGTTCCCGATCCACTTCCATCGGCTAGGATTGCATTCAAGGGCGGGAACCGGTCATCGTGCGCGAAACGGCACTCAGCGATCTCGAGGCCCGGATGGATCGATCCTACAGCGTGCTCGATATCGTTACGCAGATAGGGAGACGACCGAGGAGACAAGGGCGCAGACAATCGAACCACGAGCTCAACCTCGACGAGGGGGTGAAGCAGCCTGCGGCCTTCGAGTCGCATCGGTGAGAGGTGGATCTGCGGCTCGTAGACGGGACCGTAGATCGGTGCGTTCGCCCGCAACCGCCTTTGCATCTCCGGCTTGAACGCCGCAATTTTCCATCCAGCGACGTTCCAGCCAAGGCGGCGCGACACCTCACGCGACACTCGATACGCCGCATCCGTATCGCCTGGAATGAGGTCGGACGCCAACCCACTTTGCTGCCGATTCTCAAAACGAAGGGCGGTAAGCAGTTCCGCTAAACGCTCGTTCTCAACGGTTAGGGCTATGTCCATAAGGCGGTATCCACAGTGTCGACAGAAGTGAGCAACGTGCTGGTATGCACTTGCGTAAGGAACATCGTTTCGCCCTTACCCCTCATTTGGCAATACCACCTTCTCCAACTCTTACCAGGTTTGTCAATAAACCTCATCGTGAATTTCCTTCACGTTAGTGAGTAACCTTGTAACTATACTCAAAAAAAGTACTGGGGAAAATTGGACAAATTAAGAATGTCTCGTAGGCCGCTTCAATATTTTCGAAATCAATCAGGCAATTACAACATAAATAGACATGCGTATGTTGCGTCACGTTCGCCACGAATTGGCTAAAAAAATATAGAGTTTTCCACCAGCCGGCCGTAAGTTGACCACTAATTTAGAGATCTTGGTTTTGCTATAAATCGCTATGCGGAGAACCCCTTGCAATATATGGGGTTTAGCGATGTATGGTGCGCCCGGGAGGATTCGAACCTCCGACCTCTGCCTCCGCAGGGCAGCGCTCTAATCCACTGAGCTACGAGCGCGCTCAGTAATGATAATACCCCGACTGCCTTACGACATGAGATTAAGTTTGTGGTGCCGAAGGTGAGACTCGAACTCACACGAGCGTAAGCCCACTACGACCTGAACGTAGCGCGTCTGCCAATTCCGCCACTTCGGCAGTAAAGATCGAGATTCGGTCGCTCTTTACGAAGGATCAAATAATATCATCGCGCGCTAGTTGCACCAAATCATTTTTTGAAAAGCCCAATTCACTGTAGACCTCTGAATTGTGCTCCCCTAGTAATGGCGGACGTCGAGACATCTTCACTTTTGAGGCGCTGAAGCGATAAGGTGCTCCAGGGAACCGTACTTTCCCTTCGTATTCAGGCAACTCACTTTCCCACCAAAATTCTCTCTCATCCCAATGAGGATCACTCAAATTATCCTCCGGGCTCCTGACAGTGCCCCAGGGCATGTGAATACCCTGCCCCCCACGGTATACTTCTTCGGCCGTAAGGGATTTTACAAAATCTGTGATGGTTTCCACAATCCTATTCCTTGCACCGGGATCAAGTCGTGGGTCTTTAAAAAGTACTTCTTGATAGATAGGGTCATGCATATCACCACTCGCGTCGTGTTCATCCATCCAATTAAGTAAATTAGCGAATACCTTACTATCCCGAGGAACACCCCCGCCCATCAGTAATACATACTGATCATCGGTCGTCAGATGCTGCCATGCGGGGACTCTTTGCACCGAAGCATGTCGACCTGTTTGTCTTTGAACCAGTTGACCGAGGTAGGCCCAGTTGGGAAAAGAACCCTCGGTAGTCGCTGAAATGCATTCATGAGCCGATACGTCTAGTAAATGACCAGTGTTGTTCTCAATAGAGGTTCCCAACCAAAGGGCTGCAAGCACAGCAGTTATGGCATACTCGTTACTTATATTCATCGAATGGAGTCCATCAGGACGTATCGGCGGCAGATCATGATCATCATAGCCAGTACTCATCATGGGCCCGCCAAGTGCCATTGATACTAGATCGTTCCATGGCCAACCTTTACGCGGTCCAGTTAACCCGAATGCAGTTATAGAACACCAAATCAATTTCGGGTTTTCGTGTAGCAATTTGTTATGACCACAATTTCTATTGTTAAGAACATCAGGACCAGCACTATCAATCACAATATCAGCTCTAGACACCAGGTCAGTAAATATTTGCTGACCTTGGGCACTGGCTAAGTTCAAAGTAACTGAACGCTTGCTGGTATTACGTGCGGCAAAGGCGAGTGATCTATTCACCCCTGGTTCATCTCCGACAAACGGCCCATGACCTCTTGAAGCACACCCTAACTTTGGTATTTCCACCCGTATGACTTCTGCCCCGGCGTCTCCCAGCAATTTGCCGGCCACTTCACCCCAGTCACCTACCTCGAGGACATTGAGACCCGCTAAGGGGCCATTGGATTGAGTGTTATCTTCAGACATCCCGAGAATCATAGCTCGAAATCTTGCTGAGTGTGAAATCAATCTGGTTAGCGGTCTGTTACTTCCCGTTCGAGAGGTAATCCCCTAGCCCATCGGTCAAAATCACTCAGAAAATACTCGTCGGCACGCTCTGCATTGCCTGAAGATGGAGAAGAGTCATGAGGAGTCAAGATCAAATTTGGAGCGTGCCAGAGGTCAGAACTTGATGGGAGTGGCTCCTCCTGTGTCACATCGAGATATGCACCTCCAATTTGCCCGCTACGTAGGTGTGTTAACAAAGCAGCTTCATCAAGCATGGCCCCTCTCGCAACGTTCACTACGAAGGCGCCACGCGGAAGTTGACTCATAACCTCATCACTCACAAGCCCATGTGTTTCAGTAGTAAGTGGGGCAGTAACAACCAGCCAGTCACAGCTTGGAAGCAGATCGAGAAAATGTTCAGGAGGGGCCCATTTATGTATAACACCGGCTGCTGAAGCACCTGGATATGATCGTTTGATGCCCACCACTCTCATACCAACGGCTGTTGCGAATTTAGCGATTTTTTCACCAATAGCACCCAAGCCATATATCAGCATCGTTTGACCTCGTAGATCTCTTGGCGTCTCAGCAGGAGTTCTTGGAACCCATTCTTTCTCTCTTTGAGCCTTGGCGAACTGAGGCAGTCCGCGGTCAAGAGCGAGTATCGCAGCAAATGCAGTCAATGCTATCGGCTCGGCTGCTGAACCTGATGAATTCGAAATCTTCACCCCTCGTTCAAACAAGCTCTGAAACACCGGGTCATCGGTTCCAGCATGAGCAACATGCAGCCATTCGAGATTTTCAGAACGAGTCACAGCTCCAAAAAATGGGCGACCCAAATCATTTTCCCTGATGTCAGTTGAAAAATACCCCCCAATGATCTCAGGAAGAATATCTGTATCTAATCTTGAACCGTCTTCCGGTATGAATTCGAACTGGATATCCAAGCCTCGTCGAACACTAGCATCACTTACTGCCCGATCCAAGCGATCGCTATACCGCTCGTAAATAAACTCTGATAAAAGGAAGCGACTCACCTATCCGCTCTTTTTCTCCTCGATTTCAGCCCGTCGAGCCGCGTTATATGTCACGATCGGGCTTGGAATTTCCGGTTGCCAGTCCTTGTAAGCGGTCCGATCGTCTTGTGGCCAGACTAGATGATCAAGGTCTCGTCTAGTCTCAGAATTATTATTCAGCATATCCAACGCAGCCGTGACCACTTCTTTCTGAGTATCGGCGTCTCCAGGGGAACCAAACGCATGTCCAAAAGGAAACGGGACACCTACAATTCTTGGCAAAGCATATTTCGCTGCGGTGTCAGGCATCATGGTCACCACTACCGTGGGTATACCAGCTTCTTCCACAATCCGTGCCAACACGGGCACGTTCTTACAGCAATCAGGTCAGGCCGGAGCCAGAATAAGAGCATTCACTCCTTGTTGTTTGAGACTCCCCACAAGTTGAGGGCCGTATTTCTCCTTCCAGTCAAGCGTACCGTCCTCTTGGAAACCCATAAACGAATAGTTGATATCCGCCAATGATCCAATCACTCCTTCAGTTTCCAGTTCCTTCAATCTATCAATTGGTAACGCCACATTGAAATCAACAAAAAAATCTCGAGTGTTCAGATGCAGATGCTCAGCACCGATATGTTCCTGTCGGACATCACGGGGAATCTCCCGGTACGTTGGATCGCCCCAGGTCGGGTTCTTTATTTCTGTCTCCACGTCGAACGGCTCTTGGCTGTCCTTTAAGAACAATCCAGCTGAAGTTAATACCGCCACGCGTGCCTGTGATAAGTCACGATCCAATTCCGCCTGAACGACCTCGGTCTCCTGAACCGGAAAACCCTCGAATCCTTCTCGGAATGATCTTGGTAAATATCTATATGAATCAACTGCCATGGGCTCCCACCTATACGACTTCATGACAATAGTACTCTCTTATTGTGATTTGTGGGCGTACATTCCCCTAAACCCTAGTAATAGCAAGGGGTACAGGTTCTAGGTGTGGTGGTAAGTGCCCCTATTGGTGGCAATTTGGTGGCAAAACCCTACAAAATACCTTATTTCTTAGGGGTTTTAGCTGCTTTTTTAGCAGCGCGATCAGCTCTTGCGGAACAGTTCTTACTGCATACAGTTTGAGGGTTATTCTTCCCGTTAAGACTCGGGACCAGACGGCCACAGCCATCCACGTCATGGCCACTGTGCGGGTCTTTATGCGGTAGTGAGAAGCCCCTGCACTCTTTGTACACAACTCCGTTTTCGACCTCTCTAGCGACCATGAGCCAACACCAGCCAATGAGTGATTCAGTCCCCAGAGCCAACGGAGAATCTTTTGCAGTCTTTTTTTGCTTGTAGTCGAGTTCGGGGAATGCTGGCCCAGACAGTTATTGAAAATAATTTATTTGACCGATGGCTAAGCAGTCTGATGGAGTAAGTGGAATCAGGAGACCCGAGAGCATTGAAGTTATTCAGTGATTGCTTCCTAGGTCGACCGCCTGAGATTGGTACGCATGTCACCCTGAGCAGCAGCAAAGTTGATCTCATGTTCGCCCAAGCATTGCACCCCTCACCTAGATCATTTTGATGCGCACCTTGATGCGCTGATTCATGGAACGGATGTACTACGGATTACAGTGAATTACAGTGAATTTACAGTGGGACAGTCAGTCAAAGTTAGAACATGTGTTTGAACAAACTCCTATAAATGCCCTATGGCTTAGGTTCTCATTACGCGCGCGGGCCGCATCCACGGTGATCAGGGGCATTAGTCCTCCCAGACGAGCAGCTGCGCCTAGTTCAACATGTGATCACTTAGATTTGCTTACCGTAAGCCCCTACCGTTATTGGTCAGTATGCAACACCAAACCAATAACAAATCCCTCTTCTGCCATCTAGCTTCACTTAGTATGGCTGAGAGTAACCTCGCCCTCGTGTACCACGATTTCACCTTTGATCTTATCTTGATTAGCTTCCCCCCTCGCGGCTCTAGCTGCAGCCGAACGGTCAAAAGCATCTTTGTCAGGGTAGACCGAAGTAAGCACGGCGCTCGCGTCACCTGTTGTCACTGCTAGCAATATTTCAGCTTCAGGGAATTCAGCAGCAGCGTTCGCCGCGTAGTCGTCTGCAAAAGTCTTTGCATTTTCTGCTGAAGTAAACTCGACCATATTGATTCTTGCATAACTCATATTCGTCTCCTCGCTGCGCTTTGTCCGAAGAGTGTAACCGTTTCTCACAGAGATTTTGTATAAATGGACCCCCAACAAACAGGGACTAGGGGTACTGGAGCTGAATCCCTTTG
>DEAP01000006.1 GCA_002348225.1 Dehalococcoidia bacterium UBA2979
AAGTTGTTGCTGCAGATGTAATTGTTATTCCTCTTTTTTGCTCCTGTTCCATCCAATCCATTGTGGTATTGCCATCATGAGTTTCGCCAATTTTGTGGGTACGGCCTGTGTAAAAGAGGATCCGCTCAGTGACAGTAGTTTTCCCAGCATCAATATGAGCAATAATCCCAATATTCCGCATTGAGCTCAAAGAGTTATCCATGGATTTTACCGGTGTGGTGGCAGTAGTCACTATTAAACTTCCCTTACACTAAATTACCAACAGATAGCACAATTATTCGCCTCAAAAAAGGAAAACGCTGAACATTCTTCAGCGTTAACTCGATATAAACTCAACTTACCAACGATAGTGGGCGAATGCCCGATTAGCTTCCGCCATTCTGTGTGTCTCGTCCTTTTTTCTTATTGCTGCACCGGCTGGTTGGTCTCCTGCTGCATCTAACAACTCAGCGGCAAGTTTTTCCACATATGAGCGACCATTCCGAGTCCTCGCAGCATCACGTATCCACCGGAGTGCCAGTGTTTCACGCCTCTCCGCCCTTATATCGATAGGAACCTGGTATGTTGCACCACCTACCCTGCGCGGCTTCACCTCAACAGTTGGTGTGACATTTCTCACAGCAATCTCAAATACATCTAGACCGCGACGTCCACTAATTTCCTCAATGCGATCAAATGCACCGTAAACCAGCCCTTCAGCTGTCGACTTCTTACCACTCTTCATTATCCCATTTATCAATTTCGTGACCGTCTGGCTTTGATACCTGGCGTCCGGCAGAGTAGAACGTGTCGGGGCGCTATTACGTCTCATAGGGAAAACTCCAAAATCTAGCTCTTGCGGGTACCGTATTTGCTTCGACTACGTTGACGTCCCTCGACACCAGTGGCGTCGAGGGCACCACGAATAACTTGATATCGAACTCCCGGGACATCTCGGATTCGTCCGCCACGGACCAAAACTACCGAGTGTTCCTGCAGTGTATGCCCCTCCCCGGGGATATAAGCAGTTACTTCTAGCCCGTTGGATAATCTCACTCTTGCTACTTTTCTAAGCGCAGAATTCGGTTTTTTTGGAGTCACAGTCCGCACCTGTGTTACCACACCGCGCTTCTGAGGAGCCCCTGTGGGCTCACGCAGCATTTTATTCTTAAGAGTATTAAAACGAAGCCTAAGAGCAGGAGACTTCGTCTTGCTCAGCTTCCTTTTTCTCGGCTTGCGGACCAACTGATTTATGGTCGGCATAGGCACTTCCCCAAACACTTAATAAATTTTACTAAACATCCCATAGAGGATTTATTTCACACAGCAAATTGAAATTCAATCAATAGTTGCGCAGGTCAAAAATACTATCGGTTCTTTGGTGCTAAGTGCAAGCGCTTCGCTCCACAATGCCCACAAATACTGCCGAAAACGATGGCATCTCTGGCCTGAGAAATGTTAAACGCGTGCTCCTGAAAATTATCTCCGCAAAATTACTTTTTTGAACGATTCACGCAACGGCGGAAGAGAATCTGCGACGTCATTTTTTTCGACTGCAGCTAATCTGTCAGCAAACATTTTTCTCAAAGAGTTCGCGTCACGTCCACCCATCTGAGAAACATGTGCTAACAACGCTGCAATTTTTGTCTCCATATGGTCTTTTATGTCCACGTGATAATCCGGAACATCAGTTCCTGCAAGCAACATAGCCGACGGCCTAAATGGCTTTAATCCTTGTAATTTTTGATCGGGATGAAACAGATGATCATCTGCAGCAGGATAAATGGCATCATAGCTGGAGATACCAGTCACACGATGATCTCGATGATTAAAACCGCTTCGGAAGCCATCCCAAGTGATGACAAGTTCAGGTCGCAACTTTCGGATTTCGAGTACTAAGAGCTCGCGCAAACGATCATCTGATGCAAGCATCCCATCCGGGAATCCTAAGAATCTAGGTTCGTTTGCACCCATGATCGTCGCAGCGGCACGGGTTTCTTCTTCTCTTTCACCCGCTAACTGCTGGGCTGTCACAGTAGGATCTTTTGTACCCTTATTACCAGAGGTAGTAACCAGGATGTCAATCGTCCAGCCCTTAGAACTCATCATGGCGACCGTTCCGCCGCATGTGAATTCCAGGTCGTCTGGGTGCGCGAAGATACACAAAGCCCTCTTACCTGACTTCTCCTCAACCTCATCGAGTAGGTCCTTATTTGGGTCTAGTGCGTCCACGCCTCACCTCAAACTCCGATACAACTTCGACAAATCTGCAGCTATTAAATCCCAAGAATACTCCATTGCACGTCGACGAGCTAACAGTGAGAGTTTCTCTGCGATGTGGGGCCCATTCATGACGGAAGAGATGGCTTCAGAAAGACGTATTACGTCTGAAGGAGGAATCAAAATACCAGGCAATTGATCAGGATTAGTCGACTTACCCAACATGCCAGGCAAACCACCAACGTCCGATGCTATAAGTGGCCTTGCCGAGGCCAATGCCTCAAGAGCTACCATCCCAAATGACTCGTAAAGTGAGGGGACGATAACTAAATCGGAGGCCTGATAGTAGCTGGGCAGTATCTTATGACTTATAGACCCCATGAATGTGACATTTTCTTGAATACCGAGAGACTTACTCAAGTTAAAGAGTCTCTCTCGCTCTTCGAGCGAGTCCGGATGAGAATTGCCTCCAAACAAATACAGCTGCCACCTCTCTCTAGGTCCGTCTATTTTGGCTAGCGCCTCCAGAAGTATATCCAGACCTTTAAGTCTCTCGAATCTCCCACCTGCCAGCAAAATAAGTCTGTCCATGGGCAAGTTAAGTTCCGACTTCGCCTCCAGATGATTTCGTGGTAAAAATCTCTTCAGATCTACTCCTGGCGGGATGATTTCCAGACGACTTTCGTCAACACCATAAAGCTCTTTTAGAAGCATCCCTTCATGTCTACTAGCAATAATCACGCGGTCCAAAACTGACACCACCTCAGACTCGGTTTTCAGACGATCGATTGATTCATGTGCGGAGATACCATGCAAAATTTTAATTTCACCAAACGTATGGAACATCCCTACATGTGGGACATCCCAGTGCTTAGAAACAATCACGCCAGCTGCAATAGACAACCAATAGTGCGAGTGGACCACATCGAAGACCAGATTTTGCTCTGCTGCCCAGTGACGGACGGATTCTGCAAACACCCCAATTAGTGGACTCATGTCTTCTTTTTCGACACGCTCAACTGGTCCAGCCACTATATGAATTACTCGAAAAAAAGAATCTACTTGTTCTATATCCGGAACAGACGGATTATCGCGTCTAACGAACACGTCGACAGCGATACCGAGCCCTGCAAGTCTCTTGGCAGTCTCCAAGACATATACATTCATACCTCCTGTTTCCCGTCCGCCGAGCTCAGCTGTCGGTGAGGTATGCATCGACATCAGTGCCACTCTGAGTTGCGGTGGAGACTCATTAATGCTGGTGCCAGATGTCATAATTTTTTACATGGATCCAATTAGGCGGAGGAATTCCTGTCGCGAATTGACATCGTCGCGTAAACGTCCTCTTAAAGCAGACGTGACCATCCGGGCACCAGGCTTTCTAACACCTCGAGCAGTCATGCAGAGATGTTCCGCCTCTATCACCACTCCAACACCTCTCGCGCTAAGAGCATTTTCAATACTGTCCGCAATCTGTCCAGTAAGTCTTTCTTGAACTTGTGGACGCTTAGCAAAAACCTCCACAGCACGGGCGAGTTTCGATAGACCTACTATCGCGCCGTCAGGAAGGTACCCCACGTGAGCTTGTCCATGGAACGGAAGAAAATGATGCTCACACATCGAATAAAATGGAATTTCCTTCAAAATCACCAATTCATCATGCTCCTCGTCAAATTGCACCTTGAGTAATTCTTCAGGATCTTGATCGACTCCACTGAAGAGCTCTAAGTACATGTCAGCGATCCTTCTTGGAGTATCAGTCAGGCCATCATTCTCCCCTAGTCGCAATTCCTTAATCAGATCATCAATTAAGTGGATCACGCGCGGGCGATCGATAGAACGATGTTCCGCGGAAGATTCAATTTCTGTTTCGTTCATGTTCATGCCCCCTCTTGATCGGACTGATGGCTGAAATATTTATTATCTCTAACTCGAAAGAATCTCTGCCACCGCTTCGATCGTGGGATCCACTTCATACTGAACCGCCTCAACTGAGAGGGCTGTATCTGGATCCTTAAGTCCATGGCCAGTAATTACACATACGATTGTTGATTCGCTGAGATCTACACCTGATCGGGACGTCTTGATCAAACCTGCAACCGAGGCCGCTGATGCTGGTTCACAAAAAATACCCTCCGCTGAGGCCAAATATCTGTACGCATGCAGGATCTCGTCGTCACTAACTGAATCAATGACACCTCCCGATTCGTCGCGGGCACTTGTTGCCTTTTCCCACGAGGCAGGATTACCTATTCTGATAGCTGTAGCAATGGTCTCCGGATTTTCGATTATTTTATTGTTTACTATCGGTGCAGCCCCTTGAGCTTGGAAGCCGTACATCATTGGTGTTTTACTAGCTCGACCTGCAGCGGCATATTCTTTAAATCCTTTCCAATAAGCCGAAATATTTCCAGCGTTACCTACAGGGATACATAAGATATCGGGAGCTTCTCCCAGCACATCAACCACCTCAAATGCCGCTGTCTTCTGTCCCTCCAGGCGGAAAGGATTGACCGAGTTAACCAGTGCTATTTGCAACTGGTCTGAAATCTCTCTCACTATATTCAGAGCGTTATCGAACGATCCACGAATTTGAATGATCGATGCCCCGTGCACACTCGCTTGAGCAAGCTTTCCCATAGCAATTTTTCCCGAAGGAACCACTACAAAACTTTTGAGTCCATGAAGAGAAGCGTACGCTGATGCTGCTGCCGATGTATTTCCAGTCGAGGCACAAATGACAGACCGGGAATTGGCTTCTACAGCCTTTGCGACTGCTAAAAACATGCCTCTGTCCTTAAAGGATCCAGTCGGATTCATCGTTTCTAGCTTGAAATAAAGGTTGGGGACCCCTATCTCACGACCGATATTAGTTGAACGAACTAGGGGTGTGTTGCCCTCACCAAGAGATTTTCTAGACGTATCAGCATCGATAGGCAAGAATTCCGAATACGAGTCGATGAGAAAATTAGTAGTCATCGCACCTCACAATTAATGTTACCTATTAATAGTACCTGCTGTCACCTTGACATCGGTAAAACACTGCCTATTTGCAGCACTGATTTTGACTCACCAAGCAGCTCTACTGCCTCAAGGACCGATCCCCTCTGACTGGAGTGAGTGGTGAGAATCAGTTCCGCTGAATCCGGAACTGATGACGCAGTTTCCTGACCGGTTATATCCTTCTGCACTACCGAGGAAATACTAATACTTGCTTGAGCAAGAATCCTGGATATCTCTGCTAATACGCCTGGCCTATTCTCGACGATTAGACGCAAGAAGAAACCTGATTCTATTTGTTCACTTGGTTTGACTTGTACTGGGTGAGGCTGAATAAGAGGTGCCGGCTGAATACCCCTCAACTGATCGTTAATAACTTCTAACAGATCAGCGATCACGGCCGAAGTAGTTGCTTCTCTACCTGCACCAGGGCCCTCGTAGAATAACTTACCTACTAAATCGCCAGTAAATTCGACCGCGTTCGTAACACCGGAAACGTTCCCTAGTTGGGTATCTTTACCGACGAGTGTCGGCAAAACAGACACTGATATCTCGCCATTTTCTGACTGGAGACGGGCGATTAGCTTTATGACGTATCCAAGCTCTGAAGCTGCACTGACATCAGCGCTCACCAAATTTCTTATACCTTCACTAACAACTGATTCCGGGTTAATCATCGCCCCGTACGCTAGCATCGCAAGTATCACAGACTTAGCAACGGCATCATGCCCATCCACATCAGCACTAGGATCGGGTTCCGCGTATCCTAATCTCCCAGCTTCAGTAAGAGCCGTTTCATAGTCGTCGCCAGCTCCCATCTTTGTGAGAATGAAATTCGTCGTTCCATTTATTATCGCCTCGATCGACGATATTTCATTTGCAGCTAAATCTCTGCGGAGGGCTGATATTACTGGTATCCCTCCGCCCACCGAAGCTTCAAATTGAAGATGTACTTCACTACGAGCAGCAGCCGAAAATAATTGATCGCCAAACTTCGCCAGCACCGCTTTATTAGCGGTCACAACGTGCTTACCAGCCTTAAGTGCCTCAGAAATGTACTCATAGGCCGGTTGTTCACCGCCCATTAGTTCAACTACGATTTGCGTATTGCCATCTTTTAGAATATCTGCAACATCCGTCGTGAGTAGATCAGGCTCAACGAAAAAACCAGCTTCTTCCCGCTCCGATCGATCTAAATCGCGTACTAATACATGTCGGACCGAAACGACATCACGGAGGGCTCCTCCCTGCTCATCACTCATCTCGGCAAGCCTCTTGAGTACCGTACTGCCGATATTACCTGCACCAAAAAAGGAAATCCCTATTTTGTTATCAGCCGTCATAATTCTCTCCTGCAAAATAGTCATTAATTTTGTCTGTCATCTAAGTTTTAAGCCAGTTTCATTCAGTAACCAGAGACGATCATCTTCGCTAAATCGCTCATTTATACTCAAAGACTCTCGTCTCTCTGCAACTATCCCGTCGAACAACGTGTTTGCCCACTTCGACAATAAAGCAAGATCATACTGCTCAACTCTTATCTCACTTAGCCGGTAGATTGCAACTTCGTCAGTATCAGTAATAGTAAAAGGCTTAGAAATAGCTGACTCCTCTGCGGTTAAAACCCAATCAGCTACATCGGAAGTCAGATTATTTTCGATTTCTATCTGGGATAACCAATAGCTTTCTCCATCAAGAGCTGCAATAAGTTGCATGCCCAATCGATCCGCGGCAGCAGCAAACTGGGTTCCCGAATCGATCTCGGTAACGAGAAGATCTATCCGGTTCGACGAATCACGAATCATATCAAGCCTATAGATATTCCCCTCGTCCGGCATATCAGAACGGAGTAAATTGATAAACTTCGTACGATATATATTCACTGATAGTTCGTCATGAAATTCGCTATGGGTTATATCAGCTTCAGCAAGAATGTCAGCGATTTCACTTTGAATCTCTGAACGCGACTTCTCTGCGTCACTCAAATTTAATTCTTTGAGAGAAGCTGAATAGAGTTCAGAAGAAGAAACTACGCCCAACTGTTCGGTCCCGAGGATTCTAATCACCTCTCTATTTTTGACCTCTTCCATGAATTTCGACAATTCAGACATCGAACCAACGGAATTCATTTGGCTATAGGCCTGGTATTTAGTCCTCAGATCTTCGCGGTCAAGATTCGTCTCATCACCGATGGTCAGAACACTACGAGTACCCACGAGAATATAGTTAGAAGCCAACGCGTATACCATCAGCAATAAGGACAAGCCGACAAGACCGGATAACAACATTTCTGACCGGCTCAGATTGGAACCGGTCACCCAAGACCGAAGTCCCATAACTATCGCTTTAAATATATTTTGTTTACTAGGTTCGTCCACCGACTAAAAAGCTCCTATTTAGTTATAGGATCGGCTTCTACCCAAATCCACACCAGCTACTCGCATGTGATCACTGGTGTAGGGTAGAAGTGCAAGATGGCGAGCTCGCTTTATCGCCAGAGTTAGCGTCCCCTGACAGCGAGAACATACTCCTAGCTTTCCTCTTGGCTCGATTGCTCCGCGCTCGCTAATGTAGCGCTTGAGTGTGTCGATGTCCTTGTAGTCTATCTGGCGACCATTCTTCCGTTTACAGAACTCACAACCCCGTGGGCGAAAGGACCGGCGGAATCCGCCGCGCTCCCCAAAATCCGAGCTTCGAGAATCTTCTTCAGTCATTTTCCACCTCATCTCATTCAACTACGCAAAGTAATTTTCGACCTAAAACGGTAGATCATCCGGATCCAATGCACCTACGGGACCGACCTCAGACGGTCCATTATTTCGAGCTGGTTCACCGCCAGTCTGTTGAGGAGTCAAATACTGTATTCTCTGGCCCTGAACCGACGTAAATACTCGCTCCTGACCTTCATCATCAGTATATTTATACGAGCTCACATTACCCTCAACGAGCACCCTTCTACCACGCTGCAAGTACTGTGCAGCATTTTCAGCATTTCGTCTCCAAAGAGTTATACGATGCCAAGTGGTCTCATCCTCATATTCTTCGTTACGACGTACACGCCTATTCGTCGCCAGTGAGAGCTGAGTGCGTGCAACCCCATTTGCCGTGTATGACAATTCGGGATCTTGTCCCAGATTACCGATCAACATGATCGAATTCATGGATGGAATAACATCCCCTCTGGGATCCTGAACATCGAGATGCATTTTTGTCGAATCAACTTCAGTCGGAGTATCCAACGACCATATCGAATTAGCAATCAGTTCAGTTACATATTGCCTGGATCCGTTCTCTACTTCGAAAGATCTCTGATCTAGTCTTCCTTCGACATACACTCTTTCATTCAGCGCTAGCATTTGTGCTGCCTCGCCAGCTCGATCACCGAATATGACCGTATTTATAAATTCAGACTCTTCTCGCCTATTCCCATCCCTTGTCTGATAGTAGTGTTCTACAAGTATCCCGAGTTTTGCGACGAGCGCACCCGACTGGGTCGCAGTTAGATCTATTTCAGTCGAAACAGTACCTATAACCACCCAGTTATTAAGTGATTGATTTCCACCAAGATCGCCAGCAATATCAGACGTAGGAGTAAGATACGACCTAGGAACTGACTGGTGACCACCGTCGGTATCAGAAAAAGAACTGTCGGCCACGTGTTCATTGGTCATCTTAGAACGGCTCCGCCCCATCACTTTCAAAAGAAGATTCTGATGGACCTGTTCCTGGGCTCGCAGATCGTGGTGATAAGAATTTCACTGATCTTGCGTACAATTCTGTCACGTAACGTAGTTCACCTTCTTGTGTCTGATACTGGCGTGTTCTGTTGGGTCCCTCACAGTAAACTCGACTGCCCTTAAATAAATACTGTTGGCACAGTTCTGCCTCACGCCCGGACACCACCACTGAATACCACTCCGTTTGCTCCTGACTAGCCCCATCAGAATCTCGGAACCAGTAATTCACTGCTACGTTGAAAGTAGCAACCAGTGCGCCACTGGCTGAGTTTCGCATTTCAGGATCAGCCCCCAAGTGACCAATTATCTGACATTTATTTAGCATCGCGAATGACCTTCAGAATTAATGTATCGCTACTCATCAGCTTTCTCAACTTCTGCGGAAGCATCTATCTCCATGGGCGCTTCAATCTCTGAGGTCGCCGAAGCTTCGACTGTTTCCAATTCTCCGTCGGTGCTGACCGAATCTTCTGTATCTCCGGTTAACTCTTGATCGTCTGATTCCATATCTGATTGCCCTGCAGCTGGCGCGAATCTCGAAGGAGACACGACGCGCTCTCTAGCTCCCTGTGCTATGGAAGTCGGAGTTTTTTCGTACTCTGTTATGCCTTTCACCACTAGATGCCTCAAGATGTTCTCTTGGAGGTGTAACCATCTCTCCAATGCAGATATCGCCTGTCCGGGGATGTCGATAGTGTAGTGAACATAGGTACCTTCAAGGACTTTTTCGATCGGATATGCCAATCTCATTCGTCCCCATATGTCTGTACTCAAGACAGCACCATGCTGAGCTATTTCCTGCTCAACTCTTGCGACTCCAGAGCCTACCTCGTCCGTACTAAGACTAGGATGAAAAATACATGTCAGTTCGTAGTTAGGCACATTACCTCCGCCCACCATGGCCTTTGGAGATCAGTCTCTTTAACTAATCCCGATCAGCGGTTATGTTTATTCGTCTCTCTTATTTATTATATCTCGTTTTGATTACTTAGCCTCTCGGTAGACCTAACCCTCTGGTTGCGATGATGTTTCGCTGAATTTCACTTGTTCCAGCAGCTATCGTCGCACTGACGCTCGAGACATACGACTGCGTGAAGGATGCTTTGAGAACCGACCGTGAGTCCGTTTCATCCCACAAGTTACTGTAGAGGCCAAAAGTCTTTACTCCTGTATTTGCCAGTCTTTGGCTGAGCTCAGAATTAAACAACTTCGAAGTAGATGCCTCATAGTTTGGGATCAATCCTCTTCCCTGCATAGAGACAATTCGGAAAGAAAAGTTAAACATTACTTCACTTTCAATGAATCGATCAGCGACTTCATATTTCAGGTTCGGGAATTCATCAAGTCGAGATCTTTCAGAACCATCTCCCTGTGCGTATTCGATAAGCCGACTAATAGAACGTCGTGCGGTTACCGCACCAGTAATGTTGGACCTCTCAAAATCAAGGAGAGTTGCTCCCACATACCAGCCTCGGTTTTCTTCACCCACCCTATTCTCAGCGGGGACTTTCACATCCTCAAAGAAAGTCTCATTGAAAACGTGTCCCCAGCCCATATCTATTAAAGGACGCACAGACAGTCCCGGAGTCTTGCCATCCATCAAAAGAAAAGATATACCCCGATGCTTTGGCGCATCTGGGTCAGTTCTTGCTAAAGCAAAAAACCAATCTGCGTTATGCGCCCCTGAAGTCCAAATCTTCTGCCCATTCAGCGTATATTCATCGCCATCTCTGACTGCTCGAGTCTGCAGGGACGCCAAATCAGATCCCGAGCCAGGCTCTGAATAGCCCTGTGCCCACACCACCTCACCATTGAGAATTTTCGGCAGGTGTTGTTTCTTCTGATCCTCAGTTCCATGGACGATCAAAGTCGGACCTAGCATCGCCACTCCTGAGCCGCCAATACTTGGGGCACCTGCATCAGTCATCTCCATATTGAAAATAAACTGCTCGATCGTGGTTAAACCAGCCCCGCCATATTCTGTTGGCCATTGTGGAGCGACCCATCCTCTATCACCCAGAGCATCCGCCCAATTTCTTGCCGGACCGGACTCAGTGTCGTCAGCTGATCGGCGATCCTCTACCCACGAGGCGTCTGAAGGGAACCCAAGTTCATCGCGCTGATAGCGCTGCGGGAGATTACCATCGATGAATTCTTTGACTTCAGTTCTAAAGTTTGCCTGCTCGGGACTATCGTTCCAATCCATACATTGCTCCTTGGCGAATCAAATCTCTTTATTAGGATCACAAGTGTAACGTAATGGATAAAGCCACGCTACGTATTATTCACTCATTTGAATTCCCGAACCGTCTTTAACGCGTGCGCCCATCGCTCCCGGGAAATTCGACGGGTCTCAGGATCAATCTCATTTGTAAAAATAGTTCCTCCCGGTCGATTAGACATCACACCTGAATCAATAATGCCTGCCTCGACTCCGGCCATCCCTGCGACACCTCTCGCTGTATTTTCCAGAAACTCCGCACGCAGAATCGGGATATCCAGAATATTCGCCTGAAACTGCATCAACCAATCGTTTGCTGCTGCACCTCCGTCGACACGCAGTTCAGATATCTCATAGCCGGCTCGAACAAAAGTGTCTATTACATCACTCGTCTGATGAGCAATCGCTTCGAGTCCCGCTCGTATTAAATGGAACTTATTCGTATCACGATTAATCCCTAGAAATGCCCCTCGTACCTCTTCGTCCCAATGCGGTGAACCCAAGCCAGTGAAGCCTGGGATCATGACAACTCCTCCACTATCATCGAGGGCAGACGCAATTTCTGCCGTTTCCGCAGCTTCTTCAAAAAATCCAAGCTGGTCTCGCAGCCACTGAACTGTCGAACCAGCAGAGAATATCGACCCCTCCAAAACATATTGCTTTTTCTGTCTTGAAGATGATGCAGCTACGGTGGTAATAATTCCGTCGAGTAACTCAGGCTGAGTGTCTCCAGCAATTGCAAGGATGAAGCTCCCAGTCCCGTAAGTATTTTTAGCCTGGCCTTGAGTGAAACAGCCATGCCCGAACAAGGCAGCCTGCTGATCGCCTGCGACTGCACGAATCGTTGCTCGCCGCCCGAGAATGCTCTCGGGTATGGAGCCAAATAAACCTCCAGAAGTTAGGACTTCCGGAAAACATTGTCTCGGTAGATCCAGTTCTCTGAGTAATTCTTCATCCCAATCCTCACTGTGAATATTCCAAACCATCGTGCGTGACGCGTTGGTCTGATCGGTAAAGTGCTTGCCTCCAGTGAGTCTCCAGATCAACCAACTATCAACGGTCCCAAAAAGCAGTTCACCTCGATCTGCTCGGTCCTGACCGTCCGGGATTGCGTCGAGTATAAACCTCCATTTTGACGCGGAGAAATACGAGTCAATAACTAGTCCTGTTTTTTCTCTTACCACCTGCGCCAAACCTCTGACTCGTAGATCCTGACAAATATCGATTGTCTGTCTGGATTGCCAAACAATCGCTGGATACACGGGTTGACCCGTGTAAACATCCCAGACAATAGCCGTCTCCCGCTGATTAGTAATTCCCACAAGAAGTTCACCTTCGATCAGGGCATCATTTCTTGTAATGACCGATTGAGCAGTAGCGAGTACACCCTGAAAAAGTTCCTCCGGATCGTGCTCAACCCATCCCTCATGAGGGAAATATTGAGTGACAGGGATACTCTCCATGTCTACCGCGTTGAGATGCTGGTCAAAAAGAATTGCTCTTGAAGAAGTAGTACCTTGGTCGATAGCGAGTACGTGAGTCATAGTAAGAGGATAATAAAACCAGAGACCGATGTTTTGATAGTGATTATGAAAAATCCATCAGCGAACATGGTCATGGCGCTACTGACTTGTGGCCGGCCATTTTATCGATCAGTTAGCTCGGCAGGAGTCGTCGAGATCAAATCTCTTGCTGGACCATTCCGAGGTGATTTAACCGCCTCGATTCCAAATGTCTTAGCTCGACTCGACAGTCCGATCACCACTAGCAGGGCTGCCATCAGTAGACCTAAAATGCCAAACAAAGTCGCAGCTGATATGACGTCAGCTATTCTGCCCATCGGCGCGGCACTAAGAGATAGAAAGGCCATCGAAAACATAAACAGGCTCATCACGCGACCTCTATATTCAGGGGGCGCTTCATCCATCATCATTGCCTGGTTGACACCCATGAACGCGGTCATAGCTCCACCGGAGATGAATATAGGCATGATCACGCCAACAAAACCAAACGAGGAAAAGATCCAAATACTAGCAATACTGAGACTGCCTATGATGCCGGCAATCCACTGAATCATTGGTTTCCTATTTGATTGGGTTAACCTTGCGACCAAAATAGATCCGATTAAGCCACCTAGTCCGCCAATCGCAACCATAGCACCTGCCCAAAATTGCCAGTTTGAGTTCGCCGGCATTAGCTCACTCTCTACAAATCCCGGGAACTGTGTTTGAAGCGGCATTCCTATGGCACCAATAATCATCATCATGATGACTAACCTTCGGATACCAGCATTTGTGAATACGAAACTCAAACCGCTTCCTATGGAACCGAACAAATTTTGATTTGATCTCGATGTCGAATCCGAACTCAAATCTCTATCTGCTTGTCCTATCCCGGTAGGTACCAGAAGTACCGTCGCTACCGATAGCAAATAACAAAATGAGACTCCAAAGTACCCCCACTCGAACCCTACAAAACCAGCAACTAAACCACCAAGTGCTGGGCCGATCGCTCTCATCGCCGTCATTGGCATCATCGAAAGAGCTACTGCGCTCAATCTCTGCTGCTCAGGAACCGTGTCAATCATCAAAGGAGTTCGTGAAGGCATGCCAATTGAAACAAAGCTACCTTGAATTAAGCCTATCGCAAAAAGTAGCCAGAAATTGATCAAGTCAGTGAGCACCAAAATACCAGTCACCGCGGCTATACAGACCGATGCAGCCTGGGACAGCAAAATGAGGTTCCGTTTCTCAAAGCGATCGGCCAAGGCTCCTCCGAGTAACGAAAATAAACCCAACGGAAGTCCAAAAGACAGTACCAAAAATGCGGACATCGTGAAGTTACCAGTGAGATCCCAGGCAAGCATACCGCGTATGATTTGTTGAGCTTGCATGCCAAGCATCGCCACTGCTGAGGACAACCAGAGAAGTCTATAGTTCCGATAAGCAAACACTTGCATCGCTATTCTTAGCGATGGTCGTTCACGATCTCCAGCCGATCTGGTATTCAGTGCCAAACTGTAGTTCCCCTCAAAAAGTAACACCCTTGGGCAAAAACAAAGTTTACGACCCCCCCCCCGGGGGACTCCGTA
>DEAP01000052.1 GCA_002348225.1 Dehalococcoidia bacterium UBA2979
AGGCTCGTAGGATGTTGGAATCATCGGCGTGTCAACATTCCATTCATGGTGAATTGGCGGGATCTGGAAGCTCCCGTTTATCGCGTTAGTTCCGCCGTCAACGAGAAGGTCGACGCCGGTTATGTAGCTGGCCAGATCTGATGCAAGGAACATCACTGCATTAGTTACTTCTTGAGATTCACCTACTCGACGCATCGGAGTTCGACTTGCGATCCATTTATCGATTCCCATCGCTTCCAAAGCAACTCTTGTCATCTCGGTCACAATGAATCCAGGGGAGACCGCGTTTACTCGGACTCCTCTATCCGCCCATTCGGTACCGAGCTGAAGGGTCATGTTTCGTAGCCCTCCCTTTGCAGCGCTGTAGGCAATCACACCGTTTTCACTTCCGCCGCTTCCAAGTATTGATCCGATGTTGACGATAGAACCCGACCCGTTTTCTAACATATGTCGGCCGCATTCTCGGGCGTAATAGAAAGCTCCAACGAGGTCGACAGAAACAATCTGATTAAACGTTTCACTATCAAAGTGTTCTGGAGCGACGCCGCGCATATCAGCTATGCCTGCGTTGTTGACAAGGACGTCTATCCTTCCATGCTCTTCGATACCTGTACTAACTACGTTTTTCACGTCTTCTTCTATGGAAACATCGCCAGTGATAGCTGTGACTTTACTTTCTTTTTCTCTGCAAGTTTCTGCCACATTTTGAAGCAAATCTTCCGTACGTGCTGTGAGAATTAGATCAGCGCCAGCCTCTGCGAATGAATAAGCGAATTGTTCTCCGAGCCCGTAGCTCGCTCCTGTAATTAGTACTGTTTTTCCTTCGAAGTTAAACATTTGTTACTTCCCCTTCTATTTTCAATATCTTATGAAACGTTCTTGAACTATTAACCTCTGCCGACGAGATCAAGTTGTCCTAGGATTTCCTGTTCTCTTGCGATTCGTGATGTTAAGACCTGCTTGAGTTCCCCGAGCTTTTGGCTATCTCCGGATTCAAACGCTTCATCAATCGCTTCGGCTAATGCTTGGGAGGCCTGAGAGTAGCGTTCCGCCACATCGGAGAGAAGTAAACTCTCTCCTTCGACTTGGCTGCGTTCTTGCCCAATAGCGTCTTCTATCTGGGCAATTTCCTCTACCATCCACGCTATTTCTGATGCGCTCCGGCGACTTAACCGTCGTAGAAGCTGCTCAGCTTGCCCGAGTAGTACTTTGGCTTGTTCATCTTCGATAGCAGGAGCGATAACTGCGTTAAGGTCGTCAGCTATAGCAAGAAGAATTTTGTCAGTTGTTGGTTGGGTCAGCATCCTTACTCCTCTCCATNNTCTTGCGATTCGTGATGTTAAGACTTGTTTGAGCTCCCCGAGTTTTTGGCTATCTCCGGACTCAAACGCTTCATCAATCGCTTCGGCTAATGCTTGGGAGGCCTGTGAGTAACGTTCCGCCACATCGCAGAGAAGTAAACTCTCTCCATCGACTTGACTGCGTTCTTGTCCAATAGCGTCTTCTATCTGCGCAATTTCCTCTACCATCCACGCTATTTCTGATGCGCTCCGGCGACTTAATCGTCGAAGAAGCTGCTCAGCTTGCCCAAGTAATACTTTGGCTTGTTCATCTTCGATAGCAGGAGCTACGACTGCGTTAAGGTCGTCAGCTATAGCAAGAAGTATTTTGTCAGTTGTTGGTTGGGTCAGCATCCTTATTCCTCTCCATCCAGTGCGGCTTCTAAAGCGTCAGTTGCCGCCATCCACGCCGCTTGCCCGAACAATAACCCATCAAGCGAGAAAGCGATATTTGTTGCGGATGTATTTCCCCGCGCCATTTCGGAACCAGTAGCCGATAGTTGGCTCACAACACCAATTACCCCAAGGACGAGGAAGTACGTCAAAACAGCCGGATTGACTTGATCTTCGCTAAATCCAGTGATTTCCCTGTACCTGTTGAGAAATGCTTCTGGATTCTCATCGATAATATCCGGAGGAGCCGCTTGTGCATATGCTTTGAAATAGCCCAAGTCTTCACGAGGATCTCCAATGCTTGCCAGTTCGAAATCGATGACGACAAGATCGCCCTGGTCGTCGACGAGCATGTTCGCCGTAGAGAAATCATGGTGGACCAAAGATACAGGGACAGAAGGTGGCCTGTGGGTATCAAGCCAGCTCGCCACGTAGTGGAATATAGGAAGTGCTTCCACATGCTCGTGGGCGGTGTGTTTCCACATAGCGATCTGGTCGGTTAATGGGTCACCGGATGCAGGTCTCTGGAGGCTGCTCGGTAGATCATCAACAGGAATCGTATGGACAGCTCCGGCTAGTTCAGCAAGTTTCTCAGGAAGAGACGATACGCCGTTTTGTTCGATCCAGGGCAGAGTTGATTCTGCAGTGGTGAAATCAAGGACGAGAGCGGGTGTTCCAATGTGCGTTCCGTCGCTATCAAGAAATCGTGCTGCAGGAGTACTTAAATGCGGTTTCACCGCCTGGAGCACTTCGAACTCTTGTGTACGGTCAGTGTCAATAATCGCTGTTCCTTCAGGAGGGTCGCCTCTCAAAACATACGTTCCAGATTCGCTGGTTCCATCGATGGTAAAGGCGGCCTCAAACTGGGCCATAAGCCGCGAGTAGCCTCCTGTCATTGCTTCATACCCACCTACTGTGATGTCAGAAGCTCCATTCGCCTCAAGCAGAGCCGTGATTTTTTCGGGCATTATTTCAGGGTCTTGCATGATTGCACGCTACCTGAATGTTTCTCAATACGCCTCATTGTGTTAGATTTCCTCCATGACCAGAGTGCTTTTAATGACCAAAGGGCACCCATTCCACAAAGACAAATTTTTTCGTATTTTTGATCAACTCGTAGCCGATGAAGATAGTTGCGTCACAGAATACACCCACGTAGAACAGCCCGCTGCACAACATTTTTTTGACCCTGATGCGGCAGAACCGTGGGATGTTTTCGTTATGTACGACATGCCAGGAATCGAGTTTGCCGATTCTTCCGAACGGACAAGCGGCATCGACCCTGTAACGTTCCACGACCCCCCCGAAAGCATGGTAGAAGGAAGTCGAGCTCTTCTAGAGCAAGGCAAAGGGATGGTCTTTTTGCACCACGCTATTGCGGGTTGGCCAAACTGGGAAGAATGGGCCCATGTCATTGGGGGAAGATTTCATTATCAGCCGGCACAACTCCAAGGAGTCGATTACCCCGATTCAGGTTACCGCCATGAAGTCGAACAAGTCATCGACGTAGTTGACCCTGACCATCCAATCGTTGCAGGCATACCGCCATCATTCGAAATTCTCGACGAAGCCTACCTTCTACCGGTGATGGAAGACCTTGTCGACCCGATCCTTCGCTCTCAGCACTCTTTCACCCCCGACAACTTTTATTCAGCGGATTTAGCTATACGCGGAAAAGGAAACAATAACGAAGGATGGGCGCATCCCACCGGCAGTAACCTTGTTGGCTGGGTAAAACACGCAGGTAATTCACCAGTTGCTTATATCCAGTTCGGGGATGGCCCATCGCAGTACGCTGAACCCATATACGGAAAACTGATCGGTAACGCTATTACTTGGGCAAGTGACGAAACATCCCATGAGTGGGCGCGGCAACGAAGAGCAACCACAGGACGGTACTCGTAGAATCCGGTCGTCCTACCACTCGTCCCAGTGGCTCAAATCAGAACCAGGAAGTCTTTTCGCCAACTTAAAATCTGTGCCCTTGGTATAGGCAATTGGGAAAAGGCCAGCCTGAGTAACAGTATCGAATGGAATACCTAGTAGATCCGC
>DEAP01000034.1 GCA_002348225.1 Dehalococcoidia bacterium UBA2979
CTAACAATATGAGCCCCACACCAGAATCCCTGGCAAGTCTGGACATCCCCGTACTCGCGATTGTGGGCTCAGAGGATATTGTTATTCCGCCACCCCTTATAAAAACTTTTGCCGACTTGGCACCGAATTCTCGGTACGTGGAAATACCAAACATTGGACACTCTCTTTATTTTGAAGATCCAGATCAATTCAACCGATTAATAGAAACTTTTCTTGCGGAATAGCGAAAATAATCACTTAGAGTGGAGAACTCATGACAGACCAGGATCAAACTGCGGAGACAGAAACAAAGAAACTCAACGTATTTTTTGATGTCGACAACACGCTGATAATGTGGAACGGGAAATTAAGAAACCACACGCGGGAAGTGTTTGAAGCACTTCGTGAAGAGGGCCACACTATATACATTTGGTCTGGGGTAGGAATCCGACGCTGGGATATGAGACGCCACGAACTAGACGGAATGGTCGAGGATTATTTCATAAAGCCTCTCGATAATCATCATGAAAAACTACCTGCCCTAGGTGTGACGATCATGCCCGACTATGTAATCGATGATCATAGATCAGTTGTAGATGCGTTTGTGGGTTATCACATACCGGATGAGGCCGGACCCGATGATGATGAATTACTGAAAGTGCTCGAAGAGATTAGAACGCTCGCCAAAAGCTAATCGGAAAGTGTTCCTTAAAACTTTATGAAATTGGAGCATGTTGTGCTTCCTCCATTATCTCCTCAGCCACCTGCACTGCTGCATTACCACTAGGAGAAACGCCGGAGAGACATAGAGGACAGTCTGGCTCGGCAGGAGCCCCTGTGTCCACGAGTTCAGCAACCGAACCACCTTCGTCAAGGATTACCCCACAGGCCGTATCGATATGAGACGCCCAGAATTGTTGCTCACTACGAGGTTCGACATCGTGCAGAATGACCCAATGCCAATTATCACCAAAATCATCTAACAACTTAGCCACTATTGTCATGTCCGACATACAGTTCCTAACTTAAATACTTTGAAAACCAAGCAACTGACTTTTCCCAAGAATCACCAGCAGCTTCAGGATGAAATGACGGTCTGGTGTCGTTGAAAAAGGAGTGTTCTGCCCCTTCATACAATGTTATGTCATTACTCACTCCTGCCGCTGTGAGCGTGCTACGGAGCATATTGACCTGTTCTTCTGGTATTCCCTCGTCCAAAGCTCCATAGGAGCCCAAAACAGGCGCGCTAATCTGCGAGATTTGTTCTGAGGGTGGCATGCCACCACCGTAATAGACATGCACAGCATCCACATTGGATGTGGGCCGTATAGCGGTGGCTAAGGTCAGGCCACCGCCCATGCAATAGCCTACGCATCCTACTCGCCCGATACCACGCTCTTCTTTCATATATCTAATCGCCGCGTCTATTTCGATTGCGGCCACGTCTCTTTCCATCGACATCGCAAGTTTCCTAGCCTCATCAGGCTCATCAGTCGACTCACCATGATACACGTCGGGCGCCCATGCAAAAAAACCTTCAGCCGCATATCGGTCAGCAATTTCTTCAATATCTGGAGTTAGGCCCCACCACTCTTGTATGACGATTATTCCAGCCTTGGGTTCGCCATCGGGCTCAGCAAGATAGCCCATTAGTCTTACATCTTTGAATTCAACGTCTACTCGCCTAGTCATGATTCCCTCACTACTCTACTTTCCATTCAACAGTATTCTAAGGATATCTGGCGGAAACTCAATCCTGTCTCCAGGTTCAACTCCGTTTTGCTGATACCAGTCTAATGGAGCCTCGAGAGCATATAGATAGGGTGCTGGGGGATAGTGATACAGTTCTGTTTGGGCATACATTGAGTCTATTGCTAGAATTGACTTATCGGAGCCGATCCAGGCGATGGAGAGATCAAAGAACGTATCTACCATCCAAAAGGGAGCATCAGTCTCTTCGACAAACCAAAAGAGCATTCCTTGCTCTCCCAACACATCTCTGCCCGAAAGACCTATTGAGTATTCGGAGGCTGGCGGGACTTCCACAGGCAAAGTGGCAATAAAAGTTTGATTTCGGAAAAATCTTATAGCTGGTAGCTCTCTATTCGGATTGGCATTTGTACTCGAATTCAAATATTTTTCACTGGGAGCAGCCCCTGACATGTCAGTTGCCGGCGGCGGCATCGTTCGATCTGAGCCAGATGATTCGCTAGTGTCTTCCACAGCGCACCCTATAAATAAAATGAGAATAGAAATAGTGAATATCCGCATACGCAGTCCCTGATAGGATTAGAATTGTTGTGGACTAATACTAATCATCGAGGCCTATATACTGCTAATGATCTCTGAACAAAGAAATCCTGTTGACGTTGCTCTTGAAATTTGGCCCGGGCTGCGGGACGGCAACAACCTCGAAGATCTATCAGATCTAGATATCCTACTAGAGTCTCAGGGGATACCAACCGCGTATGGAAGTTCAGAGGGAATATCGGCGACCTTCGGTGGATTCACGGAGTCAGTCTTATCGGCCGTCACGCTGCCAACTGGAGAGACCACTAGTAGCCTCGAAGAAGCACAATTGCTCTGCCATATCATCGTAACGCGCACTCTCATGTCGGCTGGACTGCTTGTAGACCGGCGAGTCCAAGAGGCGATGGGACAGGCATACGCGAATACTTGGTGCGTTAAAGGGGACTACAACACAACCCCGTTGGTACTTAGTGCTTCGCTTTGGTTGATCGCCTTAGACAGTCAAAATCATTCCGATACTCCTTTGATGATTGATTGGACTGCTTCCGTGTATGAAAATTCTCTGATCTGGGACACAGACTATCGACTTTTTTCTCACTATGACATAAAAGAACGGGCCCTAGATTGGGCCATTCACGTCAGTCACGAAAATGAAAGACACCGAGGTTGCTCACGCTGGAATATTATCGAGCCTCTTCTCCGAATTGACGATGAAAGAGCCGACCTGGCCGTCACAAATTTTCTTAACCAGCTCGAGGAAGGTGGTGAGAATATCTCAGCTCGGTACATTATTGAAAGATCGAGAATTGCAAAGCTTACCTGAAACAACAGCTTGCTAAATTAAACGGGGCACCCTTTTCCTACCCGGTCTACTATCGTAATTAGCCTTGAATTGACGATATTTAGTAACTTGAATCCAATATTTTCCACCTATTTTCGAGGCTGGTAGGTTACCGCCTTTGATTTGTCGTCTAACTGTTTGCTGGTGGACTCCGAGATCTCTCGCCGCCTCATCAAGATCAATATAGTCGTCGAAAGGATTTTCGGGCATCGCGGGGTACTCCAAGGTCCCACCGCACTTTATATTTTAAGAGACTCGAATAATTACTTCAAGCGCACGACCGCACTGTCAAGAAATTTGTGTGAGTTCATTTTGAGGCTTCACAGTTAACAATACGAAGCAAATAAGCTAGCTTGTATTGTAGAAGTGATCGATTGGTTTTATCATTACCCTTCGACCAGCATACAGTGGATTACAATTTTTTGAATTTAGCGAGGCACGATGTCACCAAAGAGCGAATTTATTCAGGTGAATAGACTACAAATACACTACCAAGAGTGGGGTGAATCAAAAGACAAGCATGCCGTGATACTTCTCCATGGATTTGCCTCGACCTCAAACTGCTGGAATGAAGTTGGTGAGGAGCTATCTAAGGATTATCGAGTGATCGCGGTGGATCAAAGGGGTCACGGCCAATCTGAGTCTGATCCTGAACACGATTATTCTAGAGCGAGTCAAGTTGATGATCTGCATGAACTGGTCGAACAAATGGGACTCGAGACAATAACCTTGGTGGGGCACTCAATGGGTGGAGCCAACGCCATATGCTACGCCGCAGATCGACCTGATGTAGTGTCAGCGCTTGTCCTAGTAGAGACTGCCTCCGACATTTTGCGTGGCGGACTTGAAAATCTCAAAAGGTTACTCAAGTCATCCGAGGAGTTTGAATCACTTACGGATGCTGCTAATGCTCTATACGAGCACCAAAAATATGCAGCTCCCGATCAAATTCACCGGCGAGCTCTGGCAACATTCACTGAAACTGTTGACGGAAAATGGACTTGGAATTTTGATGAGGCCTTTCGAAATCCAAGCGTGCGACCACCTGATCCGGATCCAGGTCAAAGACGACTTGCTGATTTAGGCGAAAGTGCCGAGAAAGTGGTATGCCCCGTAATGATCGTGCGAGGTGGAAAGACTGACATGTATACACCTGAGTCGATCCAAAGACTGAGTAGAAGAATGGCGAATGCCCGCATTTCACTTATTGAGGAAGTTGGGCACCACGTCCCTACGGACGACCCCGGGACGCTTTCTCTAAACATTCGTGAATTTTTGCAGTCGCTCCCAGTAATTTAGGCCCAGAACTTATTTAAATTTCCTAGTCCTGGACACGTCTAAACAGGGCGGCGGCGTTTTGTCCACCCAGTCCAAAGGAATTGGACAAGACTACACTTATCTCGGCTTCCAAGGACTGATTTGGCGTGATTCTCAAATCACATAAAGGATCTGGATCTTGATAATTAATCGTCGGTGGCACAATGTTGTTGTGCAGAGCAAGTACACTAGCCACCGCCTCTATACCACCAGCACCGGCAGCGAGATGTCCTGTCATGGATTTAGTGGAAGAAATGTTCGTACGGTAGGCAGCTTCACCAAGGGCAATTTTTATCGCCTCGGTTTCAGTTCTATCGTTGTACTGAGTGGAAGTTCCATGGGCATTGATATAGTCAATCTCATCCGCATCAGTTTCGCCGTCGCGTAAAGCTCTCTCCATCGCAAGAGCCTGCCCATTTGCATCGGGAGCAGTATCATCAGTCGCATCAAACGACCAGCCGACTCCTGATAATTCACAATAGATATTCGCTCCACGTTCTCTAGCTGAAACTTCGCTTTCGATCATCAAAACGCCCGCACCTTCACCAAGAATGAACCCATCCCGATTAGCGTCGAATGGTCGAGAAGCGTGTTCTGCATCGTCATTGTTCTTTGATAGAGCACCCATACGGCCCATAGAAGAAAGTGCAAGTGGCGTAATCATCGACTCCGCCCCACCAACAAGAACGGCCTTCGCGTGACCCAGTCGGACCATATTGAGGCCGTGTCCCAGCGCGTCCGTACCTGATGCACAGGCCGTATTTATAGTCGTGTTCGGGCCTCTCACGCCTATCTGACGAGCAAGTCTCGCGGCGGCCATATGCTGGCCCATTCTAGTAATGATGAAGGGGTCGACTCCCTTTGAGCCTTTCTGCAAATATTTTTCCCATTCAGGTCCCATATCCAGAGCATCTCCTGACGTAGCAATTACCACACCGATGTCATCCGCTCCATATTCATCAGGAATTATCCCAGAGTCTTCTAGTGCCTGGAGGCCAGCTGCTGCTGAGAACTGAGCAAATCTACCAGTCCTGCGGGCTACTCTACGCTCAAGATATTGCTCTGGATCGAAATCCTTGACTTCGCCTGCAATCTGTACGATGTGATCAGTGGGATCGAAACTTGTCACCCGACTGATACCATTCCTGCCGGACCGCAGCCCCTCCCAAAACGAAGGCACATCATTGCCAATTGGAGTCACCGCACCCAACCCAGTAACGAAAGCCCGATGTAAGGTCCGCTCCGACATAATTTCTCCAATCATCAATATCTTCCTAAATCTTAAGGCATTGTTCCTACTTTGAATTTCGCATCCTGTACAACGCTAGCACCAGAGCTGAAGCAGCAACGCCAACAGCGGCAGCTGGGAGTATGTCACGAATGATTCTCTCCGCACCAGCCGAGGACGACATATGCAGATTTTGCACATCGCCAACTAAACGAGTTTGTATGGATCTATAGTCGCGACTGTCGTTAGTTTGGCTTTTAGGATGCATCGAGTTAGATGCATCGTCTTGGGTGAGATGAGGATTGTCTCGTTTTTTCCTCTTACCACTTGACGTGCCCGCGTTCAAAAGTCCGTAATCGGATGAAAGTTCTCTCTGATTAGACTCGTTATCGACATCGTCGCCCATATAGTTCGGGATCGTCTGATTCTCTTTCTTGTCTGACTCAGCAGGTGCTTCTACTGGTGATTCCAAAGATCCTCTTTCTTCCAGAATCGGCTTATCCACCTCCAGAGACTGGTTCCTTATTGCCAGATTTACATTGATCGCTGGCCAACCCTTGTTACCAGAATCCTCGATAGATACTGGAAGCTCCTCAGATACTCCGGATACCGAAGAATTTACTACACGCCCTTTTTCCCGTTTTTGTGGTTTTTTGGTAACTGCCACCAGTAATGCCCCTAAAATGAAACCAGCAGCAAGTGCAAGATATACTCCGTTGTAGTCACCCACTCGGTCGAAATAGAGAGCAACTGCGACCGGTGCAGAGATACCGAAAGCCTGACTCACTGGGGTAGAAACTCCTCTAATCGCCCCTAGATGTGCTCGACCAAAAAATGAGGCCATAAGTGATTCCTGCAACGGGATCTGAGCTCCAATACCAAATCCCCAGAACATAGTGACCATTACAAATGCCTCATATTGACCAGTAGGACCCACCAGTACCATCAGCATCATTCCTACCCCAGCAATTGAAAAAGCAACTAATGTGCAAAGTCGTCCGCCTATTCGCGTCACTAGGGTCGGCCATACAAATTTTGAACCTAGGGCGGCCAATCCCTGAAACAACATGGCGGTCCCAGCCTGCTCAAACGTGAATCCATGCAAAGTCATAAATGGAATCAAAAAAAACAGGCCAGCGATTAATCCCATTAAACAAAAAGAAAAACCAATCTGAAGTGTCCAAAGCGATATAGTACGGACGGCCTCCCCCGCTGTGAAGGAATTTTCTAGGTCAGCACGGGCACGAGCAACTCGCTGCTCGTCAGCCGCGTCCTCTTCTCTGGCACCATCGGGCAAAAGTCCCATATCTTCTGGCTGACGCCTCATCATCAAGGCGACGGGATATAACACCACCCATGTGACAAATCCGAGCACAACCCAAGCGTCACGCCAGCCAATTGCACTGATAAGTCCGACCAGTAAGATACCTGTAAATTGAGCGGCTGAGACTCCGGTAGAGGCAATCGATATTGCCCATGCCCTGTTAGTCACGAACCACTTCGCGACAACCGCATTTAACACCAGGTTCCCTGCCAGTGCCAGTCCAAGAGAAGTAACCACACCACGGATTACAAACCATTCAAATAGCGTTTCGATTCGACTCACGTACATCAGTGAAATACCGACTATGGTCGTCCCGAGAATCATGAGTCCACGCGGCCCCCAGCGATCCAATAAGAATCCTATAATTCCGCCAGCCAGCGCTGTCGACACCGAGCCAATGGTCACACCCAGTGTGAATTCCGTTTGGGTCCAGCCCAACTCTTCGGTCATCGATGGAAGGAAAATGCCGCTGCTACTTGACATAATTGACACAGCAACCATTTGAGCTATCAACGCTCCGGCTACGATCCACCAACCATAGAACACGCCGTTTTGGGAATCAGTACTTGGTTGGGAGTTCAGTTCAATATCCGAGGACATAACAGGATAATAAGCGGGAATCCCACAGGATGGAATCTTCTATCTTCGGCCACTACTATAAGATTCAATTATGCCGGATTTCAATCTTACCAAACCGACTTCTACGTACGCGATCGAATGTAGATTTCTTCGACGGACCATTGACAAGGAACGACCAGATCCATACGCGATGATCTGCACCCATATCGTACGGGATGGTAAGGACTGTGTAGGCCCATTTATAGAGGACATCGAGACAGATTGTGGCCTCTGGGAACCTAATTCAGACCTAGCCGGAAGGATGAAACGACGCTGATCGCCTTTAATTAGACACAGTATATTTCTACTATTTCTGGTGGAGATCAGGGGATTCGAACCAATGACCTTCGCATTGGTTTGAATCCCTTGATCTCCCAACTAAGCCGTACCGTAATTAGAAGATTGTCGCCATAACTTCGAGTCACAATAATATGGTTTGATATGGTTAAGTCTACGTGTAGAAAGTATCCGATCTTCGGCGCTAAGATAGAAATATGCTCGATTCACTCTCCTCGAAATTACAAAATTCGCTATCCAAGATGAGATCATCTGGACGTATCCGGGACGAAGATTTAGACCAAACGCTACGAGAGATACGAATAGCAATGTTGGAGGCAGACGTTCACTTCAGCGTGGTCCGTGACTTTCTCTCCGACGTGAGAACGCGAATACAGGGATCGGAACTTATCACTACTGTCGCACCAGGTCAGCAAGTAGCTGCCGCTGTTCATGCGTCACTGATTGAAATTTTAGGTAAAGACAGCCCCAGCCTGGTACAGGAGAAATCAGGTGTGACCAAGATACTCGTGGTGGGAACGAAAGGGAGTGGTAAAACCACACTGTGTGGACGGCTAGCATTGTATTTTCAAGAAAAACAGTTGAAGCCCTTTCTGGTTGGCACTGATTTCGAACGAGTTGCTGCGTCTGAGCAGTTGATGACCATATCAGACTCCATTGGTGCGCCTTGCTACATTGAGAAGAACGAATCAAAAGCAGGAGAAGTAGTTGCTAGTGGCCTCGAACAGGCGAAGGTACAAGGTGCAGACATCGTAATCTTCGACTCAACAGGAATTGTAGAGTTCAGTGATGAAATAGCGGACTCTATGGCTGATCTTGCTGATGAAATTGACCCTACGGAATTACTATTGGTCGTTGACTCTATGATGGGTCAAGAAGCTGTGAATCTTGCGAAATCGATGCATGAGGCACTAGAAGGTACCGGTATTGTCGTTACAAAGTTGGATTCTGATGCCAAAGGCGGATCGGTCCTATCAGTCCGCTCTGTAACAGATCTCCCTATCAAGCTGACTACTACCGGTGAAGATCTAAAAGCTCTTGAAGAATTTCATCCCGAGCGATTCGCTTCTAGATTGCTCGGCATGGGAGATATTGCCTCACTGGTCGAAAAAGCCAAGACTGCGGCGCCCGATATCGATGAAAAAAAAGTGGCACGGAAAATGAAAGACGGCACGATTGATCTAGAGGATTTTTTGGAACATATTGAGCAAATAAAGAATATGGGATCACTCGGGGGCCTACTGGATATGATTCCTGGAGCCAACAATCTAAAATCACAGATAGGTTCAGTCGAGTTCGATGACAAGGAATTTAGACGAAAAGAAGGCATTATTCGCTCGATGACACCCTTCGAACGGAGGAATCCCGAAGAAATAAACGGCTCGCGTAGAAAAAGAATTGCTGCTGGGGCCGGTGTAGCAGCGGCAGACGTGAATCGACTTCTAAATGAATTCAAACAAAGTAAGATGCTCATGCAGGCCATGGCCGGTGGCGGTGGCAAGGGTGGTGTGAACATGTTGAAAAAGCTTGGCTTGGGATGAAATATCCTTGGCAGGACTTTATGAAGAAGAAGAGATAGAATTAACAGTCTGTAAATTATTTCAAGGGTAAGGATGAGAATAAATGCTTAGGATCAGACTGCGTAGGGGTGGCAAAAGAAATCAGCCGTCCTATCGTGTAGTGGTAGCAGATAAGCCCGCCCCAAGAGATGGACGATTCATTGAAAACCTGGGACATTACAACCCGCTTACGGATCCGGTAACTCTCGAAGTAAAAAAAGACCGCGTTGAGCATTGGATGTCGCTTGGTGCCCAACCAACAGAAACCGTCCACCGGTTGCTCTACAAACATGGAATTATTGAAACGGAACCCCCTAAAAGGGTCACGAAACCTACTCGAGCTGAACGCGAAGCAGCGGAGGCTGCTCTAGCAGCCGAAAACCAGGATGATGATGGTGCGGCTGAGGCCGATACGCCTAGTGCCGAAGTCACCAGTGAAGAGGAAACACCAGAAGATAGTTCCTCTTGATTTCCAGATAGATTAAGGACCTTAATAAATGAAAGCATTAATTGAATATCTCGCGAGAGCACTGGCGGATCATCCAGAAGATGTCCGTGTTGAAGAGGTGCATCAAGGACGACGAGTATCATTTCATCTCTTCGTCCACGATGACGACAAAGGCCGAATAATTGGAAAGGAAGGCCGATGTGCTCATGCTCTGCGGTCTATTCTCCAAGCTGCAGCAACCCGTGCGGGAGTTCGAGCAAGTTTAAGTATTGAGTAATACTGGCTTGTCCCCCGCTACCTCATACAAATCTACCGATGACGTCACACAAGATCACAGTCGGCGAAATAAATGGACCCTGGGGTGTACGCGGACACGTAAAAGTTACTCCCTTTACTTCGAATCCTAATCGCCTAAAAACCAACGCCATTGTAATAGTCAAAAATAGAGACACGACGATCGTAGACGTCAAAACAATCTCAAAATCCCTGGTTCTTAAGTTTGATAATGTAGACAGCAAAGAAGCGGCATCTAAGCTCAGAGGTGAGCTGATAGAAATCGACGAGTCGCAACTACCTGAACTACCAAGCGATTCTTTCTATGTGCACGATCTGGAAGGAATGGTCGTGTTTTCAACAAATGGTAATAAAATCGGAACCCTACAAGAAGTTCTCCAGACTGGAGCAAATGATGTCTATCTCATTGGCACAACTACTAATACTGAAATACTAATTCCAGCGATACGATCGGTGGTCCTTGAAATAGACACCCAGAACAACAGAATGGTTGTCGGGCCTCTAGATGATTTCTCTCTCTAACGACGATGTATTCCCCACGAGGAAATAATGTGGGATAATCAAGAACTCTATTTCGGTACACATGTGCTGAAATGGCCAATCGATAGACGAGACAGGAAAGGGACCCCAGCCCTATGACAACTCAAACTTCCTCCGGGATCACTGCGGATCTACGAGTGCTCAGTACCGAGCAGCTCCCTACCCCGGCCGCACTATCAGAATCCGTCCCACTGAGCCCTACTGCGCGAGATACCGTACTCAGCGGTCGTAATCAAGTGCAGGATATTCTTTCAGGAAAGGACAGTCGGTTCCTGGTCGTAGCTGGACCATGTTCAGTGCATGACGAACAGGCCGCCATTGACTATGCCGGCCGCCTGGCAGCACTAGCAGAAGAAGTTAAAGAGCAGATTCTTGTGGTGATGAGAGTTTATTTTGAAAAACCTCGTACCATCCTCGGATGGAAAGGTCTGATTTATGACCCAAATCTCAATGGAGTCTATGCGATTAAAGAGGGCTTAGAGCGAGCCCGCAAAATATTGCTTGCGGTCAATGAAAAAGGACTGCCCGCGGGAGCCGAGTTCCTAGATCCGATCGTTCCTCAGTATTTGGCCGATCTAGTGACATGGTCCTCTATCGGAGCTAGAACCACTGAAAGTCAAACTCATCGTCAAATGGCGAGTGGTCTCTCGATGCCAGTGGGTTTCAAGAATGCAACCAGTGGCAGTATTGATATCGCAGTTAATGGAATACGCGCTGCAAAGGCAGCTCAAGCTTTTCTTGGCATTGATAAAAATGGGCAAACAAGTGTGGTAAATACAGCCGGCAACCCATTCGCACATTTGGTACTTCGAGGTGGCGAAGATGGCCCCAATTACGAGGCAGAGCAGGTGGCTCATGCGCAGGATATATTGACTGCGGCAAGTCTAGATCCCAAACTTGTTGTGGATTGTTCTCACGCTAACGCTGGGAAAAATCATGAAAACGAGCATCTTGTATTTGAGAACCTCATCGAGCAAAGAAATCAAGGCAATAAAAACATCGTAGGGTGTATGCTGGAGTCGTTCATCAACCCAGGAAGCCAACCATTACCTAGTGACCCCTCTAAGCTCGAATACGGGGTTAGCATCACTGATCCATGTATTGGATGGGCCGAAACTGAACAGCTTCTAAGGGCAGCGGCGAAAAAGTTATCATAATCGCCAGGAATCCATCACTTCGGTTTTACATTTTAGAACGCTAACGTGTAAATTCTATGTACCTATGGAGCACGCTACTCGAGAATCAGTACAACAGGCTGCGAACATTCTGCAATCTAGGCCGTATACCGTTGCGCTAGCCGGGGCAGGCATGTCAAAAGAAAGTGGGATACCAACCTTTAGGGGGAGTGGTGGTCTTTGGACTGAAAACGGCGAACCGCCGCTCGACCAGTATCAACAGTTCCAGCGTGATCCGAAAAGATGGTGGGAGGAACGCTCAAATAACTCGCTAGGTGACTTCGCACAAAAAATCGATTCGGCACAACCAAACCCAGGGCACTTTGCCCTAGCAAAAATGGAAGAAATGGGTATCCTGAGGCATTTAATTACTCAAAATATCGATGACCTGCATCGCAGAGCAGGTCATCAGTCTCTCACTGAAATTCATGGGAATAGAAATTGGATGCGTTGTATATCGTGCGGATTCCGAATTTCGCAACGTGACTTCACTTACGACCCAAACGTTTTGCCAGTGTACTGTGATGAAGATGGGTGCGACGGGATTATCAAAAGCGACACGGTTATGTTTGGTGAGCCCATTCCGCCACAGGCACTCAATTCGAGTAGTATGCACTCAGATCTCAGTGATGTTTTTCTCACTATTGGGACCTCAGCTCTGGTATATCCCGCTGCTGCCTTCCCTGTCGAGGCTATACAGCGTGGGAAAATACTGATCGAAATCAATCCTGAACCAACGCAATTGACGGAACATGCAACAATTGCAATTGGTGCCGAATCTGGACAAGTTCTACCACTACTCGTTGAGATGATCAGTGAACTAGACGAGTAAACTGCCAAGAGGCAAAATATCTACATGATCAGTAAGCGAATGTACGAACCGGTTGGAATAATAATGGCCACAAACGAGGGTTTGCTGTCCCTGGATCCCGGTGGGGAACCAAAGACAATCGTTGCGGACACACCTTTCTTGGACGTGGAATACCGAGACGGTCTTGGTATAGCGGCCTCAGCAGAAGGAGTTTGGGTCCACAACGGACGTCGGAATGAACGTTGGCAAAATAGCCTCGAGCAAGATGTGGCTGCTGTAGCAGTAACAACTGCCGGAACGTTATTTGCTGGCACTACTGAAGGCAAGCTTTTCTCATCAGACTCATCCGGCGAGTCCTGGCGGGAGATTGAGGGAGTTCAACATATAATCCGACATGGTAGATTTTCTCCACCTGCCGGAGAAAAACCGAGACCAGTGTCAGTCGCTCAAGCAAAGGAAGGCATCCTTATAGGAATTAGCGGAGGCGGAACATGGCACACCCGAGATAACGGTGATTCCTGGCTTAGGCGTGCTGATGGACTCGATCCGAAAGTCCACAAGATTTACTCCCACCCGACTAGAGCTGATCGTCTCTTCGCAACGGCTTCGAGCGGAGTATATCGATCGGAGGATGAAGGCTATTCATGGATACAATCCCTTGGAGGATTAGATAGATCTTTTGGTGGTTCACTTGCAGTCCTGCCGGGAGCACCAGATTCGCTGGTGCTGTCAATGGCTCGCCACTCACCTGGAACGAGTGGTGCGGTTTTTCGATCTGCTAATGGTGGCGTGTCTTGGTCGAGATTGATATTGGAAGGCGAGGACGAATGGGAAGAAATACCGTGCGTGACTCGACCTTCTGATTGGGAAGATCTAGTCTTCATTGCCGCAGGAGGAATGATTTTTGCGTCTCACGACAGGGGCCGGAATTGGTTGAAGCTAAATGATGGCCTGCCGATATGTAATGCAATCGCAGCAAGTCTCTAAAACTAGTATGCATTAACAATATGGTGAACATGGACAAAATAATTTTGGACTGCCAAAGATGAATTACAAGTCTCTAGCTGTTCTGTGCGTAGGTCTTATTTTTGTACTCGCTGCTGTCACGACGGTCCTAGCTTGGAAAGTTTTTGACGTAAGTATCCAAATGAAAATCACTTTTGACTCACCTTCAAACCAAGCAGCTACGACGGCGATAAGCAATATTCAACAGTCAGGCTCTGATGATTCCATCAATCAAAGTGAAAATATTCTCGGAATAGGGCTACCAGCACCTAATTTCTCCCTGCTAGACGTGAACACACGTGAAAACATCATGCTTTCGGATTTGGAGGGTATCCCTGTAATTATTAACTTCTGGACCTCGTGGTGCGGACCCTGCAAGTCAGAGATGCCTAGCCTCCAATCTATACAAAATAAGTACGGAGACCGTGTCGCGATCATTGGGATAAACGGCGATCGGGAAAGTATTGAACAAATACAATATTTTGCCAAAGACTTGGGAATAACATTCAAATTATTACAGGATCCTGATAATTCGGTTACCAAAAGTTATCAAATATGGGGGTTCCCTGGCACTTTTTTTATCGACAGAGAGGGCAGATTGGTCAAAAAATTCATGGGTGAAATAAGTATTGAGGACATCGACAACAATATAGTTGCTATCCTCGGTGATATAGACTGAGACTACTAGCTACACAAATCGCGTGAACCTATAGCTCAGGTTAAGAAATAAATTGCGATGTCCCTAATATCAGACTACCAATCAAGTTTCCTTGACTACATGGCGATTGAACTCGCTGCATCTATAAACACTGTGAGCGCGTATCGCTCCGATCTGAATCATTTAGTGGGCTTCATCGAGGAGACTGGTACGAAACTAAATATAGAAACTCTTGATGAAACGTTACTAGGAAATTATCTGACAGACCTTAATCGAAGACAATATTCCCGCGCAACAATTGCTCGTCGTCTGGCTACCATCAAATCGTTCGTTGCGTATCTTCTCGACACTGGGATAATCGAGTCTAACCCTATAGCAAACATCCAAGCACCAAAAAAAAATAAATCATTGCCCCGTCCAATTAGTCCCAATGATATTGACGCTCTATTGAGTAGTTTCGACGGCGCACGGGACCCGCTAGAGCTTCGAGATCGCAGTCTGGTCTGGCTCATGTATTACACCGGTGTTCGAGTGAGCGAAGTTGTGAACCTACAAATGGATTCACTCCTGCTGTTGCCACCTGCCTCAGTGAGGGTGATCGGAAAAGGAAACAAAGAACGCATCCTGCCTATCCCATCGCATGCCGAGATCTTTCTGCGAGAATACCTCGATCACGGCAGACAGGATTTAGCACAGAATTCCGCAACAGCAGCGGTTTATTTAACTTCCCGGGGCAAACCAATTACTCGGCAAAGCGCTTGGAATATTATAAAAAATGCTGCAATCAGAGCCAACCTAAGTCAACAAATTTCACCTCACACTCTACGACATTCCTTCGCTACCCATCTACTTAGAGGTGGTATCCATCTCAAAGAAGTACAGGAATTTCTTGGTCACGCCAATTTGTCGACCACGCAAACTTATACTGCTCTGAGTGACAGCCATCTAAGAAGTTCCTACGATAGTCTTCACCCGAGGGCTTAAATCGAAAAGTCAGTGGATGGGGAAAACGCATGACAAATTCTTTCTTAGTATCCAGTGTCAAAGCAAGAGAAATTCTTGATTCAAGAGGCAATCCAACTGTAGAAGTTGAACTAACCTTGCAGTCAGGTGCCATTGGAACGGCTCTGGTACCAAGTGGTGCATCCACCGGTGCTCATGAAGCAGTGGAATTACGAGATCAGGACAAGAATCGATTTCACGGCAAAGGTGTCCGGTTAGCGACCAACTATGTCAATAGTGAAATCAGCGAACAAATTATCGGTTTGGATTCCAGGGATCAAGTTGCACTAGACAGACTACTTATGGACATTGATGGCTCGCCAAACAAGTCCAGATTAGGTGCCAATGCGATTCTAGGGGTATCGCTAGCCAACGCATGGGCAGTGGCAAACCACAAAAGAATTCCCCTCTATCAATATCTAAATCCGCAGGTGGACTATCTTATGCCCGTGCCAATGTGCAATGTACTAAACGGCGGAGCACATGCAGAAAACTCAACTGACTTTCAGGAATTCATGATAGTTCCCACCGGTGCGGGAAGCTTCACGGAGGGCATTCGGTGGGTAGCTGAGATATATCAGATTCTGAAAACGACATTGACTGAGCGAAAGCTAACTACAACGGTTGGTGATGAGGGTGGATTTGCTCCGCAACTGCCCAGTAATGAAGCTGCTATGGAGTTACTCATGGAATCTATAGAGAAATCTGGCAAAAAACCTGGTGATGATGTCTGCATAGCTCTCGATCCAGCAGCAACGGAATTCTTCATAGCTGATTCAGAGGAGTACCTTTTATCGAGAGAAAATCGACGTCTAACCGGAACCGACTTGATCGATTTGTGGTCTAAATGGTGTGATACTTATCCCATTGTTTCTATTGAGGATGGTCTTGCTGAAGATGACTGGAATTCATGGGTCAACCTCACTAGCAGACTGGGTAGAAACGTGCAGCTTGTGGGTGACGACCTATTTGTGACAGATAAAAATAGACTCAAGACTGGCATAGAACTTGGCGCTGCTAATTCAATTCTCATCAAGCCAAATCAAATAGGGACGTTAAGTGAGACTCTGGAGGCAGTGCAGTTAGCTCAGGAGAATAATTTTTCGACCATCATTTCACACCGCTCGGGAGAGACTGAGGACGTCACCATCTCTCATCTTGCCGTCGCTACAAAGTCTGGCCAAATCAAAACAGGGGCTCCAGCACGAGGCGAGCGGACTGCAAAATATAATGAGCTGATTCGTATTGAAGACAGATTGGGTTCCGCGGCCACATACCCAGGAGCGAATAGTTTTAGGAGTTCAAGAAAATGAGTACTGATTCAAACTTGTTTGGTGATCTCCCGATTGCAGCCTCTCCTCAGCGAGTCTCGGGCATGAAGATACTGGAGCAGCTGCAGTTACCGACTGAGTCTATATATTCAGACCCTGCCTCAAATGACTCGTGGAGACAAACTGGTTTTAATCTAGGGGCTGATCTACGGCTTATACAGTCTGGATTGGATATTTCATTGGAGGCGGTAAACACTGGATACCAACCTCAGAGCCGATCAATGGTTATGGCTGGATACGCCTCTCAATGGAGCAGATCACTACTATCAATAGCTGATGCAGTGTTACTAATAAGATCTGGAAGTTACCAATCAGCAATGTCCATCATCCGCCAATCAGTTGAATCAGCTGCAGCTTTCCGAGGCCTAAAAGAAGAAATAGAGGAATGGACTAGATGGACACATGAAGCCTTCAGCACTCATACCGAAACCAAAGCAACAGAAATCGGAATAGGAATCTATTTTGCTGGTTCTGTAATTGCCTCAGAGGAATCAATCCGGAATATCTATAGAGCCGCAAGCGACTTTGGTCGTCCCAATTTCGGCCCAACTTCACTTTTTGTAGCTAATGAGGCCACTCATGAGAAATATCCTCTCCATTTTGGAGATAAGAGCTTCCACATTGGGTGGTCACAACTTCTATTGGGATGGGCAAATGTGACTTTGAATTTTCTTCTGCAGACAGCCATCCAGAATCCTAATGAATTCCCCATAGAGGATTCTACTCAGTCCAAAATCAACACATTCCAAGAAGAAGTCGATCAGCTGCTATCCGATCCTAATCGATGTTATCTCGATGAATTCACTGATCCCGAGGGCAGAAAAAGACACCTACTCACAAACTTCCGAAGACAACCTTCTGATGCCCCCTCTCGTATTTTGTTCTAGCAATAGAAACTGATATTAAAGAAATGATCAGTTTCCATAGCGAATAGTCTGCAAAGCCATTGATTGCAAGCTAAAATGGCAAAGTTAAGCGTCTTCAGTGGAGGTATCGGATGACGGTAAGAGTCGGAATAAATGGCTTCGGACGAACAGGCAGAACAGCTTTCAGATCTTGGTGGGAAAGCTGGACCTATGAGGGGAAAGATGACGTAGAGATAGTTGCGATTAATCGGGGCCCTGCAGAAGTACGAGCACATCTTCTATCGTACGATTCCGACTATGGACGATTTCCAGCGGAAATTGAAGTCTCAGGAGACGAATTGAATATCAATGGACACAAGGTACGGGTATTCAATGGCGATAACCCTGAGTCAATTCCCTGGAATCAGGTAGAAGTTGATGTAGTGATTGAGAGCACTGGGAAATTTCGAACCGCCGCCGAGGCCGATGGGCATCTCCAAAACGGAGCCAAAAAAGTCATCATCTCTGCCCCTGCCAAGGGTGTCGACTGGACAGTGATTATGGGGGCAAATCATCAGGAATATTCTCCCGATGCACACAATGTAATATCTGCAGGTTCTTGCACCACCAACTGCATCGTGCTCGCGGTCAAAGTATTGAATGATGCATTTGGTGTTGACTCCGGACTGATGTCAACAATCCATGCCTATACCGGAGATCAAAACTTAGTAGATAATTCACATAAAGATTTGAGGAGAGCAAGAGCGGCCGCGCTCAATATAGTGCCCACATCTTCAGGGGCGGCTAGCGCTATAGGTGAAATTATCCCCGAACTAAAGGGGAAAATTGACGGTTTTGCTTATCGAGTTCCTACTCCTACAGTATCCGTAGTTGATCTCGTTACCGCACTCCGCGATTCACCATCTGCGAATGAGATCAATGAAGCGTTTGAAGAGGCGGCTACAGGTGATTTATCTGGACTGCTTTATTATGAGCCTAAAGAATTAGTTTCTTCTGACTTCAAAAAACATCCGGGATCAGCTATTCATGATGCACAATCTACTATGGCAGTAGACGAAGGTAAGCTGGCAAAGACTGTCACCTGGTATGACAATGAGTGGGGATATTC
>DEAP01000122.1 GCA_002348225.1 Dehalococcoidia bacterium UBA2979
GGCGAACTCCAGTTCAGGCGGAAGGTGTGATATCCAAGAAGTCATTAGGTCGAGTATGGTGCTTCGCGTCGATAGTGATTCTCGGTAAAAATCAGTGAGCGCAGCGATAGTCTCGTCATCAATGTGAGTGACAAGACGTGGCTCTTCGTAGAAATAACGATCGGCAGTTCCATCCTCACGTCGGAAGAATTCCTTGGGAAATATTTGGTCGGTGTTTTGGGACTGTTCCAGATCTTGCTCCTAGCTTGATTCGATCAGATTTATTTCGATCCCGCAAACTTCCAGGAGATTCGGGTTTTGGAGTAACCCTAATGCGTCCCCTTGCGCACGTACGTGGTGAATGTCGTTAATCATAAAATCTAACTGCGATAGTCCTTCTCCCCGGTCGTCCCTGACCTGAACGAACCTAAGAATTGCATCGTCAAGTTGGATATGAAGCCCATGTTGTTCGGTACGCGCCGACGGTATATCGAGCACAGCAGACCATTGTGAAGCGAGTATTTCAGGCACATAGGCGCTTATTTCGGCCCCGATGATTGATTCGACAATGTCGGTATTTCGAAACGGTTGCCAGTTGTCGCCGGCGGGGGACCAAGGTCCGTCGAGGACTGAATCACCCTCGTTCCATCGCAGTTCCGCTATAGCGCCGGGTAAATCTTTTGGATGGAGCTGTATTCCATCAGTTGATTCTGAAGAACCCTTTCCATCCAGAATGAGCCTAATTCCCAGTTCTGTGACTCGTGCGCGGGCACCATCAATGTCATCGGTCTGCATGATCACCATATAGCCACTATCACCATTTCGTGTTGTCAGGTAACGCGCACCGGCTGAGTCATCAGTGAAGGGGGCAACTACCTCAAGAAACGAATTTGAGATGGGCATCAGAAAATTTTCGAGTCCAAATTTGGCCACGCCGGGATCCCGGTGGCAAACTGACAACTTGAACAGCGACTCGAACTGATTTTGTATAAGTTGCAAGTCACTAGCTATGAGGGCAATCTGTCTCATTCTTAGCATGGTTACTCCTCATGTTATGCCATTTTGTTTTACCTTGAGGTGATGTTTCTAGGGCGTCCGATAATTCCGAATACCATCCCCGAGTACAAAAAATCCAATTCCCGCCAAAATTACGATTGCTCCGTAGATGCTCTGAGCCGCTATAGCACCAACCAGCCCCGCTAACACACCTCCAAGTGCTCCACCGACTGCGGCCATGGACCGATCTAGTGATGTGAGGCTTACCATACGCCCTCTAATTTCCGGTGGTGCAGCGGTAAGGAGTGTTGCATTGGAAAGCGAAAAGTATCCAGTCTGACCAACTCCAACGATACCAATCAGTAATACTGGAACTACGATCCCCGTCCAACCCGGAAGTAGCGCGCTCGATGAATATGCGATAAGGGCAATGCCCATTCCAATCAGAGCAAGTATGAGTATGAGGCCGAGACGCTTTGGATAGGTGGCAGCGATCGCAAACGTAGCAAATAATGCTCCAATTCCCGTCGATGCGGCAAGATAAGATACCCCCCGAGCTCCCAGACCAATTTCTTGCCAAGCTATAAGCGGAATAAAAACCTGCATATAGGACATTGCAAACGCGTAGAAGACTAGGGACATTACTATAATTCCGCGTATTGCCGGTGTGGAAAAACCGAATTTCACCCCCTCTACTAATTCGCCCCACACGGTTGCGAGGGACATTGGTTGGAGAGTTCTGCGGTGTGGATGGCCATGTACTCGAAGCAGTGAGGTGGAAATAACGGCTCCAGAGTAAATGACTGCTACCAAAGCAAAAGCGTAAGTGAATCCCAATAATTCGATGACTAGCCCTGACGCGAGTACCCCGACAATCCTCATAACACTTTGAGTCGAGGACATTAGTGCCACCGAATTAGTGATGATTTCCATTGGGACTACTTGACTCACTAGTGACTGGCGAGCCGGCTGATCGAAGGCCATGACTGAACCTCGTAAGAATGCAAAGAGAAAAATTATCCACAATTCCATCCATCCAGCCATAAGTACCGCCACGAACAGGGTACTTATAGTAAAGGCACTCCCCTTGGCACTTAGCAAAACATATTTTCGGTTGAAGCGATCACTGAGTACACCACCTATTAATCCAAAAAACAGAGATGGCAGAGCCCGAATCGCCACCATAACTCCCACCATCGCGGCATCACCATTTGTAATTTCTAAAACCAGCCATGGTCTTGCCACCATCTCAATCCATAGTGCGCCAGCATGACATGCCTGCCCGACCCACAGTAGGCGATAGTCTCGATACTTAAGAGAACGAAAGAGGCGTTCTAGAGTGATGTCCTGAGCGGCAGCTCGCACAATACGAATCATGAGTAGCTGCTATCGTCGTGGGAAGAGAGAAGATCCTTGGACCCAGCAAGTAACGACTGGAGAGTAGGAATTCTTTGCACCGACGAATGTATTTTTGCTGTTCTACTAGATGGCCAGTCACGTAGTATCACTCGATGGCCATAGTAGGCTAAAAGATCAGCAGTCCGAGGATCGTCTTCTATATGGGCAAGCGGTTGAATTCGATTCAAGGTGAGTAACTTGTAATGGGGACTTTTATCCGAAGTAGAATTCCAGATGATCGCGTCAAAATATTTATCCATGCCATGGCGTCTCATCCAACTACTGGGCGATGTGCGTCTTCCAGTAACCAGAATGAGTGAATAATTTGCCCGAAGCTGAGTGAGTGCTTGAACTGCGCCCGAAATTGGACGCCTGAATTCAAAACGAATCGTATCCCATAGTAAACGGAGCCAGATTGGAGGAATGTTCGCTGGCAGTGATTCAGCTTCAGGGTCTAACGGAGAGTTATTTATTCCAAGATTTAGACCAAAAATCGGATTACATAGTACTCCGTCTAAATCGAACGTTATTATTGGCAGCGCCGAACTATTCTGATTCTTTATTAATTCCGAATCTGATGACACTGTAGTCCTCGACTCTCGATAAAGTGCTTAAGTATAGGGTTACTTATGCCCGATCACGTCAGTCAGTTCTCTAGCTTTAGGAGCATATGTTCGTTGCATGACAAGTTCTATCACCGAATCAGTATTGTGTTCGAGATATGGGTATGCGAGCGAGCGAAATTTTTCTGAGAGTTGTTCTGTGGTGACATCAGTTTCGGGATCTCCTGCTGGATAATCCACCTGTGTTTCATAGGACGCACCGTTTTGTAATCGAACCATCACCCTGGATGGCCATGCCGCTGGATACATAGAGTCAAGATCTTCCTTAGTATCGAAGCTTATTTTTTCAGCCAACGCTAAGGTGGTCTGGTCCAGTATGGTTTCCTCTGTAAACCGTGATGGTGTGCAGTCCTTATATCGAAGCGCCGTAGCGACACAAAACGGGAGCGAGAACTTAGCAGCCCAAGGCGTTACTGGTTCGACTCCATCGAGCAGGTCAAGAGCCTGACTATATATTTCGATCTTCACGTCGGCAATATCTGCGATTTCGAATGAGTTGGAGTCCGCTATACGTATGGCTCCGTCGACTGCTGCATGCGTATGCCTGCAAGAAGAATGGACTTTGAAAGACACAAAATTTATCTTCCAGACATCACTTCTCTCCGCTAGGTGTTCTAGGTTATCCGTTAGCATGTTAGGACGAGGATCTCTGGACATGGCATTGAGGATTCCTTTTTTACCCTCAAAGATGTGCGAAGCACCAGTGAACCCTTCGCTGGCTAGAAGAGCGGCGAGCGCACCGTCATGAGCAGCCTTGGCAGGGTGAAGCTGTTTTGACATTGCTCCGTCTGACAAGAATTCCCATAGCCCAGCTGCCATAGTTCCAGCACTTCCCAGCGTATGTGCGGATTGCTTGATATCGAGACCTGATAGTCGGGCGGCGGCAGCAGCGGCACCCGCCGTGCCAGCAGTCCCTGTTGTGTGCCAATATTCATAATGAGTAGGACCGAGGGCCTCACCGACTCTAACGCACACTTCATAGCCGATAGCTATGCCATCCAGTAATTCTTCTCCACTGAGCTCATATTGTTCGGCGATAGAGAGTGCACACGCTATCACGGGTGCTGCAGGATGAGTTATAGATGTCCTGTCGAGGTCATCCATTTCTATAACGTGTGATGCAGCAGCATTGCAGAACGCTGCGAGAGGCGCAGAGGTTTTTTTGCCGCTTGCAATAACTGTTGAGGACTGATTCCCGCCGAGAATGTCAGCGACTTTTCTTGCTATAGATGCTGGCTCGCTGGTTCCCCCGCCGATGGCTGACCCCAGCCAGTCTAGGAGGTATCTGCGGGCGGTATGGCGAACTTCTCCTGGCACGTTCGTCTCAGCAATGAACGAAGCCAATTCGTAGGTATAGTTTCTGTTCTCTTCAATATCCATAAGTTCCCCTCGAAGTATTTGATGAGTATAGGCCCTGAGATGCTCTACTATCGAAGTCCTGACAAAAAATTAAACGAGGAGATAATTATGCAAGCTGCGGTTATTCGCGAGCCAGGTGGGCCAGAAATGTTCGAGATTCAAACCCTTCCTGATCCTGTGCCAGGGCCGGACGAAGTCTTGGTTGAGATTAAAGCCACCGCATTGAATCGGGCTGATCTCGCGCAGCGGCATGGGAATTATCCTGCTCCGGTCGGAATAAGAGATGATATCCCGGGTCTAGAGATGGCCGGAGTAATTATCGGGGTAGGAGAACGAGTTGTTGGTTGGGAAGAAGGGGATCGAGTAATGGCTCTCCTCGGTGGTATGGGTTACGCCACACACATCGCGGTGCATGAGAGGATGCTGATGCCTGTACCGGAAGGATTGTCTTTCGAAGAAGCTGCTGGCATACCAGAGGTGTATCTAACTGCCTACGACGCAATGCATCTGCAATGTGAACTAGTAATGGGTGAGGTGGCACTGATCCACGCAGCTGGTTCGGGAGTCGGGACAGCGGCTGTTCAGCTTGCGGCAGCGCAGTCATGTCTCACTTTCGGCACCGCCGGATCGGATAGCAAGCTCGAAAAAGCGAAGGAATTAGGCCTCGATGTTGGGATTAACTATAATTCCCAGAATTTTCGAGAAGTAGTTATGGAGGTCACAGGTGGTAATGGGGCAGATGTGATACTCGATGTGATAGGCGCTCCATACTGGGATGATAACGTGCGGTCACTCGCTACTTTAGGAAGACTCGTACTAGTCGGGGCAATGGGTGGAGGCACGCTAGACCAAGCCAAACTTGGAGCACTAGGTAATAAACGGGCTGTTGTGAGAGGTACTCGACTTCGAAGTCGGACATTTGAAGAAAAAGCAACAGTCGTGCAAGGTTTTGCCAAACGGATTCTGCCGCTCTTCGCGAGAGGCAAATTGCAGTCAATAGTCGACCACGTATTTCCGTTAAATGAAGTGGCCGCAGCGCACAGCTATATGGAAACGAACGTGAACTTCGGCAAAATAATACTTGTTAATGACTAGTCCGATTAATACTGAGCGGACAGTGCCAGCTTTAAGGAGTATATTTCTGAGGAGCGATGGATTTAGCGGTTGGATAACATTGATTGAGGGCATATGCGAACACCAACTGGCATTATTGGTTTGGATACGGAGCTCGATGGAGGCATCCCTCAGGGGGCTATAGTCCTGCTCGCTGGGGAGCCCGGAGTAGGCAAAACTGTATTCAGTATCCAGTTTGTGCTGGCCGGGATTGCCGAAGGCGAACCAGGAGTGATAGGTACCTCGGAAGATCCCGAAGCGCTATTTGAACTGGCGAATTCCCTTGGTTGGGATTTGCGAGCGGCTGTTGATGATGGTTATGCGTCGATTGTTCAGTTCTCGATGACTGACGAATATAGTGAACTTTCTGCTGAATCTTCAGAAACTGACGGAAATCTAAATCAGGTCCTGAGACCAATGACTGCGGACGAATCCACTAATGCGATGATCGAGGCGATTAACGAAATTCGTGCAGAAAGAGTTGCTCTGGATAAGATTACAACTCCGCTCGCGAGCTATGAATCTTCGAAAGAATTTGTAGGACGAGTCACCATGGAGGTGGCAAATAGAAGCTACTGTACCACTTTGTTGACGGGATTTCGGCCACATCAATCACTTGGTTACACAGCTTTAGGTATCGAAGAGCAGATTTCCGATGGAATCATCGATATGCAATTTTCTGACTTGTCAGGAGTCACTGAGAGAATTCTGAGCGTCAGGAAGATGCATGGTACGCAACTTGATCTCAGTGAGCACCTTTATGAGATTCAGCCTGGCCGAGGGGTCATATTTGTCTGATGCTATTTTTTGCGCCGAGTCCTTGCGCGCGATGAATTTCTTCGTCGTCTAGCGTGTTCGGGCCTATCAGTTGTAGGTGCCTCGTTTTTGGTTGCTGTATTCTGTTGAACGATGGTTTCTTTCTGAGGCCACTTCTTATTAATCCAAATTGATAGTAGTGCGCCGAGTCGCATTGAGAAAAACATCATCAGGAATAGTGCAGGTGCCTGAACTAGTAACGGCTCTAATTCAGTACTAATAAACGCGAGCGAAACGAGACACCATATAGCCGTCGCAATTACAGACCATATGATCGAGGCTTTTACCGACATTGTGGTTCTTTGCATGACAGAATATATCCTACTATTTGTTTGCGGCAGTGCATAAGATCAAATCCGCTTATATCACTCTACAATGTGTGCAAAGGTATCAGCTTTTATGTCCTCAAAATTCGAATTGCCACCGCTTCCACCACCTCGGCCGCTACGTCCCGCCCCAACACTGTCGGGATTTTGTGACCAGAAATTTGAAAAACTGGAGGAAGAATTCGTTCGTAATTTTGTTGAACGAGGAGATGTCGGAGCTGCTGTTGCCGTGTGCCAAGATGGTGAGCTTGTGGTGGATCTGTGGGCTGGTTATAGGGATCAGAGGCAACAGCTACCATGGCGGGAGAACACACTCGTTCCCGTTTGGTCCATCGGTAAGGGAGTAACTGCGATTGCCCTGCTGCGACAGATCGATCAGGGTCTGATCAGCCTTGAGGATCCAGTTTCTGATCATTGGCCAGAATTCGCCCAATCAGGCAAAGATTCAGTGACAATTCGAATGCTTTTGGCTCACCGGGCTGGCCTTCCAGCTATTGATAGAGTCTTGCCCAAAAGTTCACAGCTGCTTGACTGGGACCTGATGTGCTCCGCGCTTGCTGCACAGAAACCATGGTGGGAACCGGATAGGGGTCATGGCTACCACACAAATACTATTGGTTTCCTACTGGGCGAAGTTGTTCGCAGAGTTACAAATCACCGCGTGCGTGAAGTTATTACCAACGAGATTGCAGCGCCACTCGACGCCGAATTTATGGTAGGAACCCGGAAGAAAGACGACTACCGTACGGCAGATTGGATTCCGTATAGACCTCTTGAAGGGGAGGTTGTACCTGAGAGACATCCATGGAAGAAAGTAAAACTAAAAGATGCTACACACCTGCAGCGAATGAGCATACGCACCTACGGAAATCCAAAGGTCTACAAAGAGCATTCGACAGGGTCTCGAGTTTGGCGTGGTGCGGAATTCCCAAGTACGAATCCTCACTCTAACGCGCGCTCGGTAGCCCTAATTTTTGGTGCGCTCGCAAATGGTGGATACGGTAACAACGGATATAAACTTTTGAGTCCGGAACTCATTGAAGCGGCAAGGAATATTGAATCGGATGGTGAGGATCTCGTCCTGGGTCGACCAACGAGATTTGGTCTCGGGTTCCAGCTGGCGATTCCTGGGATCCGACCGCTCGGCCCTAATCCGAGGGCATTCGGGCATTATGGGAATGGTGGGCATATAGGCATCGCAGATCCTGAAGCTGGTGTCAGTCTGGCCTATACCTGTAACCAAAGCGGTCGCTCGTGGCGCGATCCACGCAATATAGCTCTGGTCGATGCACTATTTGGTTCTGTTTATCAGAAATAAGTCTGACTACAATTGAACTTAATCAAAGGTAGAAAATGAATGACTAGCGAGGAATACTTAGTGAGTACTGAGAATAATGATATTTTGACACATACAGAACTCGAATCACTTTGCGAATGGCCAACGCCCGCAATTGCAAACGCCATTGAGACGTTTGATATGCGCTCCCGAGCTGCGGGATTCACAAATTCAGAAATAGTATGTAGGTTCCCAGAATTAGGAGTCAGGGCAGGTTACGCCGTTACAGCCAAAATGAGAGCTTCTATTCCTGGCGAGGAAGATCCACAGACGGTAGATAGAGATCTGCTGATAGAGGCAATGCTATCTCAGCCCGGTCCGAAATTTTTAGTGATTCAAGACCTCGATCAGCCGTCGGTCGGCTCATGGTGGGGAGAGGTAAACTCTACTAGACATACAGCACTTGGTGGAGTAGGAGTAATTACTGATGGCGGTATACGGGATCTCGATGAGATGCGTGGCATGGGTTTTCTCGCTTTATCAAAGCATGTTTTGGTGTCACATGGATATATGCATCTCGTTGAGGTCGGCGGTGCGGTTGAGGTAGGGGGAATGCTTGTCAGGCCTGGTGACCTTATTGTTGCAGACCAGCATGGTGCCATACAAGTGCCATCATCCATAGCACAAGACATACCTGCTGCTGCTGCCCAGATCGAACTCAAGGAACGTAAAACTATCGCCTTTTATACCGATCCAGCATATTCACCCGGCGATCAAATAGAGGGGAAATACCCATAGTATTAGTCCGTCGTACAGGAACATAAATAATGAAAATAGCAGTAGTGGGTGCTGGCGCAGTTGGGACGTACTATGGAGCACGCCTGGCCGAGGCTGGTCATGAGGTTGGCTTCGTGATTCGTAGCGAGTTCGACTTGGTTTCAAAAGCCGGGATCACTGTACTAAGCAAAGATGGGGACATTCATCTTAAAGACCCTCTTATTGCTCCTAACGTTGAGAAACTTGCGGCACAATTCGAACCAGATTGGGTACTGTGTGGACTGAAGGCAACAGCTCTAGATATTTCTCAGGAATTGATTTCACCATTGATGGGATCAAAGACTCGGATGCTGGCAATTATCAATGGGCTAGGCATCGAAGAGGAGTTTGCGAGTTGGATGACGCCTGATTTAGTGTTCGGAGGACTTGCTTTCACCTGCATCAATCGAGATAACGCCTCGCTAGTGAATCACTTAGATTATGGACCTCTAACGGTAGCTCATTTCGGTGATAATTCCAAAAGACTGGAAGAGGCCCAATCACTCTGGAACGGAGCGAAAGTGGATGTAAGCCTGGCAGATTCTCGGATCGCGGCCCGCTATCAGAAACTGTGTTGGAATATTCCATTTAATGGACTGTGCGTTTTGGAAGGTGGAGTGACCACTGACAAAATAATGCGAAACCCAAGACTCAGGGCCAAAGCCGAATCACTTATGAATGAGGTAATCGCAATAGCGAACGCAGATCTTTCGACGGTCGCAACATCTCCGGCGATTGCACTTGATGTCATTCTTGTGGAACAGATGATGACAATGACTGAGGCGATGGTAGATTACAGACCAAGCACGATGATCGACTTTGTTGAAGGTAGGGAGATGGAAATTGACGCCATATTCAGTAGACCACTGCAACGTGGTCGCGAGCTAGGTGTCCAATGTGATGAGCTTGCATCTCTTACTCGTCAACTGATTGAGTTAGATTCACGAAAGTCATAGAGCGCAACGACCCTATTAGGTATTACCATCGTGCAATGACTCCGACGATCTATCAAACACTTGCTAGCGACATGTGCTCCATAGCCACGGAATTTCTTGAAGGACTTTCATCCGAACAACTTTCTAAATGTTCCTATGATTTCGCTGACGATGATGAGCGCGAGCGCTGGGCTTACACGCCGGGTATACGCGGCGGTTTGCCATTCACTGAAATGGAACCTCACCAAGAGAGACAAGCCAGGCGATTACTTGCTACCGGGATGTCAGCGTCTGGATTTGTCTCGAGTACAACCATAATGTCCTTAGAAGTACCACTTGATCAACGGGAAGGGTGGCAGGGGAACTTTGTCCGAGATCCGAGACTTTATTACGTGAGTATTTTCGGAACTCCAGGCGCAGATTGGGCCTGGCGATTCGACGGGCACCATATAAGTGTTTCGTACCTGATACTCGGTGGTGCAGTGGCGAGTATGACGCCCATGTTCCTTGGTTCAAATCCTGCTGACGCTCCTCTCATGGGTGGAGAGTTATTACGGCCGTTAGCCGCCGAGGAGGATACAGGGAGAGAGCTTATTTTAAACATGAGCCCGTCTCAGCGAGCAATTGCTGCGGTAAGTGAAGTGGCTCCTTCAGATATTGTGCAATCCAATCGACCGAAAGTTGAAGAAGGGAGCTTGCCATGGGAGGATGCTTCCACACCAACCGATGGTACTTATCGAGGACGTGCGATACGACCAAACGAACCCGAGATTCTTCGATATAGACGCGCGGCTCCAATTGGAATATCTATGGATGCTCTCGATGCTCAATCTAAAGAGATATTAATTAACTTGATACGCCACTATCTTGGGCGATTACCAGCATCTCTTGCTAAGTCTGAATTTGAGAAGTATGAAAATGGTTTATTTAGCGACATACATTTTTCCTGGGCCGGTGGATTAGCTAGATATCAACCCCACTACTACCGCATACAAGGTGCGGAACTTTTAATCGAATATGACAACACCCAGAATGATGCAAATCATATCCACTCTGTCTGGCGGAAACCGGATGGTGATTTTGGTAGAGATGTGTTGGAGCAACATTATTCGACTAATCACTAGTAGTGAAGGATTGTGGATTGGAACACCCATGGAAACAGAGCCCACGCTAATTTTATTTAATGGATATGTGCATACGGTCGACGAGCATAACTCGATATCAGAGGCAGTCGCCGTGGCTGATAATAGGATAATTGCCACTGGCTCTGATACGGAGATTAAACCTCGAGCCACTTCCAATACGACGATGATCGATCTCGAAGGCCGTTCACTACTTCCCGGTTTTATTGATGCGCATCAGCATTTTGCTGGAATTGGTGCCGCTCAGGATGCTATCAATTGCAAAGCTCCTGGGATGGACTCGATATCAGCATTGGTGGAAGAGGTCAGAAAACGTGCGTCCAGCCAACCGAAAGGCACGTGGATCAGAGGAAGGGGTTATAACGATTCAAAGCTCGCGGAGAATCGCCACCCTAACAGAATGGACTGGGATTCGGTTGCTCCAGACCATCCAGTCTGGTTTACAAGGACATGTGGACACATAAGTTCCTTCAATTCGCAAGCGATGCAAGTGGCGAACGTGCCTGAAAATCTGGCTGACCCTGATGGCGGTGAATATGACAGGGATTCTTCAGGAGCATTACTCGGCGTGGCCTATGAGCGGGCAACTATTCCGTTTCGGGATGTGCTTGAACCATCTAAAAGTGAAATCCGCGAGCATCTCATTACTGCAAATCGGTTAGATTTGCAGTCTGGGCTCACGAGCATTCACGATGCAGGTGGTATGACAGGCCTTC
>DEAP01000040.1 GCA_002348225.1 Dehalococcoidia bacterium UBA2979
GATGATCATGATGACCACGATCACCACGGACATGACCACTCAGGCGCAGATCCTCACTACTGGCTAGCACCTCTAAACGCAATTCAAATGGCTAATAACGTTGCCGCTGAACTCAAGAGAATCGACCCTGAAAATGCTTCATACTACGAGGCAAATCTCGTGACATTTACTGAGGGCCTAGAAACACTGCAGGCTGAGCTTGCTGAACTTGCTGAAGCAGTCCACGATGACGCATTCATTACGCTGCATGATGCCTGGTACTACTTCGCCGACGCATTCGACCTAAACTTGGTTGGTAGTTTCGAACCAACTGGCGCTGAAGAACCAAGTCCGCGTTACTTGAAGAAACTTGCCGATACTGTCGAAGAACATGATGTACATGCAATTTTCTCAGAGCCACAGCTCTCAACTTCTTCGCTAAAGGGATTTGCGAGCGATTATGGTCTGGAAATAGCTGTCCTTGATCCGTTAGGTGGAGTAGATAGTCGTGACTCGTATCAGGCTCTTCTTCGTTACAATATCGAGACCTTGGTTGAAACACTCGACCACGACCACTAGGCCTAGAGCAGCGAAAAGTAGATAAATGACGTCGATAATCAGCAACCCGACCGAAAACATCGTCGAATGCTGCGACCTCACGGTCGTTCGAGACTCGAAGGAAATTCTCTGCGAAGCGACGTGCTGCGTACCGAGAAATTCTCTCACTTTTTTAGTGGGGGAGAATGGTTCAGGGAAAACAACTCTAGTCAAAACCATTCTCGGCCTGCTACCTAAGCACTCAGGGGATATCGCTATTTACTCTGGGAAAGGCAAAGACTCAAACATGGTCACTGGTTATGTCCCGCAGGGAATTACCTTTCCAAAACAGTTACAGATGACGGTAACTGAGTATCTGCGTTACTCGTCCCAAGTAAAACTGGAAGATATTGAGGGTGTTCTCAATCGTGTGGACTTTCCTCAGACTCATTCCGAACACACCATTAATCAGCTTTCAGGGGGCCAACAACAAAAACTACTGCTCGCTGCTGAACTTGCCCGGTCACCTGAGGTGTTGTTCCTCGATGAGCCTCTATCCAACGTAGACGACTCGAGTGAAAAACATATTCTGGATGTCATTCTGGAAATAAAAAATAGTGGGGTGACTATCGTAATCATTACCCATGACTGGCAAATGGTATCTAAGTATGCCGACCACGTCATATGCCTAAATAAGAACTTTGCTTGCGACCAACAGGCCAGTTGCGTCTGCAAAAATTCACTCTCGACTGTAAATATCAAGCAAATACAAAAACTTACGCCCGACCCAGAGACGACCCATGACGGCTATTGCTACATAGATAACATATAGTCATAGATATAGCCGATCGGTCTTACATGGATTTAATGTCTGAAATGTTTACAACTCCGTTTATGCAGCGAGCGCTGATCGGTTCCCTCATGCTCGCAGTCATGCTGGGTCTGTTTGGTGTTTTCATGGTTCCGCGAAAACTCGGATTCATGGCTGATGGGGTGTCCCATGCGTCACTTCTTGGAATTGCCGTTGGAATTATGTTCGGTGGTGCACCACTACTGTGGGCTGCGCTAGTAGCTGCGTGCATTGGCATGGTGCTCGCAAAGATAGAAGATAACTCGCGCCTGACACTAGATAGTGTGGTCGGAATAGTTCTTGTCGGTGGCATGAGTTCTGCTGTAATACTAATGTCGCTAACTCCAGGGTATAAACCAGAACTTGTTACGTACCTGTTCGGTAGTTTATTGAGTATCAGCTGGAACGATATCTACTTCCTGATAGGGTTCTTCGCAGTCACTCTGATCCTCTTCAAGCTGCAGTGGCGGACTCTAGTGCTAACCACCGTCCATGGGGAACTCTCGAGTGTCCTAGGGTTGCGGACATCTGCGGCAAAATATTTCTTGTTCGTCGGGACTTCAATTGCTCTCATCGCCGGTGTAAAGCTTCTCGGTGTCATACTTATCTCTGCCCTGCTCATCATCCCGTTCTCTGCCGCCAATCAAGCCACCCGCTCTCTGCGAAGCTCGCTTATCGTGACCGAATGCATTGCCATAGGGGGTACAATCGCTGGAATTATATGTTCGTACGTTTATGATCTACCGACGGGACCCGCAATCGCCCTGGTCTTCGTTGCACTGTTCCTCCTGTGTGTTATCGCCGGCAAAATTATTTCACGCCCTCTTCTGGCACACGAACACACCCAATAAATCCACCCAGTAATCAGCCACATAATCCCAAATTCAGGCCAATTAAGTGCATAAAATGTAATTAATTTTGCATATATTTTGAAAAAGTAAATATACGCCATTCTCATAGAAAAAAACTAGAATTGTAGAACGATTGTTAGCACAAAGTTAGCAACGTATTTTCGTGCAGTTAGCAGGAGTTGTTAACGGCAAAAGAAAGGAAAGAGGGCATGAATATTTCATGGCTAAAGCGAGGGGTCCTTTTGGCAGTCCTTGCATTTGCATCACTCGCGGTAGTTGCTTGCTCCGATGATGATGACAGTGCAAGTGCAAGTACGGCTAACGGCGACTCTCACGAACACGCAGATACACTGCAAACCGTTAAGGACAGAGGTGTGTTGAAGTGTGGTATTTCTGGGTCACTCCCAGGGTTCAGCCAGCTTGAAGCTGACGGAAGCTACACCGGATTTGATGCTGATTACTGCCGAGCAGTGGCAGCAGCTGTATTCGGAGACTCCTCGAAGGTTGAATTCGTTGAGACAACAGGAGCGAACAGGTTCGAGACACTAGCGAGTGGCGAAGTAGATGTTTTGATTAGAAACACCACTTGGACACTAAGTCGTGACTCAGACCTGAAGCAGTCCTTCGCAGCCCCAACGTTCTATGACGGACAGGGAATGATGGTAAAGGCTGATTCTCCGTTTCAGACTCTCGAAGACATGGATGGTGCAACCATCTGTGTAAACCAAGGAACAACTACAGAATTGAACCTTGCTTCGCAATTCCTGGAAAGAGGATTGACTTACACGGCGCTTACATTCGAAACAACTGACTTGCTGCAGGAAGCATTCCTTGCAGGTCGATGTGACGGATGGACGACAGACAAGTCAGGTCTAGCATCGAGGCGTGGTGTCTATCCAGAAGGTCCTGACGCGCTCAGGATTCTAGCTGTGACTATGTCGAAAGAGCCTCTAGGGCCTCTAACACGACACGGTGATGATGAGTGGTTTGACATCGTTGCATGGGTGACTTTCGGAACATTCCAAGCGGAAGAACTTGGTGTAAGCAGTGCAAATGTTGACGCGCAAATTGCTAACCCAGACAGCGTAGCTGTTGCTCTAATGCTTGGTGTTGGTTACGACGGCGGAGACGTTACTGATATGGGTCTGGCAGTGGGTCCACAGTTCATGCAGGCTGTTCTAAAACAAGTCGGTAACTATGGTGAAATTTACGAGAAAAACATTACTCCACTTGGACTCGAGAGAGAAGGTTCTCTGAACGCTCTTTGGACAAATGGTGGTCTAATTTACTCTCCACCAATCCGATAGTTTGACTTGGTCAGAGACATCACTGACTTAAGCGACTGAAATTTGGGCCGACTATATTGCCTGTATCTAGCGGGCAATATAGTCGGTTCCTCATATAAAATAGCTAACGAAAATCCTATCCGGGACGAGATCATCAACTAATGAGTAACCTAGTTTCCTTCTGGTATCGCTCTTTCTACCGGAGAACAATTATTCAGGGCGCAGTTATTTTGTTGGTGGTGCTGGTTGGCCTTGCCTTGATAGAGCAAGTATCCAATATAGAAAATGTACACTCCCCGCGCTTTTCGTCTTCCATCCCTTTTATAACGTTTGATTTTCTCGATGCACGTGCTGGAATAGACCTCTCACACGGTCTGATCTTTGACATCGATAGTAATGACAGCCGTATGGACGCAATCCTTAATGGTGCATGGAATACCATACGACTGGCTGTGGTACTTATCGTATTTGCCAGTCTCCTAGGCTTACTTATTGGTGTAGGCCGACTCTCCGATTTTTATTTGATTCAGAAAGCATGCACTATATACGTAGAAGTATTGCGTAATATTCCAGCACTCCTTCAGATATACATCTGGTACACCGTCGTCTGGTTTATCACGCCGCCTATCGCGGAAGCGGCTCATATTAATATAAGTTTCTTTGGGGCCAATATCTTGACAGACGCGGTCATTGTTTCGAATAAGGGTCTGGCTATCCCATGGTTTGTTCGAGAGTCACAGCTTGGACTCTGGTTTTTATTGGGTTTTATCGCCTTGGTAATTTCGTTGATCGTCAGAAGATTCCTGCAAAAACGCCAAGATGAGCTTGGCGGAAATCAAGGAACAAATCGCTACCCTGCTCTGATATTTTTTGGAGCGTTGATTCTTGCATACGTGGGTCTTGGTGCCCCGTTCACGACAGAAACTTCGTCAATCGTCAGTTCAGGTGCTGCTGGCGCAATAAAAAATTATGGCGGCGGAATGGTCATCACCGGAGAATTCCTCGCAATAGTAGTGGCACTTGGATTTTATACGGCTTCGTTCATTTCGGAGATAGTTCGAGGGAGTATTCTCGCGCTACCCGCCGGGCAGACTGAAGCAGCTAAAGCTCTCGGTCTTTCAGCCTACCAAAGGCTGACGCTGATAATACTGCCGCAAGCGCTGCGAACGATGATTCCACCACTTGGGAATCAATACATAAATATGACTAAAAACACTAGTATCGCAGTAGCTATCGGATTTTCTGATGTCGTCTTTGCGACAAGGACGATTTCAAACAATGCAGGCCATAGTTTGGAAATTTTTACAACGCTACTCGTTTTGTATCTACTGATGGCGCTAGTTATCTCATCCATAATGAACAGTCTGAACTGGTACGTTCAGCGATCTGGCATATAGAGGGGAGGAGTTCTAATCATGGCCGAAACACCTCAGCCTCGAGCGTCTTTGCTGGCTCGTATACAACACGGCTACCGTGAATCGGATGCTAGTGCTCAGCTATTCAAAACTAAAACACACACCGTTATCACGATCATCTCGGCAATAACCGCGATATGGGTATTAGTTACTTTGACTAACTGGATGTTCAACGCAGAGTGGCAAGTTATTCTGGACAAGCGACGGCCATTCTTAGTGGGGAAATTCCCTGCTGACCAGATGTGGCGAATATGGCCAGGGGTATGGATATTCGGGGCACTCCTCGGACTTTCTTCCGGTCTCTGGATGCGACCGGGGAAAAACACCGCCATTACCATAGCGGCCGGCATCGCGATACTTTCATTCTTGTTAGTGGAGCTAGATTCGACCGCCATCAACCTCGCGCTGATTTTACTGTTGGCGCTCGCCGGCTACGTTGTCGCAGTACGAGCTCAAGACTCTCCATCAGTTCGGTCTCTGATTTCAAGAGTAACCGTAGCAACTTGGGTCCTACTTATACCATTTATGATCATCCTTCTATTCGTCGGAGACGCACCTCCTACCAGTTACTGGGGCGGTATTTTTGTTAACGTCATGCTCGCTGCGATTGCAATTGTGGTCGGTACTCCGGTGGCAGTCTTTCTTTCCCTGGGACGATCTCTTGATGGATACCCCGCAATTCGAATTGCGTCGACCGCCTTCATCGAAGTTGTTCGGGGTGCACCGCTTATCGCCTGGCTTTTCATGGGCCGTTTTGTACTGCCGTTTATTCTTCCAAGTTGGTTCGGAATGAATGAAGCCGACGTGATATTTAGAACTATGATCGTTCTCATCTTATTCAACGCAGCTTATACAGCCGAGGTAATCCGCGGCGGTCTACAGGCCATACCCAAGGGACAATATGAGGCGGCTGATTCCCTTGGATTGGGTTACTTCCAAACCCTGCGTGCGATCTCATTGCCGCAAGCCTTTAGAGCGGTCCTCCCGTCCCTGATTAATCAATACATTGGATTATTTAAAGACACGACGCTTGTGTACCTAATTAGTGTTGTCGATGTTCTCGAAGTCGGCCGAAAGGCCTTCAATGAATTAGATTACACAGGTACTGCGCTTGAAGTCCTCGTCTTCGTAGGGTTTATTTTCTGGTTAGTCACATTCTCGATGTCAGCGATTAGCAGACGCGTTGAAGCGAACATGGGACTCGGTAGTCGGTAAAAGTACATTGGAGCGACAAATGACAAATTCAGAACCAAATCAAGCAATAATCCAAGCTCGAGATGTCGAAAAATGGTTTGGCAATTTTGCGGCCTTGAAGGGAGTATCGGCTGATATCCAAGAGGGCGAAGTAGTCGTGGTACTCGGTCCTTCAGGATCTGGGAAATCGACATTTATCCGCTGTATTAACCAACTGGAGGAACATGAGGTTGGAACTATTATTGTTGACGGCATCGAAATAAATGATGACTCCCGTAATCTACAGAAGATCAGGTCTGAAGTGGGCATGGTGTTTCAACAGTTCAACTTATTCCCGCACCTCTCGGTGCTGGACAATGTCGCACTGGCTCCAAGAAAAGTAAAGAAAATGCCTAAGGCCGAAGCAGAAGAACTGGCAATGGCAGGTCTCACTCGAGTCGGTATTCCCGAGCAGGCTGAAAAGTTCCCAACACAGCTATCTGGTGGACAGCAGCAGAGGGTAGCTATAGCAAGGGCACTGGCAATGCAGCCGAAAATAATGCTATTTGACGAACCTACTTCCGCCCTAGATCCCGAAATGATCAAAGAAGTCTTGGACGTGATGCGTGAGCTAGCCGAGTCAGGAATGACTATGATCGTGGTTACACACGAGATGGGATTTGCGAAAGAAGTCGCGGATAGGTTCCTCTTCTTCGCGGAAGGATTGATAGTGGAGGAGGGCACACCGGACCATTTCTTCAATAATCCGCAAGAAGAGCGGACTAAGCTGTTTCTATCACAGATACTCTAGAGCGATATTCAAACTAGGAGTCTAGTGTCTTCCGAAATGTGAGTAGGAATTTCTGCTGTTTTGCGGTTTCAAACTGCCCGCCTGCCGCACGCACGGCATCTATAGCATCCTGATCTGGTAGACCAATCATCGCCAGCACTGAAATTGCGAATAGGCCGGACCGCCCGATCCCTGCCCGACAGTGCGCAACAACTATATGACCTCGCTCAACATGGTCTACACAATTGCGAACTATATCTCCGAACACGGAGATATTCTGCGGTGTGGAAAAATCGCTTATTGGGAGATGGTAATAATCTCCCGGGAATTGATCGGATTCTAGATATTCGTGGTACTCGGGAGAATAACGGACTGTTTCTACAGTTTCAGACAAATTGACAAGCATTGACACTTTTTCACGCTCCACAGCGGCTTGCCACTCCCCGAAATCACTTCCTTCACTACCTGGCATTTGGGAAATTAGTAGACTACCAGCTATATCGCTCGGTAAATCCACGGATCTCCCAAGAACTGAATTATTTGTCGGCACGGTGAATCAGTCTGTGGGCTGCAAGTATCTATCTCGCCAAGCCTCATCATGGTCCCAGCGGTAAGGTGTCTGCACCGTGGTACGGGGCGCAAAAGCCTTTTCTAACGTTTCGAACGCCAGATCGAGGTTCCCGACCTGAGTCTCTTCATCAAACGGCTTTCCACACGGATGACCAAGAGGAAAATCACTAAACACAAATCGAGGAACACCCACTTGCTCGACTATATCCCGCGCACATCCCAGAATTACCGTCGGTATACCATTTGCTTCAAGGTGCCTCGCTATCAGACTCACGGTCTGATGACAGACTGGTCAGACGCCAACCAGAAGGGCAACATCAATCTTGTCCTCCCGACACATCTCCAAAATCTCAGGTGCATTTCGTTCACTTGTTACACGTTGACTGCGAAGAGTAGGTGCTCCGTAGAGACGGGGGCCCAATTCCTTAAACCGACCTTCTTTCTCAAAGTCATGAAGACGCTCAAGCGGAAGATACACCCGTTGGTCTTCGATCTGGGCATTGTTGCGATCGTAGCCGATATGGGAAATTCTAAGATCTGGCACTTCATCACTCGGCAACGTATACACACGTTTAAATTTCGCCTCATTGTTGTACGGGGCACCCGGGCCTTGATCACCCTTTCCAGGCTGAAACTGAGCAGCTGTGGTAATCACGCCGAGACGAGATTCACTTAAGGGTTTCTCTAACTGAGCAAAAGGGACGTCCTCAAAACGAGCCCACTGATACGGGTTATTGAAACCTTCCTGCAAATAGTGGTCAGTCGTCCGGTCCATGTACCGGATGTACAAGGAACGGCTAGTGTCGGTTTGATTGTCGGCTAGCGTCATATTGAGCCTCTTAACTATTTCAAAATTATAGCTCGGATCCCGAGATCCAGAACCATCTCTAGATTATTCCTGCTTCCGCCAATTGATCTCGTTCTTGCTCCGACATACCCAAAAGTTGTCCGTAGATTTCGTCATTATCGTCTCCGACCCCAGGCGCAGGGTTATAAATACGTCCTGCAGCATGTGACAGTCTCGGGTAAGGGGCAGGCACAGTAACAGGACCTACATGCGGGTCATCTATCTGGACTAAATCTTGCCTCTCAGCTATGTGAGGATCCGCAAAAATATCAGCAATACTGTAGACCGGACCATACGGCACTCGAAATTCATCCAGCAAGTCGTATAACTCTTTCGAGTCGAACTCAGAAACCCACTCACGGATCATGCCGTGCAGTTCTTTCTCGTTTGCAAACCGATTTTCATGATTATCGAATTTTGGATCGAGTGGCAGGTCTGGAATTTCCATTGCGTCACAGAGTCTCTGGAAAATCTGTGGATTTAACGCAAGGATTAGCACCCATTTACCATCTTTCGTCAAAAACTGATCACCCGGAATCGACCATGAACGAACATTGCCAGCCCGCTCACGAACAATTCCTGAACGACTGTATTCAGCAGCCATCGGTCCTGAATAGCTCAGGATGGATTCATATAGTGAAAGGTCTACAACTTGAGTCTCTTGGCAGTCCTCATGGTCGCGGTGATACACAGCCGCGAGTATCGCTAAAGCCCCATAGGTCCCTGAGGCAAAGTCACCCATCATATAGCCGGGATGTACCGGAGGTTGATCCGCTTCCCCCGTGACGTAAATCATCCCACCGATCGCTTGGCCAATACGGTCATATGAGGTGCGGTCTCGGTAGGGACCTGTCTGACCGAAGCCGGAGATACGAACAAAAATAATTCGAGGATTTGCCTGTGCGATCTCTTGTTCCCCGATTCCCCAGCGTTCCATAGTTCCCGGTGAAAAATTTTCAACGACCGCGTCTGCCGTTGCCACCAATTTCTTAAATAGTTCAGCCCCTTCAGGTTTTCTGAGATCCAAAGACACTGATTTCTTATTTCGCTGTAAGCCCGCTCGAGATGAATTCTGCAGTGCTGCAGTCTGACCTTTTAGCTGCGGCAATTCCACTCGTATCACCTCAGCTCCCATATCAGCGAGCAAGGTAGATGTGAAGGGGCCGGCCAATACCTGCCCAGCATCAATTATTCTGAGACCTGACAATAAGCGCTCGTGTCCACTGGTCATAATGATTTCCTAATACCTAACCCCGCCTAAAGGAACCTATATTGTAGAACTCTCTCGTGCCCGCGCAAGTATTGCGTCTCACTTGAAAGTACAAAAAGTGATCAAGCAGTATGATACATTCCACTCAATTTAGTAATTCGTCCAGCATAAGGAGAGCATTATGGAGCAGCGAGAACTCGGTGATAGTGGACTGTTTTCTTCAGCAATTGGCTTTGGCACATGGGAAATGAGCACAACCACATATGGCCATATAGACGTTGACGAAGCGGCAGATGCTGTTAGTGCGGCAATTGATCATGGAATCACCTTATTCGACACTGCGGAAGTTTATGGACCTTATATTTCTGAAGAATTACTTGCCAAGGCACTTGGAAATAAGCGCAAAGATATCGTACTCGTTAGTAAAGTAGGTTTTGCGTATGACGAGGACGGAAAAAACTTAGGCAGGAACTCACAATATGACCACGTAATTGAGCGTGCCGAAGGTTGCCTGAGCCGGCTTGATACTGATTATCTCGATCTACTGCTCATTCATTGGCCAGACCATGACACACCATTTGAAGAGCCTATAAAAGCTCTTGAGCAACTTAAGCAGGACGGGAAAATCCGCCACTACGGGGTTTCAAACTTTACTCCCGAAATGATGGATGAGTGCGAACAATATGGCCATATGGCTGCGAATCAAGTGGGATACCACATGTTTGATAGACGCATGGAGTCTGCCGTACTCCCCTACTGTCAGGACAACAATATTGGGTTTATGGCATACGGTACATTAGGATTCGGACTCCTCTCAGGCGCGTTCACTTCTGATACGAGTTTCGGTGATGGTGACTGGAGAAGTAGTGGTCTCGCTTTCAAATTGCCCCTCTTCCAGGAAGAAGAGTTCGCAAAAGAACTCAAAGTCGTTGAGCGGCTCAAAGAAATTGCAGCACGCCATGACAAATCGGTCGCCCAGATGGCTATAGCATGGACGATTGGTCATCCGGCTGTCTCTGTTGGATTGGTTGGCGTCAGAAACGAGTGGGAACTCAAAGAAAACGTTGCCGCCGTCGAATGGGAACTCAGTTCAGAAATTCGCGAAGAAATCGATGCGATCTTCACGGAAGAAAATGTCCCAACCCACGTCACAACGGATCAGGCCATCTAAATTACTGACTGTTCCTTAAGAAGCTCAATCTGGTCCCAATCATATCCGAGCTCCAGAAGCACCTCTTCGCTGTGCTCTCCCAGTTCCGGAGCCCTGTCAGCTGGATCTGGTAAGCCCTCACTATAACGAACAGGCGCACCCATACTTGTTATCTGCCCATATATGGGATGGCTAGTTTCTCGCAAGTAACCACTACTCAAGACCTGTTCACTTGTGACAACAGCATCGTAATCATTCACTGGAGCCCATATGGCCGAAACACTGTCGAGAATTTCACCTAGCTCTGACGTTGTTTTGGACATAAATTTCTCAGCAATAACTTCTGAGAATTCAGCATTCTTTGTTATGCGTTCAGTTCGGTTCGGGATATTATCGGCAATCTCGTCGCATCCAAAGGCCCTCCAAAATTGGTCCCAAGGAGCTCGTCCAAAACCGCTGAGGGCAATATATCCGTCGCTGGTTCGATAAACACTAATTGGGGAGATAGAACTCAACCACGGATATGTTCTATCGATTTTCGGGTGATCACTTCCTGAGAGTGTATGTGCCATCAGCTCAGATGACTGCGCCCATATCTGACCACCTAAAAGCGATGTCTCAACCATCTGCCCTTCCCCAGACCGTTCCCGAGAAAATAGTGCCGAGACGATTGCACCGAATAATGTCATACCACCCATCGTGTCCGCCACAAGTGCTCCCGCACCTGTGGTAATCTCTGGTGTTCCCGTATTCCAGGCCAGACCACCGAAGGCCTGCGCCATCATGTCGTTGCCCGGCTTCTGACTCTCTGGGCCCTCAGGCCCATATGTAGTGCCAAGCGCATATATCAATCGAGAGTTCAATTCCCTGCAAGCCTCATATCCGAGGCCGGCCCGATCGAGGGCTCCTGGCGACAACGTGCCAACGAGCACATCTGTTTCTTGAATCAATTTCCTGACGATTGCCATTCCCTCCGGCTTAGAAAAATCCAAAGCGAGACTTCTCTTCCCTCGATTGTTCGCATGAAATACCGGTACTGCAGGATTCGACTCAGAGGCCGGAATATGTCTTGAGTTGTCAGGTGATTTGGGATTCTCGATTTTTATGATCTCGCACCCAAGATCTCGGAGAAGCTGACAACATTGTGGTCCCATAATCAACTGAGTGAACTCGAGTACACGAATGCCTGCTAACGGTCCGTCCATGCTGTTACCTTCCAAATATCGCGAGATCGCTATTCTATGTCGGAAAAGACAAGATTGTGGTACAAATTCTTCTACGATGGCATTACCGCTAGAAAATCTACGAGTGGTTGAAGTGGCAAGTTTCTTAGCAGCCCCTTCTGCTGCGGCATTGATGGCGGACATGGGTGCTGAGGTCATAAAAGTCGAACCACCAGATGGTGACACCTTCCGAGGAAATCGCACTCATCTACATAAAGGTAGGTCTATCAACTATGTGTTTGAAGTTGACAATCGTGGCAAGCAATCTATCGCACTAGATCTGAACAAATCGAAAGCGCAGGACGTAGTTCATCAACTCATAGGCACGGCTGATGTCTTCGTTACAAACCTCACATCTGATCGGACAGCAAAATATTCATTAGATTACCAGACTCTGAAAAAAGTAAAGCCAGATATCGTGTACGGGCATTTAGTCGGATACAGCGGTTCCGGCCCAGAGGCTGAACGGCCTGGATTCGATAGTACAGCTTTCTGGGCTCGGTCCGGAGTGATGAGCCTGATGGGTGAAATGGGTGGACCTGCAGTACAAAGTCGACCAGGACAAGGTGACCATCCAACAGGTATTAATCTGCTCGCCGGGATTCTCGCAGCACTCAGGCTACGTGACCAAACCGGCATGGCTCAAAAAGCCGAGGTTTCGCTCTTGCGCACTGGTCTGTGGACAATAGCCACGGACATGCAGCAGGCGCTGAATCTCCCAGGCCACACTCCTAAACAATTTGACCGTGCCAGCCACGCACTTCTTATTAGGAGTGCATATGAAACAAAGGATGGCCGATGGATTATGTTGACCATGCATAACGTTCCGCGGTATTGGCCCAGCCTGTGTAAGGCTCTTGATAGAGATGACTGGGCGTCAGATCCACGATTCAATTCCAACGCAACCATGCTCGAACACGGACCAGAGATTGTAGAAGAACTGCAAAATGAATTCCGGTCACGTGATTTGGAACACTGGGCACAAGCGCTGGATCGAACCGGCTGTATTTGGGCTGCTGCTGCGTCACTCGAAGAGGTCGCGCAAGATCCTCTGCTCGAATCACAGGGTGCCATTCAAACTCTGCAGGACACGGACGGAAATGATTATAGAATTATTTCGACTCCGTTCAGTATCGAAGGGTCAGATGTCAGGCCCAAGCGGCGAGCACCTCTTGTAGGGGAACATAATCACCAAATACTCAAAGCAGCTGGCTATTCGGATACAGAAATTGCTGACTTAGCTGCCTCCGGAATATTTACGGAATGACGAGAAAGTTATCTTTGTATCAGCTCAATCCGAACATTGTCAGGAGCACGAAGGAAACAGATCCTTATGGCACCCATTTCAATCGGGCCATCCAATAGTTCAGCACCAAGATCTGTCAGTCGTGCAATATCAGACTCCAAATTCTCGGAATCCAGGCCGAAATGCTCCAGTCCCTCACGGACACCGGCGGACCCATCCGCCAGTGTCTGAGTAGACTGTGGTCCGGAAATATTAACCGTCATGCCATTCTCACTTTCGCAGGCAACAAACTGGTCGCCGCTATCTCTCATCACATCACTCAAAATTTTGAAATTGAATGCTTTCACCCACCAGTCAGCACACTCACGAGGGTTATTCGACTTCAAATGAATATGATTTATTGCAAAGCTCATAGATTTAATACTCCCAATTTCCACTTACACTGGATACACCATAACCATGCAGATCAAGAGAGGTCTACCGGAAGGGGAAACTATGCCATTAGTACTAGTTCACGGGAATCCTGAAACAGCTGCAATATGGGACGAATTGATCCCTCACCTAAATGCCGATAGTGTTCTTACTTTGACTCCGCCAGGTTTCGGAGCGCCACTTCCTAATAATTTTGATGCGACCAGTGATGGCTATCTGAACTGGCTAGTCGGCGAACTACAAAATATAGACGGCCCCGTAGATTTAATAGGGCACGACTGGGGTGGTGGCCACGTTGTACGACTTGCCTGTGAACGTCCTGACCTGATCCGTTCATGGACCACTGACATTATTGGTGTCTTCACGCCTGAGTATGTCTGGCACGACAACGCCCAAATCTGGCAGACCCCGGGAGCTGGTGAAGAAGCAGTTGCTGCGATGGCAAATACTCCTAGCGAGGCCACAGCTCAGCGTTTTGAATCATTAGGAATGACAAAGTCAATTGCTGAACAGGTAGCACCGTGGATTAACGCTGATATGGCTCAATGTATCCTTTCCCTGTACCGATCAGCAGCTCAACCAGCTCTCGGAAATATGTTCGACGGATTAGCTCGTGCTGCAGAGAAACCTGGCCTAGCCTTAGTCGCCACTGATGACCCCTATGTTGGTGGAGAAGTACTCGGACGGAAAGCCGCCGCCCAAGCCCAAGCCCAAGTAGGAATCATTGATGGTGAAGGTCACTGGTGGATGTGTACAAATCCTGAAAAAGGTGCACAGATCATTAACGACTTCCTGAAGAATCTTTAATCTCTAAAAGAACATAAATCTACCAACATCCCGTCCCTGTTATAGATTTAATCTTGTTTGGTAGCCGGCATACCTCTATAAAATCAATATAGGAAATCTCACACCTTCTCAAGTTACCGTGAGATTTTAGTAGGTACGGTTAGCAGTCATATATGATCAAAAAATATATCTACATGGGACTCGGTTTTATGTTCGTAGGACTGGCTTTCATCGGAGTATTCATACCTGGGTTACCAACGACGGTGTTTGTTCTACTCGCGGCTTGGGCATTTTCACGATCCTCAGAAAAATTTGAGAAATGGTTACTGAATCACCCAATTTTCGGGAAGCTCCTAAGGGACTGGAGAGACTACGGTGGATTAAGTGTTAAATCGAAGATTACAGCAGTCGTGCTTATCATCCCAACTTTTTCTGCCACTATCATTCTGACGTCATTTCCGATTTACGCGGATATTGCCTTCGCCATAGGTGCTGTGGTCCTTTGCACTTTCCTAATTAGTCGACCTGTACCGCCCCAGAACAGTAAACAGCAGACGAGCGGAGCTAACTGAAGACCCTATGGGCAACACTGAACACGTACTTCTTGTAAACTTGGGGTCGCCGAAATCTCTTAAGGTTGAAGATGTACACACCTACCTTAAGGAATTCCTATCGGATGATCTCGTAATTGATCTCCCAAAACTGGTTCAGCAAGCCATACTCCGATGCTTCATACTGCCATTCAGACCGAAAAAGACCAAAGAAGCATACGAACTTATCTGGAGTAAAGCTGGTTCACCGCTACTCGTCAATACTCAAAAAATAGCGGAGGCACTGTCAGAGCAAACCGGCTGGCGAGTAGATATAGCTATGCGCTATCAGGAACCATCCCTCCAGGGAGCTATTAATCGACTGAAGCAAGATGGTGTTAAGAAGACAACAGTGGTGCCCCTGTACCCTCACAATGCAATGTCCACAACTACGACAACTGAAAATGCGCTTAGTGAAATTGTGCAGGATATATATCCCGAACTACACGTGAATTACGTGCGACCATTCTTCGATCACCCGAAGTATATACAGGCGCTCGCAAGATCCATCAAACGTGGGCTTCCGAACAAACCACAACAATTACTGTTCAGCTATCATGGCATCCCGGAGCGTCATGTCCGAAAACCTGACCCTACAGGATCACACTGTTTAAGCTCACCAGATTGTTGCGCCATAGACTGTGACGCTTCGAATCTTTGTTATCGCTCAAACGTCATCACTGCGACTGAGAAAGTCGTAGAAGAGCTGGGTATGGAATCAGAAGATTGGTCAATTACGTTTCAATCGCGAGTCACTGTTATCGATCCAAAGTGGCTGCGTCCCTATACCGATAAGGTCCTTGAAAAACTTCCGGATGAGGGAATAACCGATGTTGCCGTGGTGTGTCCGTCCTTTGTGGCTGACTGCTTGGAAACATTAGAAGAAATTGATATCCGTGGAAGGAAAACCTTCATGGATGCTGGGGGACAAACGTTCACATGGGTCCCATGCATGAATGAAAGTCCTGAATTTATCGACTGTCTAAAGACCATTATTACTGAACTGGACTGACAACAATCATATCAATTTTCGCTACGGTTATCGAAAACACTTATCAGTCCGCTAGTTAATACGGCTGCTGAGACTCCTGTCACAAGTAAACGCTTCCAATTCGAGGCAGGATCCGCGCGCCCAAAGAACGAAGATATTTCTTCTGAGCTCAATTGTGGTCGACGCTGAATAGTTTCGGTCTCAGCAAAAGAAACGTCTGATAAGTCATCAGAATCCTCCGCCACCTGCTCCTCGAAACCATCGGTACTGTCTGCATCTATATCTCCGAACACAAATTTATATCGGCTATCGTATTCAAATTCTTGATACTCGGTCTGACCGAAAACCATAGATTCTTCATTTCCCAGACCGTAGTCGCCACGCACACGATCTCGAGAAGCAGTTTGTGTCTTAGCTATCTCTAGCTGGCCTAGCCCATAGTTACGAACACTTTCCCCATTAGAGAGTCTCGCCGTTTTGGCGCTGACGGGACTTGGACGGAATCTTCTCACTCGGCTGAGCCGACCGCTTGGGCGAGCAGGAATCTCTTGCTCGATCTCAGCTTCTGGTTTTACAGCATCTTCATTCCTAATCAACTCAAGTGGCCTGGGCGCGACTCGGCCAAAAGTAAATCTCGGGTTGAAAATAAGTGACGCCAACATACAGAGAACGATGAGTATACCGAGCCCACCAAATAACACCGGAGTGCCCATCAAGTCAGCAGCTAGTCCAAGCGGATATACCGTGATCGCCATAGCGGAGAAAGACAACATGAATATACTCATAACTCGGCCGTAATATGCCCGGTCTGCGCTGAGTAGCATCATGGTGCTTGAAGCAGTCATGTATACAGTGGTCCCTATCCCTAGCAAGGTGACACCTATTGCTGCTCCAGTAAATCCTAGGCCCCAGGCTGACAACATCAGGACTATCAACCCGGATGCACAGATAATTCCCGAAACCCATTGAATTAATGGTCGTCGATCCCATTCAGCGAGCCAAGTCATCATCGCTGATCCAAACAAAGCACCTATTCCGGATATGAAGAGTAAATCACTCAAACGGCCTTGCCAATCTTCGATTCCAAGTCCGAGTTCAACATACCCCGCCATCAGATTTTGGAAAGGCATTGCCAAGAACGTGAGAACAAGCATCATCAACATCAGAGTGCGAAGTCTGGGAGTTTCCACCACATATCTGAGCCCGGCAGTCACATCACCAATAATGTCGTTCAGAGAGAGTCCTGCAAGTCCCTTTGGTACGACAGCCGTGGCCACAACTCCCCGTGCTATCTGAGTCGCCCGCTTTGTTGCCGACGTAGGAACGAAAAAGAGAAGACTGACCGAAAGAAAGCCAAAACCAGCCTGTACAAAATATGCCCACTCATATCCAGCTCCAAAACGATCACTGACATGAGGGAAAGTTGTCATGAGGAATCCAGCCATCAATGGCCCGAACGCCCGAGTAAGATTCATGGAGTTATTTGAGAGGGCCATCGCGCTCGCAATGCGATCCTGTGAGACTATCTCAGCCATCAGAGGTGTACGTGCCGGCATCCCAAGCGACGTAATCGCTCCTTGTACGAGTCCAAGTATGAAGAGTGAGGAGACAGTAATCGTATCCGTAAACACTAAGCTTCCCGTGATCAGAGCAACAGCAGCCATAGTCGACTGCATCAAGATCATCATGTTACGTTTTTCGATTCGATCGACGAGTGCTCCGCCTGGGAGAGTAAAAAACATTTGTGGCAGCATGAATGCAACCATCAAGAATGCCGTCATGCTGTAGGAATTAGTGAGCTCCCATGCAATCGCACCCCGAACTAACATCTGCATGTTCATACCCATAAATGAAAACGTGGACGACGTCCACAATAAGCGAAAATCTCGGACTCCAAACACTGAAAGAGTTGTCCGTAAAGAAGGCTTAGCAGCCGGTGGGTTTAAGGTGGTTTTATTACTCGTAATTTACTCCCCTAATACTGTAATCTGCCCCTCTTTAAGAAAATACTCTTATGAATAGAGGCTCTCGTATTCTGCTACTCTGTTGTTGCTCAGGGTTACTGAGCTATAACGATTAGTGAGGAGATGTACTTTGGAATACGTCATTTATGAAAAAAAAGGCCACGTCGCCTATATCACACTCAACCGACCTGACCGGATGAATGCCCTTGGCAAACAACTCGGTGCTGAACTGCGGCAAGCTGAAGAAGAATTTGCGAACGATGACGATGCCTGGGTTGGTATTTACACCGGAGCTGGCGACCGCGCATTCTGTGCGGGCCGAGACCTGAAAGAAGTTGCAGAAACAGAAGGAAAAGATACTGGTCCAGCGCCCAAACGTGACTTTGGTCGTGCGCCAGTTGATCTAGGAAAACCAACCATAGCCGCCATCAACGGAGCGGCTTATGGTGGCGGTCTAGAAAAAGCACTTACATGTGACATACGAATATGCTCTAACAACGCCCGTATGGCTCTGGCCGAAGTCAAGGTGGGGCTCTGCCCACCCGGTGGAGTCTTCGACCTCCCGAGATTAGTCGGTCTATCGAATTCAATGTGGCTTTTACTCAGTGGAGAACCTGTAGACGCTCAGGAAGCTCTTCGAATGGGCCTCGTGACTAAAGTAGTATCACAGGCTGACTTACTAGACACCGCAACCCAGATGGCTGAAACGATAGCTGGGAATGCGCCACTGGCGATCAATGCCACGCGAAAGCTCGCTCGCTTCGGTCTTGAGCTGCCCTCAGATTACGCTCGGAAGATGAGTGCTCAACTGGTGGAATCAGTTTGGACATCCGAGGATCAGATAGAGGGTGCCAAGGCTTTTGCTGAGAAACGACCGCCTGTCTGGAAAATGAAATAACTAAACCAGGGGTGCGATCAATTCAGCATACCGATCGAGTATCGGAATTATTTCATCAGACTTCGCGGATGGAAGCCCGAATACTGCTCTATCCACGCCGAGATCGATAAGCTCATCGATAGCTTCTCTGTTCGGCGCTGTACCCCAATTACTCACAGGGATCTGAGCCCTGCCAGCAGCCTCAGTCGCCTCTCTGAGCTCCTCGAGTCGACCTGGCAGATCGACTCGCGGACCTATTGGCATCCACTCATCAGCGTATTTTATAACTCGTGAAACAGCTCCGGCTCCGGCATTTCCAAGCAATATTGGTGGGTATGGTTTCTGAACTGGCTTTGGCCAAGACCAAATTGGATCAAAGTCAACAAACTCTCCGTGATATTCAGCTTCATCATTTGTCCAGATTTCAATCATCGCTTCAACTCGCTCGCGAAGCAATTTCCAACGTCGCGTTGGATCAGTTCCGTGATTTTCCATCTCTTCCCGGTTCCAACCGCCACCGATACCAAAAAGGAATCTTCCATTCGACAGATAATCCACGCTAGCCACCTCTTTAGCCAGCGTTATTGGGTCTCTCTCGATCACAAGGGCGATACCCGTTCCAAGCTTCAGGGTTTCGGTGGTGGTCGCCGCCGCACTCAATGCCACAAAAGGATCTAACGAATGATAATACTGCTTCGGCAACTCCCCGCCACCGGGATACGGTGACTGTCTGTTCGCAGGGATATGCGTGTGCTCAGGAAACCAAATCGACTCAAATCCGCGCGCTTCCACTTCCCTGGCAAGCTCGTCCGGATACATCGCATAATCTGTCATAAACATATTGACGCCAAATTTCATAGTTTCCCTCTTTCATAATTGAAGTTTCGACAGCTTATCTCATCACGCAGTGTCTGTGGTTAGCACCTATATTTCGAACGGCATACCAAGTTGAGCAAACTGCTCAGATGTCGGCTCCGCTCAGCAAAACCACGCCTCTATCAGCCCGGGAACGAAGTCATCGGTCTCCGCCTGGCGTTTTGGCACCGGCTCGGTATCTTTGAACACACTGATCCAAATCTGCTCAAAAATATCCGCGATCGAAGTCTCCAAGTGAGAATCATGACTATCCACAACAATCTTCATAATATCCTCTTGCAGATCATCAACCTCAGGATTTTCCCATTTGAAACTCAATTTCGAATCGTCAAATTCGAGCAGCCTGTTCTCGTCTCTCAAAACATCTTCGAGAAGTGATCGAGGTGGTACCAGTAACCTGATGGCGTACTGAATCGGTGGCGTCCGACTTACCAAATCATGCTCATACACAAAACGCAGAAGAGTCTGCATATCCTCAAGGCTTGTCCAGGGTGTAAACGGCAGCCACGTCGGTATAATCGGAATGTCGATTTCATTACCAATACGTAACGCCAGCTCTAAATCCTGAGAAGTATGCCCCTTTTGCAACCGATCCAAAATGTCGTCATTGAGTGACTCAAAAGCAGAGGTGATGAACAAGCATCCCAAGTCTCTCATCTCCGGCAGTCGATGTTCATACTCGATCAAATGCTCCACCTTGATAGTGGCATTAAATGTAATTTCGGGATGCCGTCTTCTCATTTCATGCAGGATTTCAAAAGAATGGGGTACAGCATTAAAAAAATCTGGATCGGTGAAGGTGATATGACGCGCACCGTGTCCAATGTGATTTTCAATATCCTCTAGAACTATCTCCGGTGAAACAAGCCTGAGTTTCCCCTCGTACACTGACGGAATTGGGCAATGCAAACATGTATGAGCACAGCCACGAGTTGCCTCCACTGCACCTACAGGAACGTTGCCGTCTAAGCGTCGGACTCCCCCATAATACGCAGGGGGTTTCAAACCAATCCTGTTTGGGACGATATGTCCTGCACGATCGAATTTAGGTGTTGTCCCCATGCCATCTATCCGAGAGATATCTCGTGAAATACCATCGGCCAGGTTGCTACTCACCTCTCCAAGGGCAGCCTCAAATTCGCCACCAACCCAAAGATCAACTGCATATTCTGACCCCTTTCTGTCTGCCATCAGAGATGCATATAGCCCATAACCAATAACTAACAAATTAGGGTTTCGGGCCTTCGATTTTGCTGCGAATTCCAGACCGAGTCTAGTGCCAGTGTGCATCGCACATGAAATAGCTAATACATCCACGTCAGACAAATCGACATCGGATAATCCCTCATGAGATAAATCCAAAGAAATTACATGATGCCCATTTCCCTCAAAAATCGCAGCGGCAGTTGCCACTGTACCTGGTTGCTGTCCCTGTTCGTACGCTGATACGACCAAGATCGTTGCAGATTTTTTAGTTTCGAGATTCAAAGACAACTCAACTTTCAAACGGTGTGTCGTAATTACAGGCTACGTTACTCCGCTATTAGCCAAAACACTCCCCTTACCGGTAGCTCATTTACGTCGAGTAATGAAATTGCGGAACCACTATCCACAAATGTTGCCGCAGGAGACTCTGTCGTAGTAATGTTTCCCTGTTTATCCTTGAGCATGAGCTCGGTGGCGACTTGGTCTGCCGGATAAGCCCAGCACATTCCTCCATACTTTGACATACATTTTGGTACAAAATTGACTACCTTGAACAAGGATGGACTTTGCAGGTCTTCCGGCCATTCATTTTCGATCCAAGTATCTCCAACCCGTGGGCGATTCTGTTGATACCTCACATCCAAAACAAATAATTCAAAGTCAGTCGCAGCTTCCAAGACCCTATATGACTCGCCGGTGACTCCGTTACTTATTTCTAATTCGTACCAAGCCTCAAATGCTGGCGCTCGCTCGCAGGCATCTCCCTCAACTAACTCCTCATTGATCCAACAGAACACAGTTACCTTCTGAATGGTGTCAGGCGTTAGCATCTGAGTCTGACTAGCTGACTGCCCGCTCTCCTGGACACGACGGCCGGCCTTCCGATCTCGTGGATTTGTGCCCGTATCTTGAGATTCGTTGTCTGCAGAGCTCGAATCACCAAGCTTCTGGTCCGCTTCCTTGAGTGTTTTGGAGGCCTCTCGCAGCGGCGCCAAACTCCCCTTGAGTGCTTTAGATGTCTCGTCGGACGCGACTGAATCGATAACTGAAAATGCTTTACTCATGCCCTGCTCTATGGTGGAAAGTCCCTCTGCTAGGGCACCTAAATCAACAGGTGAAGTAGGAGAGGCAATGGGAGTAAGCCAGACTTGTTCTGGAGTCTCGGTAGAGGTAGCTTCGCCTGGGCGCGGTCCAAAGCGAGGCTCGTTGCCGAGCTCACACGCCATAAGGGTCAAAAGCACGAGCGTCAGCGCAATTAATCTCACAAAATTATTATACCTAGACTATCCTGCAACAGAGAATGAGCTATATGGAGGTTCAATGCATGGGTAGACTAGAAAATCTTGTAGCCGTGGTGACAGGTGGAGGTCGAGGTATTGGCCGAGCAATTGCTCTTGAGTTAGCTCGTGAGGGTGCAAGTGTTGTCATCTCTTCGAGAACTCGAGACCAGTTGAATTCAGTTGTAGATGAAATCGAAAGTATCGGCAGTAGTGCTCTCGCAGTTGAAGCCGATGCGCTGGTTCGAGAAGACTCAAAAGAGCCTGTCCGCAAGGCTGTTGAGCGGTTCGGAAAGATAGACATTTTGGTCAACAATGTGGGAGGCGGAGTGCCAGGAGATCAGAACCCCTATACGCACGACGATGACACATTTGAAATAAACCTCGCGCTCAATCTTACATCCGCTTATTGGACTACTCGAGAAGCCCTGCCACACATGAAAGAAAATGGATACGGACGAGTTTTGACCATCGGATCTGGTTACGCCAAACGTAGTGGTGGGGCACTCGCATACACAGCTGCCAAACATGGACTCATAGGCTTTACCAGAGCACTAGCAGGACAAGTCGCTCCCGATGGTATTACTGTGAATTGTTTATGTCCTGGCTGGACCAATACCGCTCTCGTGGACTGGGAAGGTATGGGCATGGCCGCCGGCATATCAGCGGAGGAAGCTCACGCTTGGCGGGCTTCCGAAAACCTGCAAAACAGGGTGCTTGAGCCTGAAGAACTTGGTCCTATGGCTGCGCTACTGGCAGCTCCGGAATCGGCAGGAATTACTGGGCAAGTAATCAGCGTGGATGG
>DEAP01000071.1:0-12835 GCA_002348225.1 Dehalococcoidia bacterium UBA2979
CCTATAGGACCTACACGCTAGGTAATATAGCCCCTTCGCCCTACATGGTAACTGAGTTTCCCACGAATCAGTATTATGTTAGTTAAGTAACTGGGAGGACACACATGCCGAAAGAATACACTGCAGGCCAACGACAAGTTCAAACACACGCCGATTCTACACGGCTGGCAGATCAGATGGCTGAAAAGGTTGTCCGCGCCGAAATTAGTAGTGATGATAAGTTATTTATCGAAGCCAGAGATATGTTTTTTCTAGCAACAATTGACGCCGATGGGCATGCCAACTGCTCATATAAGGGGGGAGAGCCCGGCTTCGTCCGTGTTTTAGATGAATCAACAATCGCTTTCCCTATATATGACGGAAACGGGATGTTCATGACAGCAGGAAGCATAGTCGATAATGGCGAAGTGGGCCTGTTATTTGTCGATTTTGACGGCCAAAGTAGGATGAGGTTGAACGGTGCTGCCACGTTACATGCCGAAGATGAACTGATTTCTGAATATCCAGAGGCTCAATATGTTGTCAGAGTGAAAGCACGCGAAGTATTCGTGAATTGCCCGAGATACATCCACCGCCTCGAGCTGGTGGAAAGGTCAGTCTTCGTGCCAAAAAGCAATACTCAAACACCGGTTGCTGAGTGGAAGCAGAAAATGATCGAAAATGGAGCCGGAAATATTCTTAGCTCAAAAGACCCGACAGTTCCTGGAGATTAGTTAATAGCTATCACTTGACCTGACTGATGATGTCATCCATCCATAAGTTGTATGTCTCCAGCACCTGGTCTGTGCTGCCCATATTGAAATTGGGAATAATGAGTTCATCTACTCCCGCAGCTTCATATTGACCAATGATTTCAACTATTTCATCAGGTGTTCCTGCCAACACACGACCGCCACCCGACTCACGTGCTGCAGTAATGGTCGCCTTATCTTTCGATACCACGAAGAGTGCTTGTGCGGATCGCGTAATTTCATGTGGGTCCCTCCCAACACTCTCGCAATGAGTCTCAAGAATTTTTCCCTTTGCCTCTAGTACGGACGGACTACCCCAAACGTTCCACTCGTCAGCATGCTCCGCCGTGATACGGAGAGTGACTTTCTCACCCCCTCCGCCAATCAGTATGGGAAGATGTTCTTGAATAGGCTTGGGCTCTAGCGGAGCATCTTTGATCTCGTAATATCTCCCAAAAAAATCAGTCCTGTCGTTATCCAATAATGAACGGATGATCTGCACCGATTCTTCGAGTCGACGAAGTCGGCCACCTACCGTGTGAAAATCTATGCCGTATGCACCATGCTCATTAATCTGCCAGCCGGCGCCTAGTCCAAGTACAAGTCTTCCCTTACTAATGATGTCTACCTGCGCAGCCATCTTGGCCAGCACCGCTGGATTTCTGTAGGTATTGCCGGTTACGAGTGTACCTACACGCATGCGCGGTACTACCGACGCAATTGCGGCTAACGTGGTCCATGCTTCTGCAGTTGCTCCCGAAACCGTGGTGTCATCGCCAGTGTTTGGCATGAAGTGGTCAGCAATCCAGAGGCCATCCCAGCCTAGTTTCTCTGCGCTTGTACAAACCTTCGTCAGGTCCTCGAACGTTCCACTCAAATGAGGCCAGATACTAAACTTCATTTCGAATACTCCCATCCCATTGTTAATTCGCAGTCTATACCGGTCCGTACCCTTATGGTTTGAGTCGTAGATTACGGGGTCAGTCGTTGGCAGCATCCACAACAAATACCGATCGGGATCCACGTTACGGATGGGTCATGGTATTCGCCGCTTTTACGCTAAGCTCATTGGCATTCGGTACTCTTGGTTCGATATCAGTGTTCTTGAAACCATTATCTGCTGATTTAGGATGGAACCGAGCTGACACTTCTTTCGGATACACCGTAATCGCACTGTCGGCGGCGGTATTCGGAGTTCTATGGGGATACATCGCTGACCGATACGGCACCAAGTACTTCGGACTCATTGGTGCGGTTGTGATGGCAGGTAGTCTCTTCCTTCTCAGTACGCAATCAGGTCTCTTTCAGTTCTACTTATTTTACTTTCTGTTTGGTGCGTTCGGCGTCGCCGTCGTGACTGCACCTCTAACCGCCAACGTAGGGTTCTGGTTTCGTAAAAACCCAGGACTGGCTCTTGGTGTAACCGCTGCAGGTGGGGCTATCGGACAAGGAATAGGCCCCTTTTTCGTCGCCAGAAGTATCGTCGCTAACGGCTGGGAACAGACATATGTAATTATGGCCTTAGTAGTCCTGTGTATAGCGTTACCAATCGCTTTCCTAGTGAAGGAATCTCCACATAGAGAGCAGGTAAGAATAACCGGCATTGATACGCAGCGTGACTCTCCACTGTCAGAGGTGGAAGTAGTGGTATGGCTTGGGATTGCAATAATTTTTTGCTGCAATTGTATGGCGGTTCCTATCGTCCATCTCGTACCACTCTTAACTGACACGGGTTGGAGCGTTGAAACCGCATCCGGAGTACTTCTCATCCTCATGTTATCTGGTGCAGTTGGACGTATTATGGCCGGCAAGTTGGCTGATATAATCGGTGCCCTACCCACATACATGATTATGTCTTTTGGACAGGCATTCTTTGTCCTATGGTTCCCGTGGATAAATAATCTTTTTCTTCTCTATATTTGCGCAATTCTGTTTGGATTCACGTACTCAGGAGTGATGGTCAGTATTATCACCTGCACCAGAACAATGGTCGGTGCCCGGCTTGCCGCCCGATCAATGAGTCTAACCAGTTTCTTCGGCTGGGGAGGTATGGGAATGGGTGGGTTCCTCGGTGGTTTTCTTTTTGACTATATCGGCGACTACGAGTGGTCATTTAATTTTGCGTCCGCAATGGGATTTGTGAATCTCGCAATACTTATACTGTTTTATATGAGAATTCGATCCAAAGAATCTAATTTAGCAGCAGAACCGGCGATTTCATAGTCAAGTATGACCTCATCATCCACAATTCGATAAGTTGTTGACTATATCGGTACACAATAGTGATATGCTGCCAGCCAAAGCACGTATATACATCAAAAATAGGGGGATTTATGCCATTCATGATTCGATTTGATCAAGGAACTGTGACCGTCGAGCAGTACCATGCAATTAATCAGGGCCTAGAAGACGCAGGGCAAGGGAATCCAGTCGGCCGTGAGTATCACGTCGGCTATATTGAGGATGATGGCAGGCTCAGTGTGGTGGACATCTGGGATTCAATGGAAAATTTTGAAACATTCGGCGAAACATTGCTCCCCGTGTTAGAAGCAGTCGGAGCCGACGCTGGAGAACCACGCATCCTCCCTGTGGACAACATCATCCTCGGTCAATAGCTATTGCTTCAGTGTGAAACCTTCCCTCAGTTGAGGTTTGACTCTCGCAACACTGATGAGTGACTCCACACAGTCACGAATCGATTCATCTAGTGGACGGAAGTCTATATCAACCACCGAGCGTATCCTGTCGTTACGAAGCTCAACACCCGCCCATACAGCTCGCAATTCCTGCTCTCGGGCTTGAATTCGTTCAGGAAATGGATCAGTAACCTCAGGCGTATCATGTCCTAATTCGGGGAGCAACCGGTCGATATCTGCGCAGATATCTTCGACATTGCGAGCGTCCGTCGACCAGGCGATATAACGTTCGCCATTTTGCACAGTCACACTCTCAAGAAGCCCAATATGGCATGCTGCATCATCTCTCACGTCCACAGTCATCCAGGGTCTGTATGCTCCGTTTTGCTCATATTCACCCAATAACATTGTCTCAATATTGTGTTGCCACGGTCCCATATCTTTCTGATGTGCCGAAAGTATCGGGCCGACATTATCTGCTGGACAGCAGGTGATAGCATCCCAAGTCCCATTCTCCTCAGCCGCGTCAGAAAATATTCGCTGTGCAAGGACTTTCCCCATAGAGTAGCCTTGTCGCTCAGGAGTTCGCTTCGGATTCAATTCGTCAGGATATCTGTCTTCATAACAGACAGGTCTTCTCTCAAGTTCAAAGATATCAGCCTCAGAAAGCACAGCCGCAATACTGGAAGTGACAATCACTCGATTCACTGATTCGGACTTATTAACACTGTTGATGATGTGCGAGCACACGTTTTGTACGTAATCCAGATCTTCATAGGTGCTGACATGCGATACATGACACACCCCCTGACATCCTTTAAAAATATCGTCGAAACATCCGTCATCGTCCAAGTTGGCTGAATGTATAGTCAGTCTTCCCGTGGAGAAGGCAGGCATTTCTCGAAGAAATCCAACCCGAGACTCGTCATCTGCGTCACGAACACACGCCCGGACTCGGTAGCCTTTGTCCAGCAACAATTTCACTACCCAACCGCCTATAAAGCCTGCACTTCCTGTGACAGCAACGGTACTTCCCTTTGGAATTGGTGGCATTTTGGTCTCCTTATTTTATTAATCGTTCATCCATCGCAGCATAACGCAAGTAAATTTCAGGCGGTTATGATTCGTTATTCACTACGAGATTCGTCCAACCGCAAGGTCAATTTCTGTGCAAGTCTGTAAGTCCAAAGGACCCGCAGTTTCAGCAGAAACACACTCTCTAAGTTCCTCTCTATTTTTTACTCCAAGTACCACAGTATCTACCCCTGGAGCTGCAAGTGCGTATCGGTGCGCTAGGCTGGCTGGTGATTCGCCAAGACGAGCAGCAATCTCACGAAACGGTGCAGCCCGCATGAAATCAATTGTCTCTGGGTGATCATCAGCCAATGGTCTATCTAGCTGAGAGGTGAGAGCTCCAGCCTGAACGGCTCGGATCCCCATCACACCCATACCTGCGATCTTGGCACCAGCTATTAATCTTCTTGGATTTGCCGGCTCGTCATACATCTTCATGCTCCCAGGAGAATCTAAGAGATTCGTCACAATCTGAATTACAGATGGCTTCGGTCCCTGATTTTGAGCGGCATCATCAAGCACTTCAGCAAGAACACTTGGGACTCCAATCCCTGTGATCCCCCAGCCACCAATTAGTCCTTGACCAATCAGATTTTCGAATGCCTCTCCAACGGAATTTCTAAACAGAGAGAGTTCCGTTCCTCTAGTTGGGTCATCGAAACCATCAGGCATGACCATTCCATGTAGAATCATCAAGTCAACTTTGGATACCTTCATCCTCTCGAGAGATTCTTCCAAACTCTGGAGGAGTAGCGGGAATACCTCCTCTGGTTTCGGAGACCCTAATCGATATTTAGTTGTGACGTAAACACCGTCCGGAACAGAGCCATCGAAGGCTTCACCAAATACTCGTTCGGCTTCACCGTTTCCGTACGAAGGAGCGAGGTCAATGAGAGTGATCCCGCTTTCAATCGCTTCCTGAATGGTCAGCACCGACTCCTTGCGATCGGTCTTTCCCCAAACCTGACCGATACCTCCCCCTCCAAGGGCCATTCTTGACACATCATTCAAATTACTGAGATACGTTTTCTGCAAGGCACAGCTCCTCTGAATTCTCTATTTCTGGTACGAGCTATATTCTACCTCTGACAAGAAAGTGAGCTGTAATGCTGAAGGTCATGAGCTATAACGTACTTGGTTTCAAGGGTTTCAGCGCACAAGCAAGTGACCGGTCAATGACCAAAAAACAAATTTTTGACACCCACCTTGCACAATTAGATCTATTACAACCGGATGTGGTCATATTTCAAGAAGCACCTCATCGACAAGTGATACAACACTTAGCAAGTGCTCTCGACTGGAATTATCGGTATTTCATATCACAAACAGGCTGGTCAGGAAGCCTACTCACCAAATTTCAAATCCGCAGTTCGGAAACGTACCGATTTAAGAAGCATCAAGAACTCTTCAGTCGATTCTGGAGCCGGACAGTTCTTTTGACTAACAAGGGTGAAGACTTAGTAATTCATGCTGCTCATCTCCATGATGAAAATACTGGACTGCGGAAAGAAGAGCTACATCGACTGGCGGAATCAGTAACTAAGGATGTAGGGCATTACGACAATCTTCTGCTTATTGGAGACCTCAATCATCGACCTGAATTGGAGGATTACCAAATACTTAGCGCAACTGATCTTCGTGATTTATTCTTATCAGATAAAAACAATGCAGATGAGTATGGCCATACTTTCCTGTCCACTCTCCCAATGGCCCGGCTCGATTACATGTGGGGAAGCAAATCCATGGCAGAAAAAATCACGAAATTTGAAGTTTTATCCAACAGACCGTTTGGTGACACTACTGAATCAGGAGATTATGCTGTCTTGTCGGACCATTTACCAGTGATGGCTCACTTTGAGGAGACAATATGACTCTAATTAATCGACTTCTAGTTTATGCGATTGGTTCTTGCAGTTTGCTATTTTTAGTCGCCTGCTCGGGCGGAGAGAGCAGAATAGCGTTTATAGGCCAAACGGAAATTTCAACAATGAATCCAGACGGAACTGACGTGATTCAAATCACCAGCAACCAAAGTGAAAAAGTCACGGCAAATTGGTCTAAGGATGGGTCGAAAGTGGTATTCGACAACATGGTCAGTGACGACATGGAAATATTTATTATGAAAAGTGATGGGACTGAGATTTCTCAGCTGACATCAAACGATGCCAATGACTGGCTCCCACTTGTCTCACCTTCAGGGGACAAAATTATGTTCATAAGCGATCGTGACGGTGACGACGAAATTTTCCTCATGGATATCGACGGCTCAAATGTCACCCAGCTCACCGTAAATGACTGGGATACGGATTGGGGTTGCGCCTGGTCGAATGACGGAAAAACTATCTTCTTTTCTAGTGACCGAGATGGAGATACCGAATTATTCGTCATGAATGTAGATGGAACGAAAATACGACAGCTCACCACGAATTCCTACGAGGACGACATGGCTGTGTTATCCCCAGATGGTGAATATCTAGCTTTCTACAGCGATCGAGATGGCGACTATGAAATATTTAGTATGAAAATCGATGGGACTGAGGTTCGACAACTCACTTCGAACCCTGCTGGTGACTTTGACCCCATCTGGTCTCCAGACGGGAAACGGATAGTATTTAGTAGTGACCGCTACCTTGATGAAGAAATGTTTGTCATGAACAGCGATGGCACAGCGGTGGTATCACTCGGCGTGCAGGGATACCCAGTAGATTGGGTCAAATAGAGCTTTGAGTACAGCTTATTGACCAATGGTCCTTTTGTTTGCCCATTTCTGCTTGAGTTTTGACAGCCTAAGGAGCTTCATATCAGCTTCGGCCTTAGTCAATTTCCCTGCCTTCACAGCTGCCGCGAGTTTCTTTTCGAAAATCGGAAGAGAATATTTTACGAAATATCCAAATCCTCGGCCTCGTATTATCTGCAGTCGTTTTTTATCCCCCTCAGCCTGAGTGAGTTTGCCTTCAGCGACTGCCATTTTGATTTTGGCTAATAAAGCCTTCCGTTGAAACTGTTTCTCGATGTTCTCTTCTTTTTTAGAGATAGGGTCTTCAGCTGATGCCACTTCTACACCAAGAGACATATTTGCCGCTAATGCAGAAGCAACTAAGGCGAAAATACCTACCAGAAGTAACGTGGATTTAAATGCTTTTCTTGAGAGCATAGGCTGGCCTTTATATCTGACTGTACCCTGATCCATCCGAATCAATTCCACGTCCCTGGCCGTCATTAATCCAACCAAACTCTTGGAGTATCTCCTGGCTATAGGTGACTCGTCCAGAAATAACGTCAATCGGCTCAGAGGCAAGAAGCAAAGTTGCACGGGCCATGAGGTCGGGTGATTCTCCTCTGGGGTCTTCTAATCCGTCGACCAATTTGTGATATACGGTTCCCGGAGTCGGAACCACCTGAGATGGAGATAGGGCTGTGACACTAATTCCATCTGCATACACTTCCTCTGCTAATCCCTGGGTGAAGCGTTCAAGTGCTGCCTTACTTGCTCCGTACATAACGCCACCTCGCGCTGGGTCGCCGGAATAAGGCGCACGACCAGGACCTATAGCCGCTCCCGATGAAATATTCACGATAGCACCGGACTGTTTGTCAATCATGTCTGGAAGCACCGCCTGAGATAGCATGAATGGCGCATGCACGTTCACCGTAAATGCCCGAAGCCACCTATTGAGTGGATAATCTTTAATAGGAATGTAGTAATTTAAAGCAGCATTATTCACTAATATATCTATTGGTCCAAATATCTTTTTCGACTCATCAACAAGCTGCAAGCAGTCATCGGGTTCCGACACATTCACAGCAATGGCTTCAGCCACCCCGCCACTCTCGCGAATAAGACCCACCGTCCGATTAATAGAACCTTCAAGTTGATGATCGCCCTCGTCCACAGTACGTGCGCTACAGATTACTTTTGCACCTTCTTGAGCAAATAGCTCGGCGATAGTCTGACCTATTCCTCGACTTGCACCAGTAACTATCGCCACTTTGCCATCTAATTTACCCATCGAGTTCCCCTCACAACTGAGTCTTTGCTCCCGGCGCTACGAAACCGAACTATGCTCATCACGCAGGTAAAGATAGCCTGTCAGTAATAGCGAAAATATTTTAAACGGTCATCTAACTAGTGCTGCTAATAGTTTATCCAGTGCTTCCTCAGCTTTAGCCCACATCTCTTCATCAGTTTGATCCTGCATAGGATGTGGAATATAGACTCTAGGGACTTCCGGCAATCCAAGCGATGTGGATTGTGCAACTGCAGAGTCAACAAACTCGTCGGTCGCTACAAACACGGCTGGCATATTGTTACTTTCAAACCAAACTGCATCGTGCACACTGCACGTTGTACAACTTCCTCAGTCAGCCACTGCCTCAATTACGAAATTACACTCATTCATAATCTTTTGGCGAAGATCATGTGGAGCGGGTTTAGAAACAGTCGGTTTCATGTATCGCTTAACAGTCACTTCTGGCATCTGCTCATTGATGAGTTGTTCTAGACGGTCGATGAATTTATCACCGCGTGGCTTCGATATATCAAGAAGTCCGAGTGTTCCCGAAATATGCTCGGGACGTTTCGCTAAACTCCTCTTGATTGGCTCTCGCTCGTCTGTCGGGTCAATAATGACCACTGGTTTTGATGCTTCGACCATACTGTAACTACCTCTCACGGGCGTCCTATTTTTCAATTCTCCTGCTGGTCACAGTCGAATCAAGTCCAATTCTCGACGTCCACCCCTCGAATATAGCAGAAAATTTACCAGCTTCGCTCCCAGCCACCACGATATGAATATTTGCGTTGCTGCCAAATTTCGGTATCAAGCGATCCAATTCATCGTCCGACGACCCCTGTAAGGCTTTAGGATCTATACCCACAGTGACTTCGTCGGACGACAAAAGCTCTCGTACAGGACGACTTGTTATCTCTTGCATACGATCTCTGACCTGCTCCTTCGACCACCCGTCCCTGGCAATCGTCTTCACGTGCTCGGGACAAAGAGCAAAAAGAGCATCCGGATAATTGTGATACTTAGGATGATGCAGACCTTCCGCCCGTAAGCCTAAAGAGCCTGCGAGTGAATGAGCCGTCCGTGAGGTCTGATCTATTAATTGCCCAAGTCCAGTCATTGCAAAGACCGTTACTACAGACTCGTCTTTATCGAACCCTCGTTCAACATGGAGTGGTTCCCACGGACTAATCTCTTCCCATTCTGCAAAGCACATTGTGAATTTCATGGGTGAACCCATAGTCGTGCGCTCAGTCTCACCGGGTCTCTGACCTCCGACATTTCGTAGAATCAGTCGCAGTGCTCTACCGATTGCAGCGTTGGCTCTGTTCCCTTGCCCCAGCGCGTTCAGACCCATATTCATTCCTATCTCATGGCGAATAGGACCATTTACTACCATCACCGGAGTGGCGCCCATCGTGGTCGCACCAACACCATGCATGCCAAAATCATCTGTACATACCGCCTCAACTGCTGCGATTACGACTGGGAGGTATTCCGGGCGACACCCAGCCATGACTGAATTCACGGCGATTTTTTCTATCGTGATTGGTGCCAAATTGGGAGGGACAATTGCCACCACTTCCTGGGCATCTCGCGTAGTACCGTCCAACATACGAATTACACGTTCGGCTGTCGGTGGAATGACAGGAAGTCCGTCCGTAAGGCCCTGTTCGTATAGGAATTCATGGACGTCATCATCAATTCCTATTTCTACCCGTCGGCCGCGCAGAGGCGATCCTTCTGATTCAGCCTTCAGTCGCTCATAGATCCCCGGTTCCAGAGATTTGGATCCACAGCCTGGCAATAATTCAGGGAACGAGCCCCAATCGATCTGAGGAAGTTCCACTTGGTACCGAGTCGCCAGAGATTTAAAGAGTGCCTTCCAATCCTCTCGGCCAAACCCGATAAATTGTTCCGTAGCCTCACCTTCTTCGGAAGCCAAAAATACGCTAGGGACTGTATCAATTTCATATGCATATGAAGTGTTCAATCTGGAATCGTCCAGAAATGGAACTGTGAGCCCGTACTCCTGAACAAGTACCAGATCGTCTTCACCATTTTGTGCGAGAGCCACTACGTCGATATTTTCACCGAAAATTTCTTTCGCTTGTTGTAGAAGTGGCATGGAAGTTCTTGTAGTGGGGCAGTCCTCTTTGACGAAACAAATTAGTGTTTGTTTTCCGGACGGGAAAGAGTAGGCATTCTGTTCTCGATCCGCGCCAGCCGGTGATAAAGAAAAGTTCGGAAGCGTTTGTGTCATAGTGTAATCATCCCTATCTAAACTACTTGCACGGAAGGTATCACAGGTCTGAAATTAGCTCCTCACATGATGATCGAAGAGTCTAGCCTCGTCAGATCCTATTAATTATCGCCATCACCTCCTCGAGTGTGTCCAACCGTTCGTTCACTGTTTCCCCATCCGGGTCAATCCGTATCGTATTGACCCCCGCTTCTTTGTATTTGATCAGTTCTGTCTCCACGTCAGCCGGAGAGCCCGCTGCGATACCTGCCAAAGCCAGCTCTGTGGAAACTTCTTCTCTGGCCTCTTTTCTTTTACCCTCAAGCCATAAATTCTGAATAATACTGACTTCGTCAGCCCAACCTTGTCTCCTGTAAGCATCAGCGTAAAAATTTTGATTCCGAGTTCCCATGGCTCCGAACTGAAAGGCAATACCTGGCTTCGCTGCCTCAGCCACAGATTCTATGTCGTCGGTAAAGGCCACTTTAGTTCCCACTACTACGTCAATGTCATCTAGCGACCGGCCCGCGGATTTCGCTCCTTCACGGAGAGGACCCAGAAACACGTCTGCGGTCTCGGGCAGAAATACTGTCCCCAACCAACCATCAGCTAGTTCTCCGGTCATCCGCAGATTTTTTGGGCCCAATGAGGCAACATAGATTGGAAGCGAGGGTGTAGGAGTAGTCCCAGGCATGAGCGCCTTACCCATACCACTTCCACCTCGTTCTTGACCCAGTGGAATTTGCCAATGATGTCCGTCATAAGAAAGTCGTTCGCCCGCAAACACACGCCGACAGATATCGATTATTTCTCTTGTCTGAAGAATCGGTTTTGAAAATGGGATGCCATGCCATCCCTCAATCACCTGCGGACCACTGGTTCCCAGGCCGAGAATGAATCTTCCACCTGAAAGAGAATCAAGTGACTGAGCTGTCATCGCAACAAGTCCCGGAGTGCGAGTACCTACTTGAAAAATACCCGAGCCAAATCGCAGTCGATTCGTTCGGGACATCAAATAAGCAAGAGGAGTTGCTGCGTCATGCGCCCACCCTTCAGCGTTCCATAGTGAATCTACCCCGAGACGTTCGGCGCCGACGGCAAAGTCAATAGCAGACTGCCAGTCATCGATTGAGTTCTTATGAAGTCCCACAGCTACTTTCATCTATATTCCCTTTCGACTTGTGACGATTGTATTACCGAAGTTATATACCAGAGGGTATAATTGACTATGCACTGTCTGGCGGGAGTCATACCTGCCGTTACAGCCCAATGTAGTTACATAGGTGTCCGATGAGTCCAGCAGAAACCGATGCGACCAACGAGCCTCCGCCTTCGACAATGGCCTTCTCATACCCGGCATATCGCCTCTATTACGTAGGTTTGATTGGACGTGTGTTCGCTCTTACACTCCGCTTCTCGGTAATTGGCTGGTATGCCGCCAGTTATCTAAACCTCAGCCCTGTCTGGGTTGCTGCACTTCCAATGGCGAGTTCGATCCCAACTATTTTATTGAGCCTACCTTCGGGAGTATTGGCGGATCGGTACGACACCAAAAACATACTAATCTGGACCGCTGGATTAACTGCTGTGATCTCGTGGATATTATGGGTCGTGGTAGCTCTGGATGTCGCTGGTGTCAGTGAGTTGCTAGCATGGGCAATTCTTGCTGGGATTTTTGCTGCAGTTGCCTCCCCCGCACAGAATGCTTTTCTACCACGCTTAATAGATATGGCCGCTATGACCAGTGCCGTCGCGTTCACATCCATGGTCTGGAATTCAATGCGGGTGGCAGGACCAGCGCTGGGTGCAGGGATCATCACTCTATTTGGTTTTGGAGCGGGCTTCATAATGATGCCAATTGGCTTCACTCTTTCGCTCATCGTACTCCTCATACTTGAGGCAAAGCCTGAGGGTGAACGAGCTGATGGAGATACGACTATGGGTGGTCAAATGGTCGAAGGACTGCAATTCATAGTTGATAACCGGCTCTTCCTCAATATTATTGGACTTACGTTCACATTTTCACTATTTGGAATGTCTTATGTAGTCCTGTTGCCTTCGTTTGCAAATGATATTCTCGGGGCTACCACTCTCCAATTCGGATTATTGGAAGCTGCGGCGGGCGCTGGCGCCGTACTTGGA
>DEAP01000071.1:13144-30102 GCA_002348225.1 Dehalococcoidia bacterium UBA2979
GCCGTACTTGGGACTCTCGCAATTATGAGACTCGATGCCGAGCAAAAGGGCTCATGGTTGATGCTCTGTTCCGCTCTCATATTCAGTTGCTGTATCGGTCTATTCTCCTTTTCACGAGTCATAGAAATCAGCTTGATTATTCTGTTTGCTGCGGGTTTCAGTGCCTCAATTTTTCTCAACATTGGCATGGTCACAATGCAACTAAACGTACCCGATTCAATGCGCGGGCGAGTCATGGGCATTTGGTCGTTGACTTGGTTTTTGCCGCCTGTTGGTGCTTTCATCACAGCAAGCATCGCCGAACTCACTGGCCTGCCGTCGGCTCTCGCCATAACTGCGAGCTCCGTTGCTTTGTTTGGTCTCGGTATATGGGTGATTTCGCCTGAGCTGAGGAGCGGTGAAATAACTACACGCAAACGCTAAGTAATGCAATACCTACTCATATAGTGCCCCGCCGTCACTGTCGAGCATTCGAAGAACCGCGTCTTCAAACGACTCACCTACCTCTCTCTGGAGATCGTTAACAGAACCGCTGTAGAGTGAGCGTCCCTTGTTCATCACAGTAACCGTGTCACAGATCGACTCCACGTCAGAGAGTAAATGAGTGGAAAGCAGTACCGTCGATTTAGTGCCCAATGTTTTGACAAGATTAAGTACTTCTCGTCTGCCCAACGGGTCCAGCGCAGAGCATGGTTCATCCAAAAGGAGTAAATCTGGCTGTGCGATCACGGTGGTAGCAAGACCAAGCCGTTGCTTCATTCCCCGGGAAAATCCGCCCACTTTTCTATCGATAGCGTCATGCAGTCCCACTTCGGATATAACCTGGTCAATCATATCCGCCGAGACATCATCGGCGGTTGCCGAACGAGCCAGATCAACAGTTTCTCGCGTAGTCAAGAAGGGGAAAAATTCAGGTGTGTCAGGAAGTAGCATTATTTTATTGCTCGGCACGCCAAATTCAATAGCCCCTGAAGTCTCCTGCCGGAGACCCACCAAAATCGACAGTATAGTTGTTTTGCCAGCCCCGTTTGGACCAACCAAGCCATGCACTGTACCTCGCTCAATTTCCAGATCCAGACCATTAATCGCCTTCGTCGATCCAAAATCTTTATGCAAAGTGCTAATACGCAACACTTGATCCATTAGACATACCTCAGTGAGCGGAGAACTATTCAGCTCTCTAATTCTAGCGAATAAACAACTTGATGTTGTGCACATTCACTCAGGTTCTTGACGTTCTAGCAGAGATAATGCCAAAGTATCTGCATGAGTAAGTATCGTTTAAGTGAACCACACTGGCCCGAAAAAAAATCGCCTCCGGCGGGAAGTCCAAACATACTATTGATTATGCTCGACGACGTTGGGTTCTCAGACTTTGGATGCTACGGATCAGAAATTTCTACGCCAAATATTGACGCTCTCGCTGACAGAGGTGTGAGATACAGTGGCTTTCATACGACAGCTATGTGCTCAACTACAAGAGCAGCTCTTCTCACAGGCCAAAATCATCATGCGGTCGGTGTTGGATGTCTCGCAAATTTCGACAGTGGTTACCCGGGCTACCGAGGGAAGATTTCGCCTGATGCTAAGACGATGGCAGAGACACTTCGAACCTTTGGTTATCGCAATTACATGATTGGGAAATGGCATGTAACCCCACTCACCGAGACTGGCCCCACGGGACCATTTGATGGATGGCCACTCGGCCGTGGATTTGACAGATTTTATGGATTCATGGATGCGGAAACTGACCAGTATTCTCCTGAACTTGTGATGGATAACAGCCACATAGAGGCACCTGGCACGTTCGAATCCGGTTATCACCTCACAGAGGACCTATTTGGACATGCCATTCGTAACATTCAGGATCACATAGCAGCCCTCCCCAACATACCTTGGTTCATGATGGTGACCCCGGGCGCATGTCACGCGCCACACCAGGCGCCGACTGATCTCGTAGACAAATATGAGAAAATTTTTTCTAAGGGATGGGATGTCACGCGACAGGAACGACTGGCTCGTCAAATAGATCTTGGTATAACACCAGCGGGGACTGAACTGCCCCCGAGGAACGACCGTGTGCAACCTTGGACCTCTCATACCACTGAAGAGCAACGCGTGTTTTCACGCTTGGCTGGGGCATACGGCGGGATGCTCGAGCACACTGATATTCACATAGGACGCCTACTCGATTTTTTGAAACAAGCAGATATTTTGGAGAATACCTTGGTCCTAGTGCTATCTGATAACGGGGCAAGTCAAGAAGGAGGCCCCAATGGATTCGTAAATGCCATGGGGCCCTTCAATGGCAGACGGGAATCAATTTCGGAGAAACTCGAAAATATTACCGAAATTGGTGGTCCAAATTCCCACAGTAACTTCCCTTGGGGTTGGGCAATGGCATCGAATACACCATTGAAACGGTACAAGCAGAATACACACGGTGGTGGTATCCGTGATCCACTCATTATTTCTTGGCCTGAGAAAATCACCCAAAGCGGCATCAGGCACCAATTTTGTCATGTGAGTGACTTAGCTCCTACGATATTCGACCTTGTGGACCTCGAAATCGAACAACCAGATACCACAGGTATTAGTTTTGCCTCTACAGTGAGCAATCCTGAGGTAGAGACCGGGAAAAACACGCAATATTTTGAAATGTTCGGACATCGAGGAATAGTTCATGAGAATTGGAAAGCGGTGGCCTACCACGAGCCGGGTACTGCATTCGAAGATGACACTTGGGAACTCTATGATCTTCGTCACGACTTCAACGAATTATTAGACCTGTCGCAATCCGAATCCGCACGTCTTACGAGCTTGAAAGAGCTCTGGTGGGCAGAAGCTGAATCCAATCAAGTGCTTCCCCTAGATGACCGGTTTGGTCCTCGATTCGCGGAGAATGCTGAACGATATCATGGCGACAGAACGAATTACACATTCTGGCCCGGAATGGGACATTTACCAACAGATGTTGCACCCGATCTGCGAAGTAGAAGTTACACCATAACTGTCAGCCTAGAACTTCCTTCGGATTCGGATAACGGTGTGCTCATCGCTCACGGTGATGCTACGGGAGGCTACTCTCTCTACTTTGAAAATGGGTTCGTTTGCCATGATTTAAATATCGGCGGGAGTCACGAAATAGTCAAAAGCAACGCTCCAATCCCCGCTGGAAAGCATGAGATCGTATTTCATATGCAAAGGCGTATTGAGACTGCAAATCTGGATACCAGAATATATGACCAACAAAACGTAACTTCCGTCAAAGGCGAGGCTACTTTGGTGGTGGACGGAGCTCTAGTGGGAGCCATCAAGACCGAACGGATGTTTTTTTTGATGGTTTCTTGGTCTGGATTAGATATTGGATTCGATCGAGGAAGCCCTGTCGGACTATATAAAGCTCCCTTCAACTTCAGTGGAAAGTTAACCAAGGTCACTGTAGATTTAGAGGACGATCAAGAACTAGATTATGATGGCGTCGGAAAAACTGAAATGGCGCGTGAATAAACCCTGACTGGAAATTATGAGGTGAATATGCCCGAGTCAATTGCAACTCTGGAAAAACAAGGTGATGTATCTATCATCACGATGGACGATGGTAAGGCAAATGTGTTTTCCTACGCGATGAGTAGCCGACTGAATGAGCTTTTGGATGAGGTGCCTACTGATGGCGGCTCACTTGTGATTGCCGGTAAAGCCGGGGTCATGTCGGGCGGGTTTGATCTAAACGTGATAAACGGAGGAGATGCTGCCGAAGGTTTGAAAATGAGGACCGCCGGTTTCAAATTACTTCGTAGAATCTTTAGTTTCCCTCGCCCTGTTTTGATAGCGTGCACCGGTCACAGCATTGCGCTAGGTGCGTTTTTACTACTTTGTGCGGACTATCGTATCGGACTAAATGGAGACTACAGAATCGGCGCCAATGAGGTGATGAATAATATGACCGTCCCTCTGCCAATCCTAGAGATCGCAAAAACCCGCATCCCGAAGGCACACTGGTATAGGGCCATGCTTAGCTCGGAAATTTATCCAATAGATGAAGCGATCGAACCCGGATATCTTGATGAGATTGTGGCTGCTGATCGACTTATCGAAGCGACGGTAGAGAGAGCGCAAACCATGGCAGCGCTGGGGCACCCCTACTACCAAACAACTAAAGAACTTGATCAGAAAGACGTACTCGAGAGGATAGACGCAGCTATCTCTGCTATGTGAATCAGGAGCTGCACTTAAAGTTCTAGATATACTGCAAAAAACGCGAAAGGACATAAGAGATGTCGAATTTTAATCTTGGTGATGTAAAAGCACTGGCATGGGACGTCGGCGGAACGGTATTTGATTGGCATCACACGATCAAAGAAGAAATTACGACGCTTGCCGCTTCGCAGTCTCGAGAAATCGATGCTGCAGCGTTTGCGAATAAATGGCGTTTTAAAATGTTTGAATTACTTCAACCTGTTCGCAAACATGAAGGTCCGTGGAAGAACGCTGACCAATTGCATCTTGAAGCGTTAGATATCGTCTTAAGTGAATACGACTGGGCGATGACCTTGAATGAAAGGGAACAACTCAATACTGTTTGGCATAGACTCAACTCTTGGCCTGACGCGGCTGCAAACATTGAAAAATTGAGAAGTCGATTCCAAGTAACGGTACTAACGGTTCTCTCTTGGCAAATAGCTGTGTCCTGCTCCAAACACAATAATATTTCTTGGGACGGGATACTGTCTTGTGAATTTCTGGGTCATTACAAGCCTGATGCAGAAGCATATCAAAAAGCGGCTACACTTCTCGGTATCAGACCTGATCAATTAATGATGTGCGCCACTCACAAAAACGACTTAGAAAGTGCTGCTGCTGCTGGGCTGAGGACAAGCTACGTACATGTGCCTGAAGAACATGATGTGGTGTCTAAACATTTCTTTGGAGCTGATGCAAATGTCAAAATACCCTCCGAAGATCAATTCGACATTGTGGCATTAGACTTTAGTGATTTGAGCGGGAAGCTCCTAGCCTGATTACCGATCACCACTGAGGGGAATCGCTTCCAAGAGGGCGAGAGCCAAACGCCCAGTATGGTTCGGTTTCTGACATGTGGAGAGATGGTGCGAGATGACGCATCTCCCCGTATGGGGTGTCATGGGTCTCTAGAAAATCAGTGACATCACCGAGTTTGGTCTCGGGGCCAACGCCTTTAATCAAGCCTAGGTTCTGAAACCACATGGAGGTCTGGGTCAATGAAACCTGAACATGCCATGATCCACCTTCCACTGCTCGCCTACGCAACGCTTCTAATACTCCATACGCTGCAAAATAAGCTGTGGTGTAATCGTTCACTGCTGCACCGACTAGCCGCGGTGCCTGCGGATCGTTCCCAAGAGCAATTCTCGTATCCGCATTAGGCTCCATTGGCGCTAACTTGCCTTGGATATCAGCCAGACCTGAGATAATTTGTGAGTACTGTTCGTACCCGGGTCGGGTGGCCCATGGACCTTCGTGACCATAACAGTTCTCCGAAACGTAGATAATCCCCGGACGTAGGCTGGCCATGTCGCTCGGCCCAAATCCTCGCCTATCGAGAGCTCCTTTCCGGAATCCCTGATTAAATACGTCGCTGGTCTTCGCGAGATCCCGCAGAACATCAGCCTGGTCAGGATCGTTCAGGTCTATGTGTATTTGACGTTTGCCGTGGCCAGTATCCATTTCAAATACTTCGACTGTCGGCAGATGGGGTGATGCAACATGCAATACCTGTGCTCCGTGCTCAGCGAGCGATCTTGCGCAGGTCGGGCCTGCCAATACGCGTGTCAAATCTAAAACATGCAGATCTGAAAGTGGGCGGGCGCCTGAACTAACAGGCTCAGGAGGCGAATCGCCAATTTTGATTATTTCGACTACGGGCTTAGTGGCTAAAATTTTCCCTTGCTCATGGGCTGCCCACTCCTCAGTGGTTCGCACTACACCACCTGTTAGATTTTTACCTACTAGGAGTTCCTCAAGCTCAAACGAATTTCGTTCCGACATCACCTGTGCAATTTCCTCAACACTGGCATATGCACTCACTCCGAGTTCGCCAGCCAATTCATGAGTTTCACCAAAGTTACTGTGCAACTGGAAATACCTGCCATCAGCACATTTGTAAATTCGCCTGAGATTTTCGCCAAGTGTGTCTCTTTCCGGCATTTCCGGAACCGACACGAACTGTGCCGAAGTTAATGATGCTGCTGCATGACGAACATCGATGTTTATCGTTTGAGCAGTGTGTCCCTGCTCTTGCCAAATTTGGTCAATTTTTGAGCCTATTAATGCCTGGGTGACAGCCGCACCCTCACCAAGATGAAACGGTCCGTAAAAAACTGGATCAGCACCAGTTATATCAATATCTGAATCAGGTATCGGAAGACCGGCAAGCGCTATGGCTCGTTCTATCTCGTGTTTCTCCATTTAGTACTCCGTCATTCATTCCAAAATAATAGCGATTAAATTATCTGGCCTACATATTAGCGCGTCGCCACGCGCCACCCCTCACGCGTGGAGGAATACCTCTGCACACCCGTGCACGATGCTTTTCGTACTTATATCGAGTCCCAACTGCGCGGATTAAGAATTGTGTGGCGGTCTTCCAAATATTATTTGATCAAAAATTGAAGGGAACTGACACGTGTCTCGCGCCTATCATGAATATGTCAGCCACGACGATCAACGGGTCGACATTGACTTCACTCTCACCAGACGAAATTAGCTCCGACATTCGGCTATAAAGACGAGCGTATTCCTGACTCGGCCCTAATTCGTATTGCACATCATCGATTCTGAGAATAGTTGCCGAGCGCTCAAGTCTAAGTTCTCCCTGATCGGTGACGATATGCATATCCCAGATAGGCTTACCTTCATGTCTGAAATTAAACGAGGCCTGCACCACTGAATCAAAAATTAATTCTGCCTGTATAGGTTGCCCGCGATTTTCAGGATATACAAGCGAGGCTTCGGTAACCCGTAAAGGATGTGGGACAATTTCAGTAAGAATCGAAATCGCATTGATACCCGTGTCAAATACGCCTATACCACCAGGCTCGAATATCCAATCCTGATTCCGAACGCCGCGATGACCATCTCGGTCCCGATCATCACCGGCGTTGTTCACGTGGAACTGTCTTATATCTTCATGCCACGTGACTGTTGCCTCTTCTATGACTTTGTCAGCCAACCATTCTTTCGCCGGAGAGACACCCGGAGCCATCTGACTATGCCAAGTCGTAAATAATGTTCGGTCACATGCTTCAGCAAGTTCTTGTAAGTGGTTTATCTCAGAAATCGTGGCTCCTGGAGGCTTCTCCAACATCACATGTAAGCCTGCTTTTAGCGCTTTTACCGCGTATTCGAACCGGGCTATGGCAGGAACACAGAACGAAACAACCTCAACATCTGTTCGCTCCAAAAGAAATTGGTCAAAGTCTGTATATGAATCGACTCCCTCAACAGTACCCTCCAAAGCGACAGTTGCTACAAGATTCCAGGCATCACTCATAAAAATATTAGGGACATGCTGCGATTTCGCAATCTTGCCCACTCCAACAAGAGCAATATTCATGATTAGCGGTCTCCCCCGTATATTGCATGCCCACAAGCGAGCCGCGGGTGCAAGCAACCTTGTCCTATCACTCTTGTCTTAGTTAATAGGACAAGGTTGAGACTAGCTGTAAGACGTGGGAGAGTCTACGATTTACCGACAAAAGGCTCAAAGTTGAGTCGTCAAAAACAATTAGGGGTGCGAACAGATGAACACAATTAAAGATCGACTGAAAGCAGGTAAAGCAGTTGTCGGTACAGCCGGATCAGTTTCCGAGGAAAACATGGCTCTCCTCGCTGATTCAGGCCTGGATTTTTTACTTTTTGATACTCAGCACTCGTTTATTGAGCCAAAACAATATCAGAGAGCGATAGCAGCGATGAGAGGGAAGCCTGCAGCACCGATCATGCGAGTGAGTGAAAATCGGCCTGACCTAATTTGTTTTGCCCTAGACCTAGGCGTACGGGGTGTCATAGTCCCGATGGTAAATACCAAAGAAGAGGCCACGGCGATGGTACGAGCCTGCAAATATTCTCCTGATGGGGACAGAAGTCATGCCGGCGTGCGGGGCGAGTGGGGTGAATATAAGAACTATCGCGACCACTTAGACACTGTTAATAATGACTTGCTCATTATTCCAATGATTGAGACACAGCAGGCTATCGCTAATATTGACGAGATACTCAGCGTCCCAGGAATCGACGTATTGCTTGTTGGTCCGTCCGACCTCTCAATTGAACTAGATGTACCTCTTGATTACCCGAGCGACACCTATCAGGCTGGTCTCGACACAATTGCTGAAGCTTGCAAAAGGCATAATGTTGTGCCAGGTATGTACTTTATCCCCCCTGGGATGGATCCAAACTTCTACATCCAAAAAGGATTCAAATTCTTTACTATGCCTTGGGCCCCTTGGGCACTCCAGGGAGTGGGGACTGCCCTCGCGGAGATAAACAGAGACTAGATTGGCTGGTTGGGTCGGCTAATCTGACACAAACCAGTGTCTACAAAAGTCTTAATTCTTGGCTCCGGTACACCAAATCCGGATCCCGCTCGGACAGGCGCTGCCTCGGCTGTGGTCGTGAACGGGGTTTCGTATCTCATAGATGCAGGGGTCGGTGTGGTCCGTCGGGCTGCAGCTTTGTCACCCACTTGGGGTGGTGAATTCTCTGAGCTTGAGGTGGACTCTCTTGGACATGTCTTTATTACGCACTTGCATTCAGACCACACACTCGGCCTCGCTGATCTTCTACTGACACCATGGGTGATGGGTAGAGAAGAACCTCTCAAAGTCTTTGGTCCGAGTGGTACGACAAAGATGCTGAAGCATCTTCGTGACGCATACGAAATCGACATCGACTACCGCACAACTGGGTCCCAGCCGTCCAACATATCGGGGTCTTTTTTTGATGCCACAGAGATAACTGAAGGTGAAATTTTCAAAGATGACAATGTAACTGTTCAGGCTTTTGAAGTGGATCATGGGAATCTTAAAAACTCTTTTGGTTACGTATTCGAAACAAGTGACAGGCGGGTTGTCTTTTCAGGAGATACCGGAGTGAGCGAAACTTTAAGGCATCACGCTAGAGGAGCGGATGTCCTGATACACGAAGTCTACTCAAGTGAAGGTTTTGCACAAAAACCGGCTGACTGGCAAAACTATCATCAGGCACACCACACGTCGGCCTCTGAGGTCGGAATCATAGCCCGTGATGCTCAACCCGGAATACTTGTGCTGTCACATATTTTATTCTGGGGTGCGAGCGTAGATTCTGTACTTGCCGAAGTCAGAGAATATTTCGATGGAGACATAGTAATTGCAGAGGATTACACCGTCATTTAACGCAAATCAATCTTTGGTGTAAGTTAGAAATAGAGATTTTTGAATTCACGGTTTTTTCTAATAAAAAGGCGATGTAATTGACCCGAATCATTCTCTACACAGGTAAAGGTGGCGTCGGCAAAACTTCGATAGCGGCTGCCAGTGCCCTTCGTGCATCACAACAAGGTCTCTCCACCATGGTCCTTAGTACAGACTCCGCTCACAGTCTTGGTGATTCTTTTGACCTTCCTCTAGAACCGGAACCCCAATTAATTGCTGAGAATCTATGGGCACAGGAATGTGACGTCTACTACAACATGGACAAATACTGGGGCACTGTTCAAAAATGGCTAGAATCTATTCTTGCGTGGGAGGGCTTCGATCCAATCCTTGCGGACGAAATGGTCGTGCTACCCGGGATGGATGAACTGGCTAATCTCCTTTGGATCCTTGAACATCACAGGAGCGGCAAGTACGACCTAATCGTAGTTGATTGTGCCCCGACAGCTGAGACGTTTCGGCTCCTCACTTTCCCTGAGGCAGGACGGTGGTGGCTGGACAAAATATTCCCGTTAAGCAGAAAGATATCAGGCTTCGCCAGACCAGTCATCCGTCGTGTGACCAATATGCCAATGCCAGATGATGACGTCTTTGATGCAACGAAGCAGCTCATGGATCAGATAGAGAAAATCCAGGAACTTCTTAGCGATCCTAAGTCCACCAGCGTCAGACTCGTGACAAATCCTGAACGGATGGTGATAAAGGAAACTCAACGCGCTTATACACAGCTCGGGTTGTTCGGCTACCGTGCTGATATGGTTGTCTGCAATCGGGTAATGCCTGAAGAGGTCCTAGAAAATTCTTATTTCGCAGCACGTGGTGAAGACCAAAAAAAATATTTAGGTGAGCTCTCGGAAATATTCGGGCCCATACCTATCAGAACTACGCCTCAATTTGATCGTGAGATAGGTGGAATAACTGGTCTATCAGAACTTGCAGACCTACTATTTGGCGCAGAGTCGCCGGCCGATTTTTTCTACGACGAGTTACCGTTCGCCATTACCTCAGCTGAAACCGATGATGAGGCCCCATTCGGCGCCGATCAGCTGCTCATATTGAGTATCCCCACGGTCGATAAGGAAGATGTCAAATTGAATCAGGTCGGAGAGGAATTGATCATTGAAGTAGGACGATATCGGAGAAACATGCTGCTCCCAAGATCCCTACAGACGCGAGATGTTTTATCAGCAAAGCTTTCAGATGGTTCGCTTAAGATTTGGTTTGGAGGACGCACTAATGGATAAGGACCCAAGGATTGAAGATCTCGAGGAACGAATTCGTGTACTTGAGGAACAACTTAATGAAAACAAAATGTTTAGGATGATGGACGACCTAAAAGGGTCGGACGTGTCATCTCGTGTTCGTAAGCTGTTTAGCGAACAACTCATGCTCCTAAGTGATCTAACGAGAACACTCAGTCGCATCATGGATGATCAGGATGATGGAGAAGAAGACGTCGACAGGAAAGGGTCACGGAACATACCCGTTGAGTGATATTTCAGTCGTCTTTGGACTATCATAAGTCGCGTAGTGGCGGGACACTTACTATGGATGACTTTTCAGGCAAGACTGCACTCGTGACCGGCGCTGCGAGTGGCATCGGTGAAGCAATTGCGCTGAAACTTCTTGCTGAGGGTGCCAACGTAGTAGGGATGGATTTACAGTCCCAACTCGATCGGTTTAAAATAGAACAATTCGCAGCCCACCCTAATAGTTTCATAGGCGTTTCAGGTGACGTGACGGACGAGAACGCCTGGCATAACGCGGCAAATATTGCTCATAACAATTTTGGGGAGATAAATATTCTCATCAATAATGCGGGGGTGATGACTCTCGCGCCGCTTTCCAATGCCACTTCGGAAGATTGGGACTGGATTTTCTCCGTCAATGTGTTCGGTGTTGTAACTGGTGTTCGTGTCTTGCTGCCGTACCTACGTGGTGCCGAGGAAGCACACATAGTAAACACCGGTTCAATGGCTGGATTGGCACCGAGGTTAGAAGGCATTCAAGCCGTCTATAGTGCATCAAAGGCGTCGGTCGTGTCGTTTTCTGAAATGCTGAGAAGTGAATTGGCAAAAGACAATATCGGAGTTTCTGTCCTCTGCCCTCACACAATCGATACAGACATATGGGGATCGGAAAAACACAGACCAAGCTCGTATGGAGAATCACACGAATTCGAAGTCCCGGATCGTGCAAGCACAGCCATGAATCCTTCTCGTGTTGCTGAGATAGTATTGGAAGGAATCAGAGATAACCGAGGATTCATATTTACAGATGCGGAAGGGGTTACCACTACTCGGATACCTGAACGTATGAATCGTATAGAGCAGGACTTAGATTGGCTAAAAGGGAAGATTGGTTAAAACGGAAAAATTCTAGTTGAGGGAAAGTTAATGAAATTTGGAGCATTTTTTTTGTCAGGTTCACCTGACTCCGAAGACCCAACTCAGGTCTTTGATCGCTTGAGTACCTACATGACGTCCGCAGAGTCGCTTGGGTTTGATTCACTCTGGTTTGCTGAGCATCATTTCTCTAACTATGGATATATCCCAAATCCCCTACTGATGGCGACCAAAGCAGCCTCACTTACCGACGGAATCCGAATAGGAACAGCTGTATTGGTATTGCCGTTTTGGAATCCGCTCAGGGTTGCTGAGGACATCGCGCTGACTGACCATCTTACTGATGGCCGTCTGGAAGTTGGAGTCGCTCGTGGTTATCAACCGTTCGAATTCAAACGATTTGGACTAACTATTGACGATGCTCGCGAACGAACAGACGAAACACTCGAAATCCTCCTCAAGGCCCTTACGCAACAAACATTCACGTGGCAGGGAGACTACTTTGACATCCCCGAAACTACTATCCTCCCTGCCCCAAAGCAGCAACCGACCCCACCCATATGGCTTGCTGCTCATACCCAAGAATCTTTTGAGATAGCCGCAAGATTTGGGCTCAATGCGTTTACCACGAACTCAGGGAGAACCATAGAAACTCTGGCAGAAGGATGGAGCCATTATCAGGAAGCGCTGGAACGATATCCGAAAGCCCCAAAAATGTTGGGGGTTCAGGCCCAAATCTGTGTGACAGACTCCGACGACATAGCACAGGAACAAATGTCTCACTTCCGATATCAGACCAGGCAGGCACGGAATCTCCGCAGTGGTAAAGAACAAGTGGTATCAGGAGTGTCCGCACCTCTACCCTACGATGATGAGCCGGAACTTGATGAGATATTCACCGATCGAACTCTCTCAGGCAGTCCAGATACGGTAATAGCAAAGATCAAGGCTTATCAGTCTGTAGCAGACATCGATCAATTGAATTGTGTTTTTCAGGTTGGCAGTATGGATCCCAAATTAATTAGTCACTCGATGAAATTATTCGCCGAGGAAGTTGCACCTGAGTTTCGATAGATAACAGTTTGAGAGGTTGATGGATGTCGGGTCGAGTAGAAGGCAAAGTAGCAGTTCTTATAGGTGGAGGACAAACCCCTGGAGAAACTGTTGGAAATGGGAGAGCAACCGCTCTTGTTCTTGCTAGAGAAGGGGCTCGTGTTTTCGTCGTTGATCGTGATCGTGAGTCCGCAAACGAAACCGCCAAGATGATTAAGGAGCAAGGGGGCATTGCGTCATCCTGCCAGGCAGATGTCACCTCTGAAGAACAAGTCGAGATGGCAATTAAATCCTGTGTGGAACAATTTGGGCGCCTCGATATTCTCCATAACAATGTTGGGGCAAGTGTGGCTCTCAAAGACGGATCTGCGACCGAACTCGAGACCGATGCCTTCGACCAAATTTATGCAGTCAATCTTCGGGGGATGTGGTTGCCTTCTAAGCACGCTCTCCCAGTCATGAGAGAACAGAACAATGGTTCAATTATCAATATTTCTTCTATGGCCGTTTTTTCGGGATCCTATCCATTCGTTGGATATAAAACTACAAAAGCGGCAATAATCGCTCTGACCGAAAATATAGCTTCCGCCAACGCAGAGTACTCAATTCGCGCCAACACTGTCCTTCCTGGTCTTATCAACACCCCCATGGCAATTGAAGCGAGAGTTACTGCTGGCGCAGACCGAGTAGAACTTGTAGCCCAGCGGGATGGACAGGTTCCACTCGGACGGAAAATGGGAACTGGTTGGGATATAGCCAACGCGTCACTATTCCTGCATTCAGACGAAGCTCAATTTATTACAGGCATAGCTCTACGCGTTGATGGCGGACGTTCAATATCAGGTTAGGCATAGCCCTACTGATATATAAACTCATCCCCGTCCAAATCAATAGCAGGTATTACCTGTGTATCCTCCCAGTAGTCCTGGGAGTGATGCCATTCAGGTTTTGCTCCACTCTTCGGTAAGAAAGGCATTGCTCGTAGCAAGTAACTCGGATTGAAACTTTCCGGATCCTGCCATGGAAGGAGTTCCATGTTTTTATCTTCATCCCGAAGACTTACCTCAACTCTCGGCGCCCCGCGAGCCTCCATATGTGTCAGCAAGCGACACACAAAGTCGGCAAGTAAATCAGCCCTGTACGTCCAGCTCCCCCTGAAGTACCCAAATACCCAAAGTAAGTTCGGCACGCCGGTAAACATCATGCCGCGGTATGTGACAGTGTCAGATAGAACAAGTGGTTCGTCGTCAATTGTAAAATCAATGTCTCCGAGTACATTCATATTGAAGCCGGTTGCAGTTACCACTATATCGGCATCGTGTGTCTCTCCGGACTTCAACACGACACCAGTCTCGGTGAATGTCTCAATCTCATCAGTAACGACTGAAACATGCCCCGCCTTAATACTCTCAAAAAAATCAGCGTCCGGCACATACGCGACCCTCTGCCTCCAGGGTTTGTAGTCAGGTGTGAAATGCGGCTCTATCTCATGATCAGGTCCTAGAACGCTCCGAATACCGTTAAGTAGTTCCTCACGAACTTCATCTGGTTTTTCGAGGGTCCTTTTGAAAAAAATTGCAGTATCCCGCAATATCTTCCGGCGAACAATTTCGTGGATCCAATCCGGATCTACATCAAGTTCCCGTAAGGTTTCAGCAAGATCATCCCTATTTCGACCAGTACTGTAATAAATCGGGGATCTCTGGACTAACGTCACATGTTCGCACTTTTCAGCGATTGCCGGTATCAAGGTAGCAGACGAGGCCCCAGAGCCAATCACAATAACTTTTTTACCTTCATACACCAGATCTTTTGGCCAAGCTTCGGTATGAACGATTTCGCCTTGGTAACTATCCATTTCTGGCCAGTCAGGTGTATATCCCTCAGAATGCCGATAATACCCCTGACACATCCAAAGAAAATTAGCAGTGAAATATTTCTTCTCGCCGGTGTCCGTTAGTTCAGCCTGGATGAACCATTTATTTTTCTCACTGGACCAGCTGGCGGATTCAATTCGGTGGTTATATCGAATGTGAGAGGCCAGATCGTTTTCATCAATGACCTCGCCCATGTATTTCAGTATCTCTTCCGCTGTCGCGATTGGTGGTCCGGTCCACGGTTTGAATTTATATCCATACGTATGCAGATCACTATCTGATCTAATACCCGGATAATTATGTGACCACCAAGTGCCACCGAAACTCTCCTGACTCTCCAAGACTACGAAGCTCCCGTTAGGACGCTGTGTGCTGAGATGGTACGCACCACCTACTCCGGCGACGCCAGCTCCAACAATCAGCACGTCAAATTCTTCTGTCGCAATATCGTCAGACTTGTGTTCAGTTGCCACGCTTGTCATTTACACCTACCTATCGAAACACAATAGTTTGAGCTCCAGTATATCTATCCTGAACTCGATTGACTTATATCAGTCCGCCAAGAATTCATTGGTAACTGCTCTGTCGAAGGCATCGCTGCAGAAACCAATTGAATAATTGTGGTCATCTTGCCGAGAGTCCCTTCAATGAATCGTGACAAGGCATCTCGAACCTCTAATTCGCTTGCTGCGGTTAGAGGTTCTACATTATTAGCTAACTGTGGCAACAGCTGTACCGCTGCTGTTCTGGCCTGCCCAATAGTATTGACAATCTGACTTTCCAGTCCAGATTCCGTTTCGATTGTTTTGACGAGAACATGAAGCAGAGCAAGATATTGGGGCCAATGGGCCAGATGTCTGTACATACTGGGCATAATGTCCGATCGTCCGCCAATTTGATTTAGTTCTTCAACAAGGTCTCTAACATCAGCTTCCATATTCGACATAGCCAACAACTCCGGCATCTCGCCGTGAACGACACCTTTCTCATCTGTGGTGACCTGTGGTAGCCGATCTCGTTCTTGGATCTCCACGTCATCAATTTTGGCAAGAAGGGCGTTTAATGCAATTAGATTGAGAAAATTACTTCGCTCATAGCTATTGAGTACGACAGTAATAGATCTCAAATCATCTGGAGAGAGACTCACTGATTTCAAGGTGGAAGAACTGAATACTAAATTCTGATCTATTCGAAGAGAAGCACGCAATAAAACAGCTGCCTCCGTGATAGCCCCACTTACGTACAGCGGCTTTAATGAATCCCACGCCCATGGGAGTGCGCCGGGGACCGTAGCCAGGTGGCGCCAGATAAGATTTACAACTGGTACCCCGAGTGATTCTCTGATGTCTCGATAAATTCGAGCAATTTCCCCGGAGGCCTCATCCTCTGTTATTGCTGCTACTGGGTCTGTTCGTTGATCCGACAATGTTTTCTGGCTCTTTCTTTAGTTATAGAAGGAGATTATGCTCTCCATTTCAGAAACCGTACGGTGAAATCTTAGTAATTGCTATCGTGTAGCGATTACTGGCGCCATCTCTCCGCTCATCCTTATATGACTGGACATAAGCCTCGCCTCCCGCTTCCCCAAGATAGATATTCGCCAACGGCCGAAGATCTTTTTCGGCTTCAGCAGTCACCACAGACTGGATATGACCAGAAATACTGACATATCTGTACGGAGGTGACTCATCCTGAACCACAAAAGACACGGCAACGCCTTCATGTAATAGTTGCCCTTTCACACTATCTACGGCTGCCATAAACCAAATACTGTTGTCAGATGCATAGCGGTACCAGACAGGTGTGGCATGCGGAGCAACACCGTCGCGGGGAATCGAGAGTATTCCCACGTGTACGCCGTTCAAGAATTCGTCAATCTGTTCAGTCGACATTTGTGCCTCCAAGGAATGAGCCTACATTTGCTCAATACACGTAACCGGTTCTTACTTATCCATATACAGGCCTAGTATAGGAAATTTTCATCACACATTAGTGCTCTATGATGACCTGACAGCAAACTATGGGACTTCACTCAGCAACTAAGGAGAAAATATGACCGGCAGACTCAATGGCAAAGTTACTGTTGTTACCGGAGGGAATAGCGGCATAGGTGAATCCACCGCCCGCCTATTCGCATCCGAGGGAGCCAAGGTACTGCTCCTCGCCCGCCGTGAAGAACAGGGCATTGCTGTCCAGAATTCAATCAACAGTGACGGCGGCGACTCTAC
>DEAP01000070.1 GCA_002348225.1 Dehalococcoidia bacterium UBA2979
GGCCCAGCAGCAGGTGGTGGACAGGGACCGGCAGCAGGTGGTGGACAGGGACCGGCAGGTGGCCCAGCTCCGATAGCAACTGATGCAAAGTCATTCTTCTTCTCAGCAGATGCAAAGGCACCAATGGGTGCTCCACAGATGGATGCAGCAGATCAAGCTCGTCAGGGTGCGTTGTTTGGTGCTCCAGCGGGAGCAGCAGGATTTGCTCCAATGCCGACAGCGGGTATGGCCCCACCAGCAGGGTTCACACCTCGTGGTGGTGGTAGTGGTGGCCAACCAGGGCCAGGCCAACAGGACCGACCGCCAACAGGCTCAGCAGCAGATAATGCGACACGACCACCGGCAGCCGGTGCAGGTGGTGCTCAGGCAGCCCAGGCCCTTGGTGATTTCTTCGGCTTACCTCCGAAACCAGATGGTGATGCTGGACCTGGTCAGGGTGCGGCAGCGGCAGGAGGACCTCCAGGCGAGGGTCAACGTCGTAGCTTTGCGGACTTTGCGGCACCACCAGCAGGTGGACAGGGCCAGGGTCCAGCGAATGCTGATGGCAGTCCAGGTGAGCGTTCGTCCCCAGTGCTCGGTAATTTGTTTGGTGGCCCAGCAGCAGGTGATGCCCAAGGCCCAGCAGCAGGTGGTGGACAGCAGGGTCCAGCTCCGATAGCAACTGATGCAAAGTCATTCTTCTTTGGCAATAAAGAAGGCAAGGCTGACCGTCCGAGTGCACCGGAGGCTCAGACTCAACCTGATGAATCTCAGGGTGCGTCGGAACCAGACCAGTCACAAAGTACTGACTCTGCTGCGAGCGAGCCAGGACAGCCTACAGAACCGGCAGAGGCTCCGAAGGGATTCTTTGCTGCAACTGAAGAAAAGTCAGTTGACGATGGTGTACAGCAGAATCTAGCAGAGAAAAGTCAGGAAACTAAAGGCTTCTTTGGTGTGACTACAGAAAAATCTGCTGATGAAGTTGTGGCAGAAAAATCACAACAGAAAGCCAGTGAGAACAAGGGATTCTTTGGTGCTACGCGCAACCTGTCGATTGACGAGCTCGTGAGCAAGAAGAACCTTGAGCGCAACAGTGGAAACAAGGGATTCTTTGCGGGCGCGTCTACGTCACAGGATGACTAAGTTGTAGTGAATTAGTATTTTTCTGCTACCACGTATCGATATTTGGCCGCTTCTTGCCCTCCCTTGGGGGCGGAGGTGGCACAGATCCGAACGCGTTACTGATCCATTGTCTTGAATCAGCAGGATCGATCACGTCATCGACCCCGAACGACACACCATAGTTAATGGCTCGACCTCTTTCATAGGCGGCTTCGACCAAATCGTCATATCGGGTAACCCGTTCTTCAGGGTCCTCGATCGCTTCGAGCTCATTTCTGAATCCGAGTTTGACCTGACCTTCGAGTCCCATTCCTCCGAATTCACCTGTTGGCCACGAAACAGCAAAGAAAGGCTCTTTAAAGCTGCCGCCTGCCATTGCCTGTGCGCCGAGTCCATAGGCTTTCCGGAGCACTATCGTGGCGTGTGGGACTGTTATGTTTGCTCCTGTTACGAAGAGTCGACTGCAATGCCGGACGAGAGCCGTTTTCTCTATTTCAGGGCCGACCATCATGCCAGGTGTGTCACAGAGGACCAGCACCGGAATATCGAAAGCATCGCAGATTTGTAGGAATCGAGCGGCTTTGTCAGCTCCATCACTATCTATGGCTCCGGCAAGATAGTTTGGGTTATTTGCGACCACGCCAATTGGTCGACCTTCGATTCGAATGAATGAGGTGACCATCCCAAGACCGAATTCTTTTCGTAATTCAAGAACTGAATCGGTATCAGCCAATGTTTCTATAACCTCCCGAACATCGTATATTCGCAGGCGATTTTCTGGGATGATCTTGCGGAGGAGTCGCTGATCGGCAGACTCCCACTCAGTCGTCCGTCCCTGAAAATAGGAAAGGTACTTTTTAGCAGTTTCCACTGCCTCGACCTCATCTTCAACGAGGATGTCAATAACTCCATTGGGGGATTGCACGTCAGTCGGGCCAATCTCCTCGGGCCTGAAAATACCTAGATTGCCACCTTCGATAAGTGCTGGACCGCCCATTCCAATGTTTGAGTTTTCGGTAGCAATGATGACGTCACAACATCCAAGTAATGACGCGTTTCCAGCGAAACAGTAACGTGATGTCACGCCGATCGTTGGTACTAACCCGCTGAGACGTCCCATTTGGGTAAATGTAGGGGTATCCAAGGGACGATATGTTCCTTCACTTCGTCCCTGACCTTGGGTTGTCGTAGATGCACCTCCGGATCGTTTACCACCTGTCCCAGCGCGACCACCTCCGCCCTCCGCGAAGAATACTACTGGTAGCTTCCATTTCTCCGCCAGTTCAAGCATACGGTCTGTTTTTGGGTGGTTGATTGCTCCTTGCGTGCCAGCAAGGACCGTATAGTCATATCCGAGGATCACTGTGCGATTCTTATGCTCAGCGAAAAACTCCCCATTCACACTGCCTACGCCTGTGACCATCCCGTCGGTTGGGAATTTCCGTATAACTTCGTCAATTGGAAGGCCCGTGCCTGGGGTAAGTACTAGTGAGCCGTGCTCCATGAAAGAGTCCGGGTCACATAATTGGTCAATATTTTCTCTGGTGGTGCGCTGATTGGTGGCTCGCCTTTTCGCAACTGCATCAGGTCGAGAAGCGTCCAAAGTGATTTCATGTCGGTCGTGAATAACTTTCAGATCCGGCCTCACGTGGTCGAGGTCGACTTCTTCGTCTTCGACATCGAGCTCTGTTTGTTGAGCAGATGCTGTGATCAGTGCTAGAGGGTGATCTTCCCAAACGGTATCGCCGGCTTGCACTGTAATCTCCTGAATGATTCCACTTACCGTCGAAAGGATTTCGTGCTGCATTTTCATTGCTTCCATCACAAGAATTTGTTGCCCGATGACTACTTCGTCCCCTGGTTTAAGATCGACGCTGACGATAGTGCCCTGAATCGGTGCACGTACCGCACTGAGACCCTCGGGAACATCGATGACATCATTCGCAACTGGATCAACCGGTGCTCCACCTTGTACCTCATCAGATTTCCCGAAGGCAAGCACTGCAAGCGGATCACGATTATCAATTGAAGCGCCAGCTTGACTAGCGACTTGTACGGTGGCCTTCTCAGGCTCGAAGTATGAGATCGTATGGGACTCGGAGGCAGCTTCGACGATAGACGCCACATTTTCATCCAAATACCTGGTATGTATCTGTGTATTGGTGAAGTCTTCGAGTGTAAGGAGAGACTGCAGGAGTGACACATTAGTGGCAAGCCCTTCAATTCTAAAATCACTTAAGGCTCGATAGGCTTTATTTGTAGCGACCGCAAAGTCAGCGGATCCGGAATAGACGATTACCTTGGCAAGCAACGAATCGAAGCTCGCGTTGGTCTTATATCCGACATAGCCGAACGTGTCTGTACGTATACCGGGTCCAGAAGGTACATCGAAGGCTGCAAGTACACCTCCCGAAGGACGTGTGTTGCCATCGGGAAGCATTGTTTCCATGTTCACTCTGGTCTGGATGGCGTAACCACGTGTACTGATTGATTCTTGCTGGATTCCTAGCGACTCCAGAGTCTGACCTTGTGCCAAGTTTATTTGTAGCTGGACTAGGTCAGTACCAGTAACCTCCTCAGACACAGTATGTTCCACTTGGAGTCTGGCATTGGTCTCAATGAATGCAAAGAAATTATCATCTGGTCTAACAAGGAACTCCACTGTACCCAAACCCTGATAATTCGCGGCTTTGGCTATTTTTAGAGCCGCTTGATTTAGTTGTTCGGCTATTTCCGAGTCGAGGTCCGGAGCAGGTGCTATCTCGATAAGTTTTTGATGTCGGCGCTGCAGTGTGCAGTCACGGTTCCCGAAGTGGACAACTTCTCCCGATGCATCGCCAGCGATTTGCACTTCAATATGTCGAGCCTGGTCGACAAGTCGTTCGACGTATAGTCCATCTTTGCCGAACGCCTGTTGGGCTTCAGATTGTGCCCGTTCAAACAGCTCCTCAAGTTCGCCGGACTCGCGAACTATACGCATACCTCTTCCACCGCCACCTGAGGCGGCCTTGAGCAGCATGGGAGCGCCATCAAGAGAATCAAAAAATGATTTGGCCTCTGCCAACGAGACTGGTTCGGAAATACCTGGCACGACTGGAATCGCATGGCTTTCGGCAAGTGCGCGAGCCTGAACTTTGTCTCCAAACAAGCCGATTGTAGAAGGTAGTGGGCCTATGAACGTGATATTTTCGTCTTGACATCGCTGGGCAAGTTCCTCGTTTTCACTCAGGAATCCATATCCTGGATGAAGCGCATCGCAGTTATGCAGTTTCGCCACGTTAATGATTTGTTCGATATCGAGGTATGCGCGAGCACCTCGGCCATCAAGTTGTGCAGACTCATCAGTTTTTTTGATATGTAAGGAATTGTTATCGTCTTCCGAATAAATACTGAGTGTCTGTATACCGAGATCTGCGGATGCGCGCGCGATCCGAACGGCAATTTCACCTCGATTGGCAATTAGTATCTTTGAAAATTGAGTCATTACGGGTAATCCTGTCAAATTTTACGCGAGTATGTCACTGAGCCAACTTTTGAAGTCTTCGGGGCTTCCAGGTGGCATATACAGCATCTGGACATCTGCTCCAAGATCTGATCGCTCATGGAGTTGTGCTCTCACTTCTTCGATTGACCCAATAACTTGGCATTCCCTGACCATGTCATCTGAAATGGCCAGGATTGACTTTTCACGGTCTCGTTCTGCCCATGCATCACGGGATGCCCCAACCTCTGCTTCAAACCCATTACGCTCAAGCATTTGCCAGTAGAAAACCCCCATTCTGTTCACATAATGATGAATGAGTCCTCTGGCTTCAAGCCATTTTTCGTCGTCCGTGGTTCCGTCTAAGATGGAGACTTTGGTAAATGGCGCAATAGTAAATTCTTTATCTGGTGTGTCGGTGGTGGCAGCGCCCTCCTTAAGCGAACTTCGTAAATCTTCGAATAGTCCCCGTGGCCAATGTATTGGGTATATACCGTCAGCAATAGCGCCTGTCTGATGGATAGATTTTGGGGTGATTGCGGCCACATACACAGGGATTTTATTCCGAGGCCGGTTGTAATGCAGTTGGAATCCTCTGCTCATCTGGAATATTTCGCCTTCGTAATTCAGGGCTTCACCACTAATAAGTGTGTCAAATATCTCTACATACTCTCGAATACGTGTGAGTGGTTTTTTGAATGGAATTCCGTGGAAATGTTCAACGACAAACTCGCCTGATGAACCTAGACCAAGTACCATGCGCCCTTCCGATAATTCGTCCAACATCGAATATTCCTGGGCGAGTGCTGCTGGCGTCCGAGAGAATACGTTATGGATCGCAGATCCGATACGAACCTTTTTTGTGTTCGTTGCCAGGACCGACAGCCATGGGATAATCGACTGACTCCAAGCCTCACCCACTGCAATGAATTCAACACCCATATCTTCAGCAATTTGAACCTTTTCTAAAGATTCTTTCCAGTTCCCGTCTGGCCCGGCTAATAATCCTAGTCTCATCTCTCGCTCCAATGACTTACATGCCGCAGGATACCGCAAAATATCGTTGTTAGCGCTCACGTCTGTGCCAGTAAAGAAACCGGTACACATTTCCATTCGATCCTCTAGAATCGATCAGGTACGAAGCTGATAAGCATCTGCTCATTGTGGTTTCAAATTGGGGGATTGAAATGGTAACTCCGTTTCAAACGGTTGCATCGCGGGACGTCTCGAGTCAGGTCTTATTACTTGAGAGTGGCAGGAAGCTCGGCTTTGCTGAATATGGTGATCCAACAGGTGCACCTGTATTTGCGTTTCATGGTGCTCCAGGTAATAGATTTCAGTTATTGGGTGTGCATTTTGCGGCTGAGGAGCAGAATGTTCGGCTAATAGTGCCTGACAGGCCTGGTTATGGTTATAGCACGTATTACAAAGAGCGGAAATTGACCGATTGGCCTGATGATGTGAAAGTTGTTGCCGATCATTTGCAGATTGAAACATTCGGTGTGTGGGGTATTTCTGCTGGAGGTCCGCACGCGCTGGTAGTTGCTGCTATGTTGCCGAATAGAGTAACGGGAGTCTCTCTCGCGGCGTCGGTTGCTCCAAGAAAGTATTTCGAGCATCAGATGAGTGCGAAAGAAATCCAGAGACTCGAAAAAATTTCTCCGCGTCGGATCAAATGGACCGCGAATATATGGATATTCTTGCGATGGATATCGGCTTTGATTCCTTGGAGAATCAGTCGATTATTTGCCTCAGAGCCGAACAGAGGGCTACTCGAAGATAAATATTTCCGTGATACGAGGGCAATCGAAAGAAAAAATTTTGACAGGCATTCCTCTGAGGCTTTGGCCCAGGACTTTGCCCTATTGATGGCCGATTGGGGTTTTGAGCTTTCTGATGTTACTCAACATGTGGAAATATGGCACGGTCGGCAAGACACTTTGGTTAGATTGGAACAAGGAGAGCTACTAGCCAAAGAGATTGAGGATAGTGAGTTACATGTTTCTGATGAAGACGGTCATCTGATAGCAGGAAGACTATACCGTGAGATGATGGCTGCGGCCGTAGATCCGACGGCTATGGGGTCATTGTAACCTTCTTACTCAGCTACATTAACAGCAGAAATAGGCGAAGTAATTTACAATCCACTAAAGGTTTTCAATCACAGAGGTAGAGCCAATTGACTACTAGCACCATAGCATCCGAATATAGCCAGCCGACCAGAGCTGAAATCATAGATCTGGCGATGCACTCTCCGCTAGAGGATCTGATGGGCATTGCCTCTGATCTACGGGACTCTGGGTTTGGGAATACGATGAGCTATTCGCGGAAAGTTTTCATCCCGCTAACTCAGCTGTGTCGAGATGTCTGCCATTATTGTACATTCGCACAACCGCCGGTAAAAGGCGAAAAGGCGTACATGACTATCGATGAAATGGTGGGGATTGCCCGTGAAGGGGCTGCAGCGGGCTGCCGTGAGGCGTTATTCACTCTGGGTGATAAGCCTGAGCTACGTTATCCACAAGCGCGCGAAGAACTAAATGCGATGGGATACGAGACGACCATTGAGTATCTAATTGACGCAGCTAAAGCTGTCTATGAGGAAACGGGATTGTTGCCTCACGCTAATCCAGGAGTAGTGACGCGTGAGGAATTGGTATTGCTGAGGGAAGTATGTCCGTCACAAGGAATGATGCTTGAGAGCAATTCACTGCGGTTACTTGAACGAGGCGAAGCTCATTTTGGATCTCCTGATAAAGATCCAGCAGTTCGATTACACACCATGGACCTCGCTGGTCAGCTGAAAATACCATATACGTCTGGCATATTGATTGGGATTGGTGAGACTCGCGAAGAACGGATTGACTCACTGCTTGATCTTCGTGATCTTCAGAACAAATATGGTCATATTCAAGAGATCATCATCCAAAATTTTCGCGCCAAGGAAGGCACGAAAATGGAAAATTCCCCTGAGCCGGATCTTGATGATCTTTTATGGACGATCGCAACCGCCCGTATTATTTTTGGCCCTGATATGGCGGTACAGGCGCCGCCCAATCTTACTCCGGGTACCTTTGGGACCTTAATACGTGCAGGCATTAATGACTGGGGCGGAGTGTCGCCGGTGACTCCTGACCATGTCAATCCTGAAGCCCCGTGGCCGCATTTAGAGCTCCTTTCGCGGATGACGGAGGATGAAGGCCGGGTGCTCATTGAAAGACTTACTGCTTATCCAAAATACGTATTGGATAGAGAACAGTGGATTACTAAGAACTTACAGACCTCTGTAATACAGGATTCTGATTCTTTGGGTTACGCACGAACTGATTCATGGTCTCCTGGAGATAGTGATGCACTATTGCCTACTGACCTACTTGAGCGTCTAGGAACCGACCAGCCGCTAAGTGTTTCGTCTCGGATCGAGGAAATTTGCAGTAAAGCGATGCATGGCATTCCATTGGAAGAAGCAGAGATCACTCGATTATTTGAGGCACAAGGCGATGAAGTTGTCTATGTAGCCCGTGCTGCTGATTCGCTTCGTAAGGAAGTATCTGGTGATGACGTTACATATGTGGTCAATCGAAATATTAATTACACGAACGTGTGTTACTTTCGCTGCCAATTTTGTGCGTTTTCGAAAGGGAAATTAAGCGAGAATTTACGTGGTTTGCCATATGATCTCGATTTGGATGAAATTGCAAGACGAACCATCGAGGCATGGGAGCGCGGCGCCACCGAAGTTTGTATGCAGGGAGGTATTCATCCTGAATACACAGGTGAGACCTATCTAGAAATTTGTCGAACCGTGAAGACTGCAGTGCCAGATATGCATGTCCATGCATTTTCTCCTTTGGAGGTTTGGCAAGGCGCTGACACTCTACAACTTTCTTTGAAGGAGTTCCTAAACCGTCTAAAAGATGCTGGGTTAGGGACCTTGCCTGGAACTGCTGCTGAGATACTCGATGATGAGATTCGAGCAGATCTCTGTCCTGACAAACTCAATACTGAGCAATGGCTCGAGGTAATGCGTAACGCTCACGCGGTGGGCTTTAATACCACGGCAACCATCATGTATGGACATATTGATGGTCCTGTTAATTGGGCTCGACATCTTATTCGTGTTAGAGAACTACAAGAGGAAACGGGCGGCTTCACAGAATTTGTTCCACTCCCGTTCGTCCATATGGAGGCACCAATATATTTGAAAGGCAAGGCTCGGAAAGGTCCCACGTTTCGAGAGGCTCTATTAATGCATGCTGTGGCACGCTTGTCTCTGCATCCTGTAATTCCAAATATTCAAGCGTCTTGGGTCAAGATGGGTCCGCGCGGAGTGAGTGAGTGTTTGAACGCCGGGGCTAACGACCTTGGTGGAACCCTCATGAACGAAAGTATAACTCGCGCAGCCGGAGCCTCTTTTGGTGAAGAATTACCGCCTGAAGAAATGGAGTCTGTAATTTCTCTCATCAAACGAACCGCGAAGCAAAGGTCTACCGCATATGGCGAGGCCGATGAGCTTCAAATGAGAAAATCTTACAATGCTGTTGATTTACTTCCTATCATTCAAACTCCAGCGGCTAAGTGGACGCGTGATTCAGAATCAGAAAAACCGATTTTGATACGACCCGGTCTTGAGAATTAGCTATGGACTGGACTGATACCCCAGAACAGGCTGAGTTCCGCGCTGAAGTAAGATCGATGATATCGAATTCACTTCCTGAGCGTTATCAGCGAGGGGAAGGGCCGCCTGAGCGAACATGGGAGTTCGACAGGGGATCGCCAGACACATCAGCTTCGAACGCCGCACGCGAGTGGCATTCTGCACTTAGTAATAGAAAATGGGTGGCTCCGCAATGGCCGGTAGAATATGGTGGTGCCGGACTGAGTTCGATGGAGCAGTTTATCTTGAATCAAGAACTTGCTCGAGCTGGAGCTCCAGGAGTTGGTGGTTCAGGAGTCAGCATGCTCGGACCAACACTTATTGTCCATGGGACTGAGGAGCAGAAAAAAGAGTATCTTCCAAAAATCCTCGCAGGGGAGACCGTATGGGCTCAGGGATATTCTGAACCAGGATCTGGTTCAGACCTCGCGTCACTTCAGACTTCGGCAGTGAGAGAGGGGGACGATTTTGTTATCAATGGACAAAAGATATGGACTTCCGGGGCACATACTGCTGATGCGATTTTTATGCTTGTTCGGACGGATAAAGAAGCGTCCAAGCACCGAGGGATTTCGTTCTTACTAGTCGAAGATATTCGAGTTTCTGGGATCGCAATCCGCCCTCTGACAGATATGGCTGGGAATCATTACTTCAACGAGATTTTTTTCGAGGATGTGAGAGTTCCAGCGGATAATTTAGTAGGAGAGGAAAATCGAGGGTGGTACGTTGGGATGACGTTACTTGATTTTGAGCGATCCAATATTGGTGGAGCAGTGGCTGCACGTCGCTCGCTCACCGGCCTTCTTGATTGGTTAGGCGATAGGGTTCCTGCAACGGAGAACATTCGAGCCTCCATTGCGGATAGATACATAGAATCCGAAGTGATGTTCCAATTTTCCTTTCGGATTATCTCTATGCAGCATAATGGCCTGGTACCTAATTATGAGGCATCCACGGCCAAGTTATTTAACTCCGAGTTGTCGCAGCGAGTGGCACTAACTGCAACGAGAGTGTTTGGTCTCCATGCCAATAAAATCAATGAAGATGACATAGCTGGAGGGTATTCAGCAGAGTATTTGCGTGCAGTCCCAGCTACGATTCGAGGTGGCACTTCTGAAGTCCAAAGAAATATAATCGCTACTCGTGGCCTTGATTTGCCCCGAGGTTGAGAACTGATGGATCAGTAGATGGAAGCAGCAACTGGTCCTCTTAGAAATATTCGAGTTTTGGAATTCTCTCAAATAATTGCAGGTCCAGTGGCTGGTATATATCTCTCTGACCTAGGAGCAGATGTCATCAAAGTAGAACCACTTGAGGGTGAGGCAAGGCGCAATAGCGCAGCCGTTGTCCCAAATGAAGGCAAATATTTCCAATCACTAAACAGAGGTAAGAGGAGTTTGGCTGTCGATCTCAAAAAACCAGCCGCCGTTGATGTCATCAGGCGACTCATTCCACATATCGATGTGGTACTTATCAACTACCGAAATGGTGTGGCTGAGCGGCTGGGAATCGACTACGAATCACTGAAAGAATATCGTGAAGACCTCATCTACGCCTCTATCACAGGGTTTGGTGGTAAAGGCCCATATAAATCTCGTGGGGGCTCCGATATCGTTGCACAGGCATTTACAGGCGTAATGGCAGCGGAGGGGAAATTTGATGAGGACGGAGCCCCTGTTCCTCTGCAGGTCACACCGGTGATTGATCGAACATCGGGTTTGGCTGCTGCAATGGCAATCAGTGCTGCCCTTTATGAGCGGGAGCGGACTGGGATCGGGCAAGAATTAACACTATCACTCCTGCAGAGTGGACTTGAGTTGCTAGCAAGTCGCGCAATGCGTGAGCCAGTCCATGATGCCTCGATTCGCGATCCACAGCTGCGGGAAATTCAGGAACATCGAGAAGCTGGAGCATCGTATAAAGACTTGATGCAGCTTCGACCAAAACAGACTATGCGGCTTACATCACATCGACTGTTTTACAGTGGCTATCATACGAAACATGGTTCCCTTATTCTTGGTGCCGTAACTCAACAGAACCGAGACACAATTCGTAAAATTCTTCAATTTGATGATGATACAGATTCTCCAGATTTTGACGCGGGTGCTCCTGGCAGCGAGGAAAAAGTCCAAAATTGGAAAAAGGACCTCCAGGAAATATTCATGGATAAAACGGCTGCTGACTGGGAAGAAATTTTTGTTGATGCGGGCGTTCCAGCGTCAGTTGTTAATTTTCCAGAAGAAATGTCAGAGAATACGCAGGTACTTGCGATGGAAGTAATGTCTGACCTGGTGCACGAAGTGACAGGACCACAGCAAGTGGTAGGCCCGATCGTTCGGATGTCAGAAACTCCAACATCAGCCAGGCTGCCAGCACCGAGATTAGGTGCACACTCTCGGGATATCCTCAGTGAATTTGGTTTCACTACAGATGAAATTGAGAATCTTCGCGGCTCGGAAGTAATTCTGTAAAAAAAAAAGGCGGCCGAAGCCGCCTTTTTTCTTTTACTAGGTAATATTTACAATAGTTTCTTTCGTGCAAATGCGTCGACTGCATCAGTGACCGACATGAACGCTAGAATGTTCCAGATCATGTCAGTTTCACCAGTACCTAATAGCTCACTGAGCATATCGAATCCGATGACATCATGACCTATGTATCCCAACACACCAGCCGATATCCACATTACGAGTCTATCCATTCGCAGTGACGTGCCACCGATATTACCGCTCGGCAGCACATTACTTAGGATCGCATTAACAACGTCAGCAGTTCTTGATACTGCTAGCGCGGTTACGAGAACCACCAACACCACTTCCCATTCCATAACCAGAGCCCTCCTTTCTACATCCAATATTTGGACTTAAGCTCGGTTTTGTAACTTAATTGTCCCATTCAGAGCCTGTATGTCAAGCCCAAATGCTCACTTGCCTTAGCGAATTAGCTTGACATTTGAAGAATAGGCGAGGAAAAACAATGGGAAATATTCTCAAACTAGGATAGATATTTGGCGATACGCCTAATAGATTCCTCTACGTTTTCTAGGCTATTAGCATACGAAACTCTGAGATATCCTTCTCCGAGCGCTCCAAATGAAGTTCCTGCTACCAATGCGACTCCTGCTTCTTCGAGCAATCCCTGTTGCAACTCTCTAGCATTCAATCTCGTCGCGGAAATATTTGGGAAGGCGTAGAAGGCACCTTTTGGCATAACACAAGTGATATTAGGAATCTGATTTAAACCCTCTACTACTGCTTTTCTGCGTGTATCGAACGCCTCCAACATCTCACCTACCTGATCTTGTGGCCCCGTTAGTGCTGCTATTCCGGCATGCTGAGAGGCTGCATTTGGACAAGAGTACGAATTTACAGCTAATCGTTCTGCATAATCAAAGAGTGTGGTTGGCCATACACCGTAGCCAAGCCTCCAACCAGTCATCGCGTAGGTCTTACTCCACCCATCGATCACGATCAGTCGGTCACGAATACTTTCATAATCGAGGAGACTTACGTGAATTTCTCCGTCATAGAGCATCTGACTATAGATTTCGTCGGACAATATTACTAAATTTGGGAATTTTTCCAAACCTTCTACCAGTTTGTCGAGTGTAGCTTTTGGTACGACCCCACCAGTTGGGTTCGCTGGGCTATTAATAATGATTAGTCGAGTGTTCTCATTGACCTGCGCAAGAACGGTATCAGCATCAAACGCGAAGCCAGCATCCTCTTTTAGTTCAATTGGCACAGCCTTAGCCCCAGTGTACTCAATCATGGATTCATATATAGGAAATCCAGGATTCGGATACATGATTTCTGTACCAGGTTCGCCCATGATTGTGATGGCGAAGTACATGATTGGTTTCGCTCCCGGTGTAATCAATATTTGACTCGGATCTACATTGGCATTATGTCTCTTGAAAAGATCTTCAGAGACTGACTGTCGGAGGGCAGGTATGCCGGCAGCCGGAGTGTACCCGTGCGCACCGTCCCGCAAAGCCTTCATCGCAGCTTCGACCACATGAGGTGGGGTCTTGAAATCAGGTTGGCCGATTCCAAGGTTGATAACATCTTTTCCCTCAGCAGCAAGTGCCTCAGCACGGGCCAACACCTCAAATGCTGTTTCAGTTCCTAATCGTTCTAGAGCACTATTTACTTGCAATCGGTTCTGCATATGTTGACCTCACCATCTAATTGCTGACTTTGCCAGTTATTTGAAGCACGGATTTATTGTTGGAATCTATTCCATGTTGGGTTAATTAAAATCTCATTTAGTGTGACATGTTCAGGTTGTTGAGCAATAAATTTGATCACTTCTCCTAAATCTTCTGATTGCAGGATACGCGCCTGATCTTCTGCGCTAACAGGAACCGGTCTCTGCTCAAGTATTGGTGTGGCCACTTCACCTGGACAGAGCGCAGTAGCTCTGATTCCGTTATTACGTTCCTCCACTATCAGGCTCGCATTCATCGCATTCATAGCGTGTTTAGCTGCGTGGTATGCAGGGCCAGTGAGCATCCCAATATTTTTGGCCGCCATTGAAGAAACATTGATGATTACACCACCACCATTTTTACGCATGCTCGGAAGGACAGCCTGACAGCAATAGAAAGCTCCATTGAGGTCTATGTTTATGACGCTATTCCAGTCGTCAATCGACACGACCGGCCAATTACGGTCTTTTATGTTGATGCCGGCACTAAACACGCCAATATCAATACGCCCGTATTTTCCGATGATCCGTTCGGCAACGGCCATCACGTCATCGTGATCTGACACATCAAGTGGTTCTATTGTCACATCACCAGCGATCTGTGCTGCGACATTTTCGAGCGGTGCAGTTCTTCGGCCCGAAAGGATTACCTTACAGCCGGCTTCGGCCAGTTTAATCGCTCCTGACTCACCAATTCCTGTGCCTGCACCAGTTATCCAAGCAACTTCTCCGGTCAAATCTCTCAACATGTTTCCTCCTCATTTCGATATTTCATTTCACGGTGCCGATATGTTCCAGACGTTCTACCTCTGATTGGCTTAGCCCAAGCCAATCCTTGAGTACTTTATGATTGGATTCGCCGAATATTTCGGGTCGATTATAGGAAGAGACATTTTGTCTCTTGAAGCGAAGCGGAAGTCGGTCTCCTCGAATCTTACCAAGAAGCGGATGAGTTTCTTGATAGTCGAAGAAAAATCCTGATGCCTGCAGCTCGGGGTCATTGTTAACCAGATCGTTACCATTCTGGACATAGCCTGCAGGTATGCCATGTTCCTGCAGCATTTCCATAAGTTCTTTCCCATTCTGATGTTTTGTCCATTCCGAGATTTCAGAGTCGATTGCTTCTAGCTGAGCAATGCGTCCGTCTACTGATTCTAATCCTGACTTTAGGGCCCACTCTGGGGAGTCCATGAGTTTGACGAGCATATTCCATTGTTCGTCAGTCTGCAGGGCGATTGCTACCCAACTGTCTTCACCAGCGGTTGGGTAGCAATTATGTGGCTGTGCTGAGTCAAACGGCAATTGATTCCCTGAAGGGGAGACCGTGTTTCCGTTTGCAAAGTAATCAAGTAATGCCACGGCATTAAGGGTCACTCCAACTTCAAATTGCGACAGTTCAATACGTTGTCCTTTTTGGCTCTTAAGTCTTTCATTTAGAGCCGCAAGTATCGCAACGGTGCCATGCAAGCCTGATTGATGGTCGTTGTATGAAAACCCTATTCCTATATCTTCTCGGCCAGGTACCCCAGTGAGATACGTGAGACCTGAGAGAGCGTGGACTGTTGGAGCAAAGGAAACGTATGAGGACCAAGGACCCTCATCACCCATTCCTGACATCTGAATATAGATCACTGCAGGATTTTCCTTTTTGATAGTGTCATATCCGATTCCCCATCGATCAAGCACTCCGACCGAGAAATTGTCGATGACGATATCTGCTTGATTGCAAAGCTCACGCGCAAGTTCTTTTCCCTCTGTTTGAGTCATATCCAGTTGTAAGATTCTTTTGTTTCGATTCCACATAACGTGGTATGGGCTTCCAGTTCCTCCGTCCGGACCATGGCGTGCCTCACTCATTATTTTTACAACATCAGCTCCCAGATCGCCCATAATTCGAGTTGAGAAAGGGCCTGCGAGAACGTGGGTGAAATCGAGGACTTTAATTCCATCAAGGGGGCCTGTCATTATTTTGTCCATCCAATATCTCGCATAATCGCTTCAGAGTCTTGGTGGGGCACAGTGGTTTCTAGTGGCGGCTTCCAACTTGATCTGCTGAACCGATACGGGCTCCCCGGACCTTTTATCACGCCGTTCGCGACCTTATAGTCTTCCCACCACGATCGTGATTCGAGATGGATATTTTCCGCAAGTTCATTCGGTTTCATCACCAGCCCGAAGGGGTGATGTCTTGCCTGTGCTTCGTGAAAAAAAGTCTCTGCATCCTTGTCACGCACCCATTTGCTCATTATGTCCATCAATCGCTTAATAAATACCTGTCTGAGCGAGAGATCGTTATATTTCTCATCAAGTAAATCTTCGTGTAAGTCTTCCTCAGCGAGCCAAGCAATTTGTTTTTGCACATCAGGTGTCGGAGTCACCATAAGTGACCCATTTGTCGCCGTCACTACTTGATACGCGTTAGACCAATGTAAGGATCCTCGTCTAGGAAGGACGTTACCGTTAGCGTATGAAACGAATTCGGGGTACCAAGCAATCATCAGGACATGCTCCAGTGTGGACACGATAGTCTCGTGCACCGAGATATCAATTTGTTCGGCGAGTCCGGTACGGCTGCTTTGGAACAGGCCAGCAAGGCCAGCAATGGCTGCATACACTCCTGACACCAAAAAAGATTGGTCACCAAATAATTTGAGCGGCGTCGTGTCAGTGTCACCCGTGGTGGCAGCAGCCCCGCCGAGAGCCCCTGCCACTAGATCAGGTGCCAGATAATTTCGCCAGGGGCCGGTCTTACTAAATGAAGCAACGTCCACATAGGTTATATGTGGATTAAGACTTTCCAAATCCTCGAGAGACATACCTCGCGATTCCAGACTACCCGTATCAATTACGACATCAGTTCCTCTCAACATGTGTTTGAGCTCTGTTTTTGCCTTCTCATCAGTGGGATCTAGGATGATTATGTGTCTATTTGAAGCATAGTAATTGAACCAGAGTGATTCACCTGCATTGTCGAAAGGCCCTCGATCTCTTAACGGGTCACCCGTGGAACTCTCAATCCTAACCACCGTCGCACCAAGATCAGCAAGTAATTTTGCCCCATATATCGCGCGCTCGTCTGCAAGATCAAGTACTCGAACTCCTGATAGCGGGTACTGGTCCGAAGTAGTCGAATGTTTTGTCATTTTTAACCTAGGAATGTGATACTGGCACTAGAGAGTTCAATACATTTCCCAACGAGTATTAACTAATTCTCTCCCATTTTCTGAGGCTCACCATTTCGCGAGCAGGATCCTGCTTGCTTCCCACTTCCACATAAGACACTTCTGCGACATAGATACTCCCTTGAGAGTCGGTTGCGATGCTATGTGGCCAGAGGAACTGGTCGGGTGACTCGCCAGGCAGCTCGCGACCTAGTCGATTAATTAAGTTCCCTGTTTCGTCAAATATTGAAACCCTGTGACCAAGATTAGGTACACCAAATTGGACAGGAGGAGGACCCTGCTCAGCCACAAGTATTTCGTTATTTGCTCCCACAGTCACGGCCACGGCCTTATGCGCATGCCAGTTCCGTATGAATTCTCCTTCTATTGTGAACAGTTGCACTCGATGGTTTTCTCTATCACAGACCACCACCTTATCGTCACCAAGAAGAGCTAGATTGTGAGGCAAGCTAAACTGTGCATCGTCTGCTCCAGGCTCTCCCCAGGATAGGATATGATTCCCATTTTTATCGTAGCGGTGGATTCTTGAATTGCCATAACCATCTGAAATGAAGACCTCCCCGGTTTTTGGCGACACCGCAACGTCTGTTGGCTTATTGAACGGATCGCCACTTTGTTCGATCGCAGCATCTCCAGTTCCAATCCGAAGTAAGACATCGCCTTGCTTGGTTGTTTTTGTGATCGTGTGAGTGTGGACATCTACAAGCCATAGATTATCTTCGTGATCTGCACGCACGGAATGGGGCCAGACATAATCTACCCCGTCCCAGACTTTGCGACTGATGCCATAGGGATCTGTGATCGTTGTCATCCCGCTATACGGAGTGTTATTGCCCCATTGACTGATGAGGTTGCCATCCGAATCGAAGGTCAACATGGGTACATTCCCGCGATTGAATACGTAAACCCTGTCTTGATCATCTACGGCCACGGAGGTCGCTTCCCTGAGCCAAATACCGTGAGGGATCTTCGCCCAGCCGGCTACTGCCTGATATTTACTCTCTGAAGTTATGGGAGCGGTTGTCATATA
>DEAP01000061.1 GCA_002348225.1 Dehalococcoidia bacterium UBA2979
CCGTTAGTAATGCAATCCCAGGAAGTGTGATTGCCGCACAAAGTGGCGGGAGATAGTGTGCGAATGATGCTCGGTTGGGATTATCGCGAGCTGTTTCTGACAGCCTTTTACTGATTATGGCCAAACCACCCCAAAACACGATCAATATTTCCGTCCAAAATATGTCGGAAAGTACTCCACCTTCAAGATCGACCCGCGCCGCAGCAAGCCCCATAATCACCCATGAAACAAGTATTAGAGCTAGAAATCCGGTAGCAACTCGTCCCCACCCTGAGGTGGGAATAAAGTCTGTTATTCCATCTGATTCATTCGTCATTGGATACTCCCAGTAATCTACCGATTTACGCTGAGTATACTGATATCAGGAGATAATCGGTGAACACTGTGTCACAGATTGGCGATCAACTAGTTTGGAAATTATGAAAGACAATGTTCCGAGTACATCCCTTCTCCTCCGCTCTATTTCCTTTAGAGGTCGCAGCTCCCGCCGTGAATATTGGTCTTGGGTACTGTGTGTCATACTTCTGCAGATAGTATTTGGGTTTCTTAGAGATAGTCTCGATATTGTCGATCTTCCACTGAATGAGATCCTATTCTTAGTGACACTGCTCCCAGGCACCGCTGTAGCCGTTAGACGACTACATGATACGAATCGTTCCGGTTTGAGATTGCTCTGGCCTATCGGAACATTCGTGTTTCTCTGGTCAGTTTTCTTCTTTGTACTGATCAGAATAGATATCGGAAGTTTCGGACTTGCAATCCTCATTATGGGACCATTCCTCTTGCTGTTTTTAGGGTCGATTCTAGTACTCACCTTTTGGTTATGCCTTCCAGGAGACTCAGATACAAACAGGCATGGACCCGCCGCCCGCTCAAAACAAATGCCTGGCAACGATGTAACAGATGCTAATTTTTTCACAAACACGGCCTCGCTTTGGTTAATTTTCCTAGCAGTATTTGTGTTAGGAATGCTGTTTCTAGCGCACTTAGTAGACCTCTAGGCATCCAAGACACTCCCAAGGGAAGTCACCTACAATCTCCTAAGCGAGAGAGATTATGGGAAGGAAAAACTATGGCTTTTGCAGGATTTGATCTGACAGGTAAAGTGGCACTGGTCACTGGCGGAAATAGTGGCATTGGACTTGGTATGGCGATCGGGCTGGCACAAGCCGGTGCCGACGTATGTATCTGGGGCACCAATCCTGACAAAAATGCTGCCGCTGAAAAGGCCCTTCTCGATGTTGGTGGAAAAGCTGCGGCTATTCGCTGCGACGTTTCACAGGAGGAAGAGGTGGAATCAGCATTTGCAGAGACTCTGAAGCTTTTCGGCCAAGTCGACTCATGTTTCGCTAACGCTGGGGCTGGTGGTGGAGCACCGTTTCAGGAATTCCCGACGGATACTTGGAAAAGGGTGATGGCTATAAATCTCGACGGTACCTTCTTCACGTTCAGGGCTGCTGCGCGACACATGATTGAGCGTGGTGAAGGAGGAAGACTCATTGGAACTTCTAGCCTCTCTGCAATTGACGGTGCCGCACGAAATGAAGCCTATGCCGCGACAAAAGGAGCCATGATTTCCATGACTAGAGGGCTAGCAGTCGAATTGGCTCGATACGGGATCACGGCAAATACAATTATTCCAGGTTGGATCGAAACAGCGATGACTGCACCAAGAGTCGGCGATGACGTATTCGAGGACCGTGTGATGAAACGAGTACCGGTAAGACGATGGGGACAGCCTGAAGATTTTGCAGGAGTCGCAGTCTATCTCGCTAGTGACGCATCTTCATATCAAACAGGAGAAGACTTCATCATCGACGGTGGGTATTCGCGATTCTAATTGATTGGTCCTAATACACGATCTGTATATACGTTGCTGTACAGTCCCAGCGGATCGAGCTCTTTCCTCGCCAGCTGAAACTCCTCCCATTTCGGATACAACGGGGCAAGCGTTTCAGCTGTCTGGAAATGCATCTTTCCCCAATGTGGTCGGCCTCCATAGTCCCGCATTATCGTCTCAACAGGAACAAAATAAGGCTCAAAAGCCTCATGTTGACGCACGTGTATGGCAATCGACGCGGTATCTCTTCCGCTACACATACTTAAGGGGATGTCATCTGCTTGCGCCCAGCGAACCTCAATAGGCATGGAAATATCTAATCCCGATTTTTCAACGAAATCTAATACCCGTTCCAGAGCTTCCCGTGCGAATTCGTGTGGAATGAAGTATTCCATTTCTATGAATTTGAGCTTCCGTTCAGAAGTGAATACAGAATATGATCGGTCTACGTAGTCTTCACGGGTGCCGCTTGGAAGAGAATTCCCGATGAGAGCTGCTAATCGTGGGGAGACCTTGTTTGCGGCGATCGACAGTCGCCGTAAGTAGTTATAGGAAAATTCTTCCTCAAACCATTTTTGCCATTTCGAGAATTCCGTTACCGGGAGACTAGTCCGGTTGTTCCTTTTGGTGAAAGCCTGATCCATGCCGGGTACACAAAAGTATTCGAAATGTTCATTATCAATAATGAACTGATCTTGTTGATCTAGTACTTCTTGAAACGGAAGCATCACTTCCTGAGCATGCAGATTGAATGCAGGTTCAAGCTGGAGAGTTACCGTCGATAACAGACCAGCAGCACCTACTCCGACCACTGCGGCCCGCAGCAAATCAGGTCGCTCTACCATCGAACATTCAACGATTTCACCTTCACCTGTGATTACTCGGGCCGCAACTACTTGGGTAGCGAGACAGCCAAATGTTAGCCCCGTCCCGTGAGTACCTGTTGAAATCGCTCCCGCGACTGACTGGTAAGCAATATCACCTAGATCAGACATAGCAAGTCCGTGGTCCCAGAGTTCAGGGCTTAAATGCTCCAGTTTTTTTCCAACCTGCACCGTCACCTGGTTTAGATTTGGATCTACTGACAAAATTTTGTCATACTTCGACAGATCTATCAGATAGCCGTTAGTAAGTGCGGTACCAGTGAACGAGTGACCTGTGCCAACTGCCTTTACCTTTTGACTCTCCTTGATTGCCTGACGCACTGAGTAGAGGAGTTCTTCCTCATTAATTGGCGTAAAAATTCCATCAGGTGAGCACGACTGGTTCTCAGCCCAATTCTTCCACTGATACTTATTCTCTACCATACTGAATATTTTGCTGAACCAACTCCATCTATTGATTAGGATAAACACTACTCGTGACCCGTGAAAGGATAAGCATGTTTGAACTTAATCCTATTATGGAATTCGTAATCGTAATGATCTGCATCGGCGGAGCTGCATTCGCACAATCTACGCTTGGATTCGGATACGCAGTCCTTCTTGTTCCTGTCCTCACATTGTTTCTCGATGCTCGGTCAGCGATAGCACTTACCCAATTGATTGGCCTAGCAGTGTCAGTAACGAGTTACGTCGAATACCGGCCACGTACCAAAATTCGTTCCGTTTCTCTAATAGCGATAACCGCAGTCATCACGACCCCAGTAGGGGCTTGGGTACTATTGCAGGGTTCGGAGCAGTTGATTCTTATTTGTGTGGGTCTCGGAATTGGCATAACAGCACTGGGGAGCTACCTAAGATCACAGATGTCAACCACACCACATGCGGAGTTCTGGGCATTTCAAGTTACTGCTGGGTTCTTCTCCGGCTTGCTCCGGGGCTCAGTTTCAATGCCTGGGCCTCCCGTTATTATTTATCAACATTGGATCGGGGGCGGAGCAGAAAATATCAGATCGAGAATGTTTGCGTACATGCTCGCAATGGCCGTCCCTACCACCTTATTGCTGCTAATTATGGGAGTATTCACCGCGCAAACGCTGATATATGCAATTCCTGGGGTCGTAGCCGTGATCATCGGTAACTATATCTCACAGCGAGTCCGACCCCACATGTCGGAAAGTCTGTTCAAATTCTGCTCCACGCTACTTCTGCTAGTTTCTGCTTCTGCTTTGATCGTCCGAAGCATCACTCTCTGACTCACATAGTGCACTAGACAAGAATTCGACCGACCCTTTTGTTCGCGACTAGCTCTGATACACTGCCTCAACAACTTCAGGAGAAGCGACAACATGAGTACTGGTTTCTTGTGGCATGAAAAATATATGTGGCATGACACGGGGAGTGGTGCCACTCCAGATGTCGAACCTGATGAACATTTTGAAAACGCGGATACAAAACGTCGGATGAAAAACCTTCTCGATTTGTCAGGCCTGACAGATCAACTTGTTCGGCTGGACCCTCGTATGGCTACTGAGGACGAATTACGACGATTTCACACGGATGACTACATCAACAGCATTCGCGAACTAAGTGACCATCTGGGAGGAATGGCCGGACCAGGTACGCCTTTCGGAAAAGGATCTTATGAAATCGCGAAGCTTGCAGCCGGAGGCACGATAGTGGCTACGGAAGCAGTTCTTAGTGGACAAGTTAACAATTCATATGCCCTCGTCCGTCCTCCTGGCCATCACGCTGAACGTGATCTCGGAAGAGGTTTCTGCATATTCGGGAACGTAGCTCTAGCTGCTATGCATGCACAGGACATCTGGCAGATCGAACGGATAGCAACTATTGATTGGGATGTCCATCACGGGAATGGAACCCAGCAAGCGTTTTACGATGACCCCAATGTACTGACAATTTCCATTCATCAGGACGGACTGTTTCCAAAAGACTCGGGGACCGTCGAAGAACGTGGCGCCAATAATGGTCAAAATTACAATATCAATATTCCGTTACCTGCGGGCTCCGGCCATGGCGCCTATTCGGCTGCGATCGAGCGTGTCGTCGTCCCAGCAGTGCAATCCTTTCGACCGCAATTGATATTAGTTCCCTGTGGATTCGATGCCAGCGTATACGATCCACTAGGGAGAATGTTGCTCACGTCGGAATCGTATAGGGAACTTACTAAAATGCTTCTGGCTCTGGCTAATGCGACCTGCGATGGAAAAATTGTCTTCTCCCATGAAGGCGGCTACTCGAAACGATATGTGCCGTTCTGTGGGCTCGCGACAATCGAAGCACTCAGTGGGATACGAACTGAGATAACTGATCAGGCAGGACGCGACGATCTACCGGGCCAGGAACTCGCACCTCATCAGGAGGCTATCATCAATGAGATAGCCCAAAGCCTGCCCTAACCAACTAAGTCGTAGGTGGTTGGTAATCGGGAATTTTCTCAGCGGCAGCATCCATCTCAGCGGCTGTGATTAGCGGAGTGACCCGCACTGCAACAGCTCCCGACGCGTTTACTGCTAGCGAAAGAGCAATGGCCGCATCGTTGTCACCATCACCGATCAAAACAATATCGTCGTCTCCAAAAGCGTAGTAAGCCGCCTCAATTGTCATCCCGAGAGACTCTGCAAGTGCAGTGACATATGAAATACGTCCTTGGAATCCCTGACTCGCTGCCGCCTCAAGTGCCTCCGGGCCGTACGAACCTGATATTAAAAATTTAGCCATACATACCTCCAATAAACTCTTCCCTGAACTATAGCAATACAAGTGCGAGCTAAATATTATGTAAAACAGCTAACCGCAAATCAACTAAAATCGACAGTCTCATCTATATTGACTGGCTCAAAGTGAATACTGCCATCTGATTCAGATAATTTACCAACGGTCAGTATGGGAAAGTGCCCACCAGTGACCAGAGCATTTTTTTCGATTGCAACGTCGACAATACGCCTCCTCGATCTGGTTGTTTCGGTCGGATCCTGATCAACAGCTGGGACCCATTCATGATTAACGAGATGCTCTGGGTGATGTGCTGCATCACCTACTAAAAGTAAATGCTCACCCCCTGATGAAAGCAGGAATGAAGTATGACCAGGGGTATGCCCCGGAGTTGGTATTGACGTGAGGAATGGCTCAATTAATTGTTCCCCTGAAAAGGTCTCGACTTTACCTCGCTCCACTATTGGATCGAAAACGTCTTCCAATATTCCCGCGTAGTCCGGATGTGGCTGAACTGCACCTGAATTCCACCAAGCAATTTCTTCCTCAGATACGCGCCAAACGGCGTTCGGAAAGGTTGGAATTCTTTGTCCCTCCTGAGGCACTGTATTCCAACCAACATGGTCGAAATGCAGATGTGTGTGTATTACTGCATCAATTTCCTCGAGATTAACTCCCAGATCATGAATCCTATCGAGTAGACCTCCGGCACCCTCAGCTTCCGTGTACGGGCCCTGTTCACCAAATCCAGTATCGAGAAGGACCGTTCTACTGTTACCACGAAGAAGAAAAGATCCGAAGTTAAACGGCACGTCGTCATCCGGAGCGTTGATAGACAGTGCCTTCGTCCACTGATGGACAGGTACGTTATTGAAAAATTTAGGGACAGGCATTTCTGTAGCAGCATCAGACAATGCCGCAACAGATACTTCTCCCACCTTAAAAGTTGCTGACAGTCTCATAGTTAGCCTCTGCTCGTCTATTTGATTAAATTCTAATGTGATAGATCAAGTTGCTCGGAAATAGATCGAAATCAATTTATTTATGACTCAGTACTGAATCATCAAACGGCCCATACCTGTCAATAAGTTGGATAAGTGGTCCAATACCGAATGCGAACCATACCGTTCCTAAGCCGACACTACCGCCAAGCAAAAAGCCACAAATTAATACGGCAACCTCAATCATTGTCCTACCCAATGCGACCGGAATCCCTCTCTTGGCGAGGCCAGTCATGAGGCCGTCTCTGGGGCCTGGCCCCATTCGAGCACCAATATAGATGATCGTCCCAAGTGCTACGCTCACGGGTCCAAGAAACATCATCATAAACTTCAAGATAAGTAGATCGGGGTTGGGTAGCAGTGCCATGCCTACATCGATAGTGATCCCTATCACCAGAAAATTCATAATAGTTCCGAAGCCCGGCCGCTCGCGCAATGGAATCCAAAACACAAGCACTAATACACTGACGAAAATGCTGACCATTCCAACACTACTAAAATCAATTTCCCAACCAAACACTGAAACCGATGCAGCATACTGTTTTGATAGTCCTTGATGTAGTACTTCCCAAGGGCCAAGACCAAGATCACCTTCAAGCATGAGTGCTAGGCCTAATCCAAACAGGATTAAACCGATATACAGCTTACACAACCTCAGAATCATCTTAGGAAGCGCCTATAACATTCCAGCGACTAGGACGACGCCAAATACTACTTGAAAACCGAGTAAGTGTAGTCCTGCTGTGTGATGAACTCTAGCAATACTGCTGTACCTTCTTGAGTCTTCTTGATTCCGCGCTCAATCGCCGGAACAATGTCTTCAGGGCGCTCAATTCGCTCCCCATATCCTCCAAAAGCTTTAGCCATTTCGGAATAATTCCCTGAAATATCGGTCGAGCCATACTTCTCTTGCGCCACCTGCATGATTGGAATCTCGATAGCCATTGAAAAATTATTCAGCAGAATCGACAGAATAGGGATATTTTCACGAACAGCTGTTTCAAAGTCCATTCCAGTGAAGCCGATCCCGGCATCACCCCAAACATTGATACAGAGCTTATCTGGACGAGCCAACTTAGCTCCCATTGCCAAACCTAGGCCATAACCGAGCTGAGTAGTTTTTCCCCATCCGATATAACTCAATGGAACATCTGTTGTCCAAAACGGCGACAACTGGTCCCGAGGACTCCCGGCATCATGGGTGATAATCGTGTTATCAACGTCGACAGTCGCATGTAGGTCTCGCAATACTCTGTAGGGTGAGAGTGGAGCACTGTCATCATCCCGTTTCGCCTGCCAATCTCCCAACCATTTCTGACGGATGGTAGAGATCTCGGCCGCGATGGAATCCGCACGTCCCCTTCCACCAGAGCCGACGAGCTCAGCAACAACTGGAATCAGGGCTTGTAAGGTCAACTTCGCATCCCCAACCAGTGGCTGGGTAACCTCTAATGTGTTGTCTAAATCTAGCGGGTCCAACGTAGAATGAATTACTGTCTTGCCTTTTGGAAACTGGATTCCAAATCCTGTGGCAAAAAATGAACAGCCTATACCAAATACCACATCTGACCCCTGCAAGAATTCATGAACTGGCTGGGGAAGTGATCGACCGCCCGAGCCTAACGACAGGGGATGACTTTCTGGAAATGCACTTTTACCTTCCAGGCTTGTAGTGACCGGAGCCTCGAGCAGTTCTGCCAACTCTTTGAGTTCTGGCCAAGCCTCAGCATAATGGACCCCTTGACCCGCATAAATAATCGGACGTTCAGCCTTAACTAGTATCTCGGCCGCCTTGGCCACATCGGCCGGATCTGGAGCAGATTTTGCAGTCTTCACTGGGGTATATGACAAGTTCTCTACCTCTTCGGCGAAAACGTCGCCAGGTATCTCTACCACCGCTGGACGTGGTCGCCCGTTGCGCACCGCACTAAAGGCTCGGCGCATAGCATCAGGTACTGACGAAGAAAGTGTCACCTGCTCAACTGACTTCGCGACGTGTTGAAAATTTAGAAGACCACTGAAGTTCGGGGTCACATTTGTAAGACTTCTCGGATACCCCATTGGTATCACCACTATTGGAACTGACTCACCATATGCCTGAGCAACACCTCCAAAGGCATTCTCAGTTCCCGGACCATGTTGCATCACAAATACACCAATTTCGTTACCAGAATTGATACGACTGAAAGCATCAACCATGTGTATTCCGGTCCGCTCCTGCCGAACAATAATCGTCCGAATGTCTGCCCGAGCAGCCGCTTCGATAATCGGGTTCACTGGATAACCCACGATGAACTCCACACCTTCTTGTTTTAAAATTTCTGCTATTGCGTCCGCAACTTGCACGTTAGATACCCCCTATATTCAATCGCACGTACCGAAGAAATACGTGCCTATTCCTGTAGCTTACTGAATTTATAATTTAGTTACATCTATCTCGGTAATTTTGGAAGTACGTCGTTAGTAAATCTGACGAAACTGTCATGACTCAATGAAGCACATATAAGTGAATCGAGCCCAATTTCTTCTCTTAGTCTCAAAATTTCATCAAGTACTTTCTCTTTCGTACCATGGATCATCACCTTTTGAACATATCTATCGACTGGGTCCATCTCTTCGTCCGTCCGCGAAATATAGCTACCCAACATCCATTTCGCGCCTTGGCTAGCAATTTCTTCTGCCTCGGCATCAGTATCTGCAACTGCAATCAGTCGAGCAGTTGGAAGTACTCTGTCCTCGGCGGGATGTCCGTACTCCCGCAGTGTGTCATAGAACAATTCTCGTTTTTCTCCAATTTCTTCGTGGCTCGAGTGAGGATCCATCAATATTGAATATCCAAGCTTTGCTGCCGCCTCAATCGAGTCTCGGGATGTTGCAGCCATCCACACCGGGGGATGTGGGTCCTGATATGGCTTAGGCAGTACCTCAACGTCATCAAAGTCCCAATATTTGCCGTGATACGTGAGACGCTCGTTCTTCCATGCCTCAACCACAATCTGGACATTTTCTCGAAATCGCTCACCTCCGTTATCAGGGGTGATCCCAAACACTTCATACTCTTTTTTGTCGAAGCCACGTCCGGCTCCCCAATTGACCCGACCACCAGAAAAGTGGTCAAGCAATGCAATTTCTTCCGCAATACGCAGTGGATGGTACATCGCAGCCAAAGTGACTCCCATACCAATTCGAATGTTATTTGTGCGAGACGCCGCTTGTACACCCATCATATGAACAGACGGACAAACCGAGTATGTCGAAAAATGATGCTCAGCGAGCCAGACACAATCAAAGCCCGATTGATCCATAATCTCGATTCGCTCCAGGGCCCGCTCATATACTTCGGGAAGTGGTACACGACGACCAGGCCAGGAGAAAAACTGCAGTGCCCCAATATCCATATTTATTTCCCCTCAATCTCTCGAGGAATATATCAGCTTACGTACCAATTTGCCGAAATTCAGACCTACGGCTTGACGAAAAACAATTGGAACTCCATCACGCCGTAGTCCTCAATAGACACAACCGATCGCGATGATGGAGTATCAATCTCGTAGTCACTAAACAAAATATCAAGAGAACCAACTACCACTACGGTGTGATCTACTAGTTCACCAGCTATCTCTAACGTAACGTCCCTAGTAACACCGTGCAGCGTTAATTCCCCCACCACAGAACGGACGACCGTCGCACCATCAGTGAAGTCACTGACCTGAATAGAATCGGTAAGTCTGAAGGTTGCTGTTGGAAATTCATTAGTCTCTATTGCCTGCCTTCGTAGGGCTCGATCTCGATATTGATTATCACTTTTCAGCTGGGTGAGATCAGCACTTATTTCCACCTCAGAAATAGAATCACCGTCGAATTGTAGTTGGCCTTGCACCGACGAGGTACGCCCCACAGCTGTAAACTCGCCAGTGTTCACTAGAATTTCGTTTACTCTATAACCAACGAATGATGGCTTATCACTCGACAATGTCCATCTACCGGTGAGAACTAGACCTGAGGTCATGTCCGCCGTAGCTGATTGTGTTGCTGTGGCCGACTGTGTCGCTGTAGCCGTAGCTGTAGCCGCAGAGACACTCGTTGATGTAGAGATCGCCGCAACAGCGGCCTCAAGACTTACTTCCTCTTCAGGATCTGAGAACACATATAAATAAAGAAATCCTGCGATCAGTGCGCCGACAATAGCAAGAGCGGCAATGAACAGCAGTTTCCAGAACTTCGAAATACTCATATATCCACGCAATACACAGTAAATACAACAATTTCTAACCTATCACCCTATCGGGTTAAAAAATATTTGTTAAGCTAGCCTGAGGTTCGTACAGGCCTGACTTGATATCTGGTCAAAGACAGGAGTCCCGCAATTACTAATCATCGACAAATTACTATTGTGGGAGCCAAGGTCTGGGATGGTAACTCCAGTGGTCCTGAGCTTAAAGACATACATATTAGTGACGGGGTGTTTACTGACAGTCCATCCCTGGGGGCACATACAATCAGTGCAGAAGGACTCACTATTATCCCAGGTCTGATCGAAGCTCATGCTCACCTGTGCTTCAATGGAAAAGAAGACTGGCGGGCTGTCTACGACAACGATACACCTTCAAGCATGCTCCTTAGGATGATCGACAACAGTCATAAAATGCTACGGGCGGGTATTACAACAGTCAGAGACCTAGGGGCGCCAACAGACCTAGCAATATCTCTTAGAGATTCAATAGATCAAGAGGTAGTCTCAGGCCCTTCGTTGATAGTGGCCGGAGCCCCTATAACTCCAACTGGTGGTCACTGCTACTTCATGGGTGGCGAGGCTGATGGCGAGCTAGGAGTACGGGTCGCGGTCCGAGAACGGGTGCGGTCGGGCGTTGATTGGATAAAAGTGATGGCCTCGGGTGGCAACATGACACCAGGGACAAATGTTGAACGAGCACAATACACTCAGTCAGAAATGCGGGCAATCGTTGAAGAGGCACATAGGCTTGGAGTGCGCGTTACTGCTCATGCTCATGGTGTAGAAGGAATTAGACATGCACTTGCTGGGGGAGTCGACATGCTTGAGCATTGCTCGTTTCAGACACCTGATGGTAGCGAACCTGTACCCGAGGTAATTCAGGAGATTGCGGAAACTGGCACGATTGTCTCGCCTACTATATTCGGATCTCTATGGGGACAGGAAAATACCCAACAATACAAAAAAAGAGCAACCCTTACTCAGGACTTGATTGAGAGTGGCGCTCGTATGTTGATGTCCACAGACTGCGGCATTCCACACACTCCTCATGAGAACCTCAGCTATTCCTTAGAGATTATGCAGAATCTAAGTCGACTCGAGCCGGTGGAAGTACTGCAACTTTCCACAAATCGAAGCGCAGAGCTTCTCGGCTTGCCAGACCGTGGTCGCATTGAGCCTGGCTTGCGAGCTGACCTCGTGGCACTGAGCTCAGATCCGACAGACAACCTCAGTGCCTTGAGAGAGATTGAATTCGTTGTTTGCGGTGGGGACCAAATTCCAACCTAGCTACTTGTCCCTAATTCGAACAAGGTCCCCTGAAAGTTCCTCCAGTGAAGCTGCTCCGGTTAGGGCCATAGTTCGAACGAGTCCTTCTTTAAGATGCTCTAAGACAAAATCTACCCCCTTTTCGCCCGCAGCACCCAGACCATAGAGATACGCACGTCCAGCCATACATGCATCTGCTCCCAGCGATATAGCCTTCGCGATGTCGCTACCCCTTCGTACACCACCATCGCATATGATTTCGATTTCACCACCAACAGCCTGCGCGACCGATTCCAGCAACTCAAATGGCGCCGGCGCCCCATCGAGCTGCCGGCCTCCATGGTTGGATAGTGCTATCGCCTCGAGATCCATTTCAGAGGCGATACGGGCGTCCTCCACTGTTTGAATCCCTTTGATGACAATCGGGCCTTTCCAAATAGACCTAAACCATTCAATGTCTGACCAACAAAGACTCGGATCAAATTGGGAATTAATATAGCCAGCAAGTGAAACCGGATCTGAGCCATCACCAACTGACTTCCCACGGACATTTGCAAATGATATTGGCTCAGCGTTCACAAAGTCCCAGGTCCAGCCCGGATGTAGTATCCCATCCCATATGGTTCCTAATCCTATTTTCGGCGGCAACGTAAAGCCCTGTCTCACGTCACGCTCTCGTCTTCCCAAGACAGCAGTATCAACGGTTATAGCAATTGCCTCGTAGTCCGACGCACTTGCTCGCTCAAGCATTTCCTTGACCAGTTCACGATCACGCCAAACGTAGACTTGAAACCACTTCCTGCCATTCGAAACCTCGGCAATGTCTTCAATCGACCGGGTCCCCAGAGTAGACAACGTGTATGGGATATTCGCACGCTCTGCAGCACGGGCCACAGCGAGTTCCCCCTGCGAGTGAGCGATACGCCCAAAACCGGTTGGAGCCAATACAAGCGGAAACGACAGCGGCTTACCTAGTAGCGACGAGGCTACCGATATGTTACTTACGTCTCGGAATACCCGTGGCCTAAATTCGACCGCGTTATACGCCTCACTATTACGTCTAAGGGTAACCTCGTCCTCCGCAGCTCCATCAATGTAGTCAAAAACCCCTCCGGGCAGCCTGCGCTTCGAGATATTTCGTAAATCAGAAACACTAGCCACACTCTGAAGGCGACGAGCAACAGGGTCTGCTTCAAATTTTCGGAACCGCAGAACAGATCTTAGAGTTGAAAAGAACTTCATCGGCCAGCCCGTCTTATTCGATAGATATATCTAATCTCATTCGGTTGTAACATGCACCTACTGACTCAGGCAAGTATATTCAAAGCGCTACAAGAATTCTTAAAGAATGCTACATATCGTATTGTTCGAACCTCTTATTCCAGGCAATACCGGCAACATTATCCGGCTGTCAGCAAACGTCGGCGCCGAACTACATTTGATCCAGCCGCTCGGCTTTAATTTCGACGAATCTCATTTGCGACGGGCGTCACTAGACTACGCAGACCTTACGGTGATCACCGAACATGAAAATTTCGAAGCATATGTACGCTCCCATCGCGACAGAAGGATATTCGCAGTCACGACTAAGGCCAGCCGTGTCTATGCTGAAGTTAAATTCTCAGAGAATGACTCTCTACTATTTGGACGAGAAGATACAGGGCTTCCTGACGAAATTATTAACGGTATACCCTCAGACCAGCGACTACTCATCCCCATGAGACCAGCTAACCGAAGTCTGAACCTTTCTAATTCTGTTGCATTGATTGCGTATGAAGCTTGGAGACAGACGGATTTTCAAGGCCGAATGCCTTGACTCATCTCACCAGTTCATCAGCTCGACGCACTCGCCATCCTCTACCCGAATTACTCGAGACGCGATCTCCGTGACGAGCAGTTGATCATGGCTCGCACAAAGAATAGTGCCATCGTACTTCTTAAGTGCCTGAATAAGTTTTCGTCGCGTAGTTGCATCAAGGTGGTTCGTAGGCTCATCAAGTATCAGAACATTGGACGGTTGAATCAAAAATTTCGCAAGCGCAACTCTACTTTTCTCTCCCCCAGAAAGCACAGAAATTAGTTTGAATACCTGATCACCCGTGAAAAGAAATTGTCCTAAAACCTTCCTAATTTCAGTTTCTGACTGACCCTGTGCAACAGATTCTACTTCTTCAATAACCGACAACTCACCCTTGAGTGCCTCATCTTGATGCTGGTCGTAATACGCCGGTTCTGCTCGTTCAGCCCAACTTACCTGACCTTCGGTTGGTTCAAATTCGCCCCAAATCGCCCGCAGAAAAGTACTCTTACCACTCCCGTTTGGTCCGACCAATAGTACTTTCTCACCTCTCTCTACCAACAAATTTGCGTCAATGAGTACAGGCTCATCTTCCCATATATGACCCAGATGCTCGACCGTAATAACTTCGCGTTCTACTCGTCCTGAAGACTCTAGCTGAAAAGAAACATCTTTCTCTTTGTCAGGTACCCTCGTTCTGACTCTCTTTGCTAGCGCCTTCTCACGAGAGGCTACGAGCGTAGCTTTTGTAGCCTTACTACGAAACCTTTCGATGAAGCGCTCTTGCCTCGAAATTTCACGATTTTCGCGATCTGCAGTCTTTTGCAGAAGAGCAATATCTTTAGCCTTTTGTGACAAAAATTCAGAATAATTGCCTGTATAACTCCGAATCTTTCCGTCACGTAGTTCTATTATTCGGGTCGAGACCAAATCCAAGAATTCGCGATCATGCGTGACCAACAGAAGCGACCCAGAGAACTGGGACAAATATTCCGACAGCCATATTTTTGCGCGCGTGTCTAGATGATTTGTTGGCTCATCAAGTAAGAGGTGATCTGGATTCCGAACCAGCACCTTTGCTAGTCCTATACGCATCTTCCAACCACCGGAAAAATCACCACAGGCCTTTTGTCTATCTTCCACCAAAAAGCCCAAACCATCTAATACGCGGCCAATACGCTGTTCGATTCTGTACCCATCCAGTGATTCAAATTGGGAAAACAGAGAGGCTTGCCTATCGATCAATTCATCGATATCGCCACTGCCGTCACTAATTTGATCAGCTATCTCGTCCAGCTGTTTTTGTACTGCAGTGACATCAGCAAAAGCCACCCACATCTCCTGCAGCAACACTCGGTCACTTTTAAAAGGGACATCTTGCTGGAGATAACTCAGCGATCCGTCGGTATGTCGGGCCACGCCATCGTCAGGATCGCCCATACCTGCAATCAATTCAAGAAGCGTCGATTTCCCAGTGCCATTAGGTCCAACAAGTCCAACCTTCTCGCCGTCACTTACAGTAAAGGAAATGTCCTCAAGGACCGACATCGGACCGAATGACTTAGTCAGTTGTTCAACAAGAATCACGATAAGACCATAGTAATACGGGCATCCGCAACAGTAACCGACCGACCTACAATTGCAAGGGAAACGCTCCTGAACTAACTGATCAACTCTGCAGTAGCGGTCGAACTAATCGACCAAACCGCTCTGCTTCCTCATCATGTAAGTAGCCTGACAAGCAGAAGGATGTGCAGCCAACGTCGATAAATTGCTGTAGCGTGTCCGCACATTGCAGTGGATCTCCGACAACGGCTATGCCAGCACCTGGTCGAAACCTAGTCAGGCCAGTCCAAAGGTGAGGTGCTATCCACAGACCTTTTTCTGCTGCGAGCTCTTGAACCCGCTGATTCGCTTCGGACCCAGCCACACGGATTTTTAAAAGATCACGCCTCGCCTCGGGTATGTGATGTATTAGGTCTTCCGCAGCTTGGAGAGCCTCCGCTTCGCTCTCCCGACAGATAATCTGTAAGCGCATGCCAAATTCAAGCTCCGTCACGCGTTCATGACGAGCAGCAAGACTTCGAAGTTCACTAATATTTTGAGCAATTTGTTCTGGCATGTCACCCCAAAACAAATGCACGTCAGAGTGCTTAGCAGATAATTCCCAGGCCGCCGCGGAACCACCACCCAGATAAAAACGCGGCTGTCGCGAAGGCTTTGGATTAATGCTCGCGCCTTTGATCTGGTGGAAGTAGCCCTCGAAGTCTACCGGAACCTCTTCGGCCCAAAGCAGTTTCATGATCGTCACCTCTTCATCCATAAGGGCGTAGCGCTCTTCTTTGGTATACATGACACCTTCAGACACAACCTCTTCGTCTGCCTGACCCGCGATCAGATTGACACAGATACGACCATCACTCATCAGATCAAATGCAGAAATCATTTTAGCTAACAAGACAGGGTTGATATAACCAGGCCTGGCGGCGATCAATGAGGATATTTTGCTTGTGTTTGCTGTGACAAAAGCGCCGGTGATATAGGCTTCCCAGCACGCCCGGTCAACGGGGATAAGGATATAGTCGAACCCAGACTCCTCCGCTGTCTTGGCAACTTTACCGAGGTATTCTGGTGTGACGTCTACCCCTGCCTCAGGAACACCATAGGCCCTAGTGTCTCCTGCCGTTGGTAAAAACCAACCAAATTCTAAGCGACTATCAGGCATGAGCTACCACCAGCGTCCAACATTCTCTCATCGCTATTGTAGTCATTGATCGCAAGCTGATCGTTCTAATTTTTTGGATTTTGATTGTAAGTAACCTCGATAGCTAGCGGCAAAAGGTCAGGACAAGCAGTACCACACTGATTACCGCTACATCAAAAAACTGAATCCTCTGTAATTACAGAGGATTCGGGGAATACGAACGCGTTAAGCGTATTTAGACCCTAGTATGGGAATAACGGTTCACTTTCTATTTATCGCGATACGACTGAAAGGAATACCTTTATGCACACGCTTAAACATCTGATCTCAATCGCTTATGGACTTCCTTTTGTGATTATCGGAATCGGCCATTTCCGAAACCCCGAATGGTTTGAGCCCATCGTGCCTGATCTCCTGGGTGCTCCAAGATTTTGGGTTCTAGTGAGTGGATTCTTTGAAATTCTCCTGGGAGTCTTGGTGTTTTTTCCTCGTACCCGCCGGTTGGCGAGCATCGGTTTCGTAGGGATGTTGTGCGCACTCTACTGGGCAAATATAAACATGTGGATCAATGATATTGAAGTTGGAGGTACTCGGCTCTCTCAAGGAGGACATGTGCTTCGAGGATTTATTCAAATTCTTTTGATTGCCACTGCGGCGTGGATTGGTGGCCTTATTCCCATCAGACGCATGAGAAACAGATAGGTGAGCGGATTATTTCTTACTTCTTCTGTAGCTGTCGTTCGAACCGTCTGCGTTCAGCCCGGGTAGCACCGGGAGCTGTGACATCGATCATGCCAATAGTGATCAATTCTGGAAGTGTTTTCAACACAACGGCGTTCATTGCTCCCTTATCGGCTACACCATGATCCGACTCAAACTGACCTATTATGTCGGACAAAATCGTTCCACCGTCTATACGAGAAATTAAATCTGCCATGACAGCAGTTAATGGATAACCATGTGTCAGGGTGTCCTGTCCATCAACAACTAAATGGGCGACCTGTTTATATTCCTGACCTGACAAGATCGGTTTCTGCACCAATCGTATGTGACTCGGCAAAGACGGAATACTCTCTAATAGCTCCTTGCCGCCATCCTGAGTTAGGCGTTCAGTCGTATTCTTCCGTTCTTCAAGATAGGACTCCATGCGTTTGACATCATTGAGTATTCCATCTGGAACTTCACCTCTCTCGATAACTGCGCGCTCATAGCCTTGTGGTGGTTGGCCACCAACCACCTTCACAAAAGCCTCCTTCGGCGTTTTTGAGTCATCGCCGAGGATCCTTCGAGCTTCCCAGAAATATGAATCCGCCGTTCTGTTTGTGCCGTAGAACAGCTGGGCTGTCAAATGAAAATACTGATATTGCTTCTCGTAGATGTCCCGATACGTCTGATCTGCCTGAGATCTCGACAAGGGGTCCTTGAGGACCGTCTGAACGTAAGTCGATGCAAGTGATGCAGATCCAAGCGCAAGATGCACTCCAGACGAAAATAGTGGATCAACAAAACAGGCGGCATCACCAACCAGAATATATCCATCTCCTGAAAATTGAGTCGACTTATAGGACCAATCCCTAACTACCTTCGACTCGCCAACAAGTTCAGCATTCTCCAGTAACTCGGTTACGTGTGGAGCATCTTCAATTTGCTTTAACAAAAACCCGTCTGAGCCCAGTTCACGCAGTCGTTCATGTGCCACATCTTTATCGACGACCGCGCCAACACTATCCATCCCAATATGCAGAGGAATTTTCCATAACCAACCATGTTCGAAGGCCTCGATAAATATATTTCCATCATTTGGACTATCCAAATGCCGAGCATTCTTGAAATATCCGTAGACAGCTAGATTATTGAAGTGAGTATCCCACTCAAGCAACCCCAATTTACGACTTAAAAGTGCCGCCTGCCCACTTGCGTCAACAACAAATCTAGCTGACACCTGTTTCTCTGAACCTTCATGAAGATAGACAGCACCAGTAGCTCGTTCATTCTCAAAGATAACATCAAGCACCTGTGCTTCTTCTATTACCTCCACTCCATGCTTGCTGGCATTCTTCAAGAGAATGTCGTCAAACTCTGACCGCACCACCTGAAAAGAAGTCGGCCGCTGCCCTGGGTCATCAGCGAAATACCAACTCCATGGTTCGGGATCAGCCCCCCATACTAAAGTTGCGCCATGCTTGGTCACAAAACCAGCACGCTCGATCTCAGGCATCACACCGATTTGTTCGAGGATGGGAATACTTGCCGGTAGAAGTGACTCACCAACGTGTTCCCGAGGAAATTTCTCTCGTTCGAGAATGATTACCTTATAACCCGCGTCAGACAGCATTGTTGCCGAAGCACTACCAGCGGGACCGCCGCCCAAAACTAGAATGTCGCAAGAATCAGTCATCCCGACTCCGTATCAAAAACCTAACTACCTGTCTTACGACGCACCGGGTCAAGTCGCTCCGACAACACGTCACTCAGAAAGTTCAGGGACAATAATAATATAGCCATTAGAGCGACCGGCCCAAGCACATAATGAGGAGCAAATCTCATATATCGGCCACCATCCATTAGAAGTTGTCCGAGCGTCGCATCAGGTGGTTTGGTACCTAGACCTAGATAATTCAGCGCTGCCATGGTCAACACAGATGCAACGACCGCAAGCGGAAGAGCGACAGCAAAAGCACCGAAGGTGTTTACCGAAACATGCCGCCAAAGTATGCGCTGCTCTGAAGCTCCCACGCCACGCGCGGCCTCAACATAATCACGTTCGCGCTCCCTAAGCACCTGTGCACGTGCCAAACGCGCCATACCAGAGACATTGAAAATTGCTATCGCTGCTCCCAACGGAACGATTCCTCGTCCGAAGAAAGTACCGCTCATGATTGTAATAATCACGATTGCAATCAATATGCCCGGAAAAGCAAGTAGCGTATCCACGCCACGCATAATCAAAGTATCGGTCAGACCGCCACGCCATCCAGCAATATAGCCAAGAGCGATCCCAGCGATCCAGCCAATTGTTACCGCTGCTAAACCGATGATTACAGTCCGACCAAGTCCGGCAGCATTCCGAGCAAGAAGATCACGGGATATGTGGTCCGTCCCCATCGGATGTTCCCAGGATGGTGTCTGATTCTTCGGAACTCTCTCGATCCAATTCGGATCAGCATCCCATAAAATAGGTACAAAGATTGCAAACAGGCACAGAGCGCCAATACCTGTCAGCGAAAGTGCTCCTCTTGGATTTTTAGCTATCCTCCCAAGCTCATGCAGAATAGCTCCCAACGTGCCTTTATCGTCAGATGCGTCCAGTAACGGATCAGTAGTAGCAGACATTAGGCCTCCGATTTCGCACCAAGGCGGATTCGTGGATCAAGCCCTACGTAGAGCAGATCCGTCAGTAGGTTTACAGTCAAGAAAATCATCACAAGCATCAAAGTAATTGCTTGCATCAGTGTGTAATCACGCTCACGCACCGCGGTGACTAGAGATCTCCCGACCCCAGGCCACGTAAATACCTGTTCTATGACGAGTGTTCCCGCAAGAATACTCCCCACTTGCAAACCCATTATGGTCACTACAGGGATTAGGCTGGGTTTCAACGCGTGTCGAATCATCACTGTCCGTTCCCTTAGACCTTTCGCACGGGCGGTCCGTATATAATCTTCGGTCAACGTGTCTAATATAGACTGTCGCGTGTACCGCGATATCTGTGCGGCTACGATACTCCCCAGTGCGAGCGTCGGTAAAGCTAGATGTCTTAGTGACTCAATAGGATCCTCGGTGAATGGCACGCGCCCTGATGCGGGAAATATTTTAAACCCTATAGCGAATACCAGAAGATAAAGTAGCCCTGCAATGAATGATGGCACGCCAATGTTGTAACCCGTCCAAATGTTAGACAGATAGTCCCAAAAACCACCACGGTTCACTGCGGCTAGAACCCCCAAAACGATACCCCACAGGAAACCGTACGTCAGAGCGAATAGAGCAAGCTCGATAGTCGCCGGGAACGCACTCGTAACAATGTCAGTAACCGGCACGCCTTTGTTCATCGAAATGCCGAAGTCTCCTTGAACAGCACCCCCGACCCATTTGAAATATTGAATATGAAAAGGATCGTTGAGGCCCATACGCTCGCGCGCAAGCTGCATAGCTTCTTCGCTCGTTTGATTCTCACCACCCGCGGCAAACATCGCTGGATCACCCGGAATTAAACGCACCACCATAAATACGAGAAACGAGGCCAAAAACGCCACGGGAAGCATCTGGGTAATTAAGCGATGGAAAAAATAATTCATCTAGCCACCCCACAGTAGAAACGAGAGTTCCACTCGTCTCGAATCGATATTAAACAGTTTAACAACGATCTTCTTCGCCATCGTCACTGAGTGACTGAAAGACCGCGGTCACAGAAACCGGCCCCGAAACTGTTTAGTTTCAGGGCCGGTTCAAAAAAGTCTCATCATTCCTGATCTAGTCAGGAACAAACGTACGACTAACCTTCGGCCCGTTGAGCCCACTTCAGGTAACCCCAACCTTCGGCATCAGTACCAAGGTTTTCGTGACCACCTGTCCATTGGACGTTTGGTGATCGGAACCGGTTACCGTTTGTACGACATACAAGTCGAGACCACGCTACATCATGGAACTTCTCATTCCATGCCTTGTAGTCGTCGAACGTACCATCGATCACGCCTTCAATCATGTCAAGCCATTCCAGCTCGTCTTTGACGCCTGGTCGATCACGAAGGTTTTCAGCAGACTCAACTGGCGCGTTCATACGCCCGTCGTAAGAGTCAGCGAACAAACAGGTTAGCGCTGGACTACCCTGCTTTATCCAGTTACCGAAACCAATGAGCATGTGCTCAAATGTACCCGTGGTCTGCAGTGAGATCATCTCACTGTACTCACGGTTCCTGATGTTCAAGTTGATGCCCATCTGACCAAGCTCTTGCTGAATGATCTGAGCTGTTGCTGGAGCATCTAGACGCTCAGGGAGTACCTCAGCGTTAAGCTCGTCACCGTCACCCATACCAGCTGCCGAAATAAGCTTTGCAGCTTCAGCTGGATCAAATAGCGGAGCATCCATCGCAGCATCGTATGCAAGCGAGTTGGGTTGCCACTGGAGATATCCATGCGAATCGAATTCTCCGAAGTACTCTGCAGAAATTCGCTCACTGTCCACAAGTCGCATCAAACCCTGACGAACGCGCTTATCGAGAAGATCTGCACGGAGTCTGAACACTCGTCCACCTTGACCCATGTAGGTCTCGTGCGTCCACTTGGAATTGCCCTTAATTGCCTCGGCATGCTCAGGAAGCAACGTACCACCGGTAAAGAGGTCGATGTCTCCAGCCTCGAAGGCCAGTCCCTGGGCACCTGAATCCGCAAATATTGTGGATTCAACCTTATCTAGATAAGGCGCATCATTAGCATTATTCCAGTAATCGGCATTCCGTGTTAACTCATATCCAACGTTCGGATCGTAGTTTCCAAAAATAAACGGTCCAGTACCGATCAGGTTGCCGTTAAGTACTGATCCATCCTCGATAGACGGTCTATGTCCAATGTTGGCTCCACGGAAATAGTCAAATATATATCCGGTAGGCTTGCTCAATCGAACGACTACTGTCTTCTCGTCAGGAGTTTCTACTGCGGTGATGTTCTTAGACAGGAGGTCACCAGCATAGGGGCTTCCAACAACACCTTCGTATTCGTTATCTTTCATCGTGTCGATGGACCACTTGATGTCTTCTGAAGTCATCTCGTCACCATTGTGATAATGGACATGCTGATCGACCAAATTAAATATGATCGTCGTGCCACCATCGGCAACTTCCCAACTCTGTGCAAGACCAGGATACACACTGTAATCACCATCGTAGAGCTCATACAGGGTTGCCTCTTGATCAGCTTGTATCTGACGGCGACCCTTCATGTTCCCGACCTCTACCAGGCGGTCGAAAATTCTCGAGTTCTGGTTAAGGTAGGTGTTGTTACCAGCTGTATTGAATGGCATGCGAACGAAGTTCGGAGTCGAATTTGTTCCCGCCTTCAACGTACCACCACTCCGAGTTGCTTGAGGGGTTGCAGCCGCAGTCGCAGCACTTGAACTACTTGAGCTGCTTGAGCTGCTTGAGCTGCTTGAGCTGCTTGAGCTGCTTGAGCTGCTTGAGCTGCCTGAGGAGGCAGTAGACGCAGACGTACTCTCTCCATCGTCTCCGCAACCGATAAGGGCGGCACCGGCAAGGCCCGCTCCCCCAAGAGCTGCACTTCTGATTAATCCGCGCCGACTGAATGTCCTACGCTTCCAATAATCGCTCATAGATCTCCTTAATTGATTCCCTTGTCGCTGATGTCCAACTCTATTCTAACTCTAATAAAGCACAACTCAATATGAGCCTTAAGACATATTCCGAAAATGTATGCTGTACTCCCTTGACCGTCTGTTAACTATCTAACAGTTCCCGAAATGACTTCGTGAAACCATGTGCCTCTCGAGACTCAACAATATTGTAGATTTTGACGAAATGAAGCAGCTGAGAGATGATGTCTAACACTCATGACAAGTGCATTTAGCGACCAGAGAATTCTTGACTTATCAAGCTCGCTATCAGGAGCCTTCGCCGCACGTTTTTATGGTGATTTCGGTGGGGAGGTAATACTTGCTGAAACAATCAACGGACATCCGCTACGAGCTTCAGAAGTATTGCACGCCTACGCTAATTGGAATAAAAAATCCGTTGTGGTAGAAAACGACTCTCAACTGGCTCAACTCATAAGTTCTAGCGATGTGGTAATCACAACAGAAGTGGATTCTGCTTCGCACCTGTTCAAAATGGTCCAGGACAATTCTCATGCCTCCACGACCCACTTATCTATAACTCCGCATGGCTTGACAGGAAATCTCGCCGGAGTAAAGGGAAATAATCTGACCGCCTCCGCACGAACAGGTTTTAGTCACATTAATGTCTACGAAAATGAGCCACCCCTGCAGCTGCCGAATAACCTAACCGGCTATATCTCAGGCGTTGCGGGTTTTATAGCGAGTTCCGCCGTGCTGCTCAATCGTAAGGTGACAGGCTTAGGTGATTTGATAGATCTAAGTGAAGTTGAAGCGCTTGCTATGGCATCAGCCCCTTGGGCAATACAGGCAATATATGAGGACCGGGGCTGGTGTCGCGGTGTTCTCGGTGGAAAAGCGAGGGGCATCCCGGGTCCGCTATGGCAGGCACGTGATGGTCTGATTAATTTTGGACCTGGTGATTTCCGGAATTGGTCAGAGTCTATGCGCGTGTTAGGACTTGAAGAATTTGCAGAAATAGAGGAACTCATTCCAGATATTGGTAGGCATGGCAATCCAAAACTCCAAGAAGTAGCGGCGGCGGCGGCGGGAACGGTCATCAACAAAGATAGAAATGAAATGTTCCATGCGTTGTGCAAACTGAGATCAATTTCAGGAATGGTGCGCGACATGTCAGATATATATGAATGTGAACACCTCGAGGCTCGTGACTATTTCAGAACGACGACCATTGGCGACAAAAATGTGAAATTGCCGGGTCCATCGGCTCACGTTTCACCAACAAAATGGGAGCTGAAGCGTCCAGCGCCGGCACTTAATGCTGACGCCGATAAAATCGATTGGAATCGTAGAATAAAGTCAGAGTCATCAACAGCGACTGTGTCTCCTGAAGGACCGCTCAGTGGCAAAAAAGTACTAACGTTCACGCATGCTTGGTCTGGTACGTTTGCCACTGAATTACTGGGGTTACTCGGTGCAGAAGTAGTGCAAATAGAAGCACCACATCGAGTAGATGTATGGAGAAGAGTTAGTAACCGAATCCCCGAGGCAGTCGAAAATGAAACAATTCCTCAGCATTTCCTTAACACACAAGGCCTATATAACTCAGCGAATCTGAACAAAAGAGCTATCACCTTAGATATGGGAACTGATGAAGGCCGTGATATCTTCTGGAAACTCGTTCCGCAATTCGATATAGTGATGGACAATTTCACTCCACAAATCTTAAAACGTTGGGGCATCACTCTCGAAACCCTTGCCGCAAAAAAACCCGGTATCGTGTTCGTGTCACTATCGGCATACGGAGCAAATGGACCATATTGGGAATATCCCGGTAATGGGGGCACTACTGAACCCATGTCAGGCCTCTCATCTATTCATGGATATTTAGGCGACAGTGGTATGAACACCGGAGGGATGATTCCTGATCCTGTATCAGGCTATTTCACGATTGCTGCTGTCATGGCAGCACTGCACAGTAGTTCAGATACTGGAGAAGCTCAACGTATCGAGGGCTCAATGTTAGAGGCCCTAACCGCCGTGGTAGGTGACGCACTTGGCGAGTATCAGCTTTCTGGAAATGTGCCAAGACCTCAAGGAAACACTCACCCACTGATTGCACCTCATAATGTGTATCAAAGTAAAGACGGAGCATGGGTAGCGGCATCGGCCGACACCGATGATGCTTGGGTCGGACTTTCAGGACTACTGGGACTGGAAAATGATTCTCGTTTTAGTACGGCTAAGGATAGGAAAAACAATGAGGACGAATTAGATAAGCTTTTCGGTGATTGGGCAAGAGAAAGATCGGCAGAGGAAATAGCAAAACAGGTGATCGACTCAGGCGCCTGTGCGGCTCGCGTCGCATCAATCTATGATGTGTATAAAGACCCCGATCCAGATTTGTTTTCAAGTGGTTTTATAGTTGAAATAGATCATCCGGAAACTGGAACAACCTTCATCCCGGGTCGGTCTTGGAGACTGGGAAGTGGCGCGTCGGCTCCCATTCGTCCCGCACCCTGTGTGGGTCAACATAGTGAAGAAGTACTGAAAGAGTATCTGGATATTGATGATGATTCGTATCAGGCACTTGTAGAAAATTGCGTAACAGGAACAATATACGATTATGAAAGGTATAAAAACTCATGAGTTTCAACACTATATTAATAGCTAATAGGGGTGAAATTGCCATCCGGATCATGCGTGCCGCCAGTGACTTAGGTATAAAAACAGTCGCTGTCCACTCTGAAGATGACGCTAACTCACTACATTGCTCAATAGCTGATGAATCCTTCGCCCTTGAGGGTAAGGGGGTACCCGCGTACCTCAATATTGATGGGATTATCGCTGCAGCAAAAGAAATGAACTGTGACGCTGTCCATCCTGGCTATGGGTTTCTTTCAGAAAATTCGGAATTTGCCAGAAAGTGCGAGGAAAATGACATTGTTTTCATCGGCCCAAACGTTGAACACCTCGAGCTTTTTGGTGACAAAGGCAGGGCCCGAGCGGCTGCGGCTGAGGCAAATGTGCCAATTCTCAAGGGAATAGATAAGTCCGTGACCCTAGAAGAAGCGCAAGCTTTCTATTCGTCTCTCGGAGAAAACGGTGGAATGATGATCAAGGCTGTGGCAGGCGGTGGTGGCCGTGGCTCCAGAGCAGTTATAGACGCATCCGAAGTTGAAGAAGCCTACAACCGATGTCAATCAGAGGCGACGAGTGCATTCGGAATCGGTGATCTCTACGTCGAAGAATTCATCCAGCAGGCTCGTCATATCGAAGTTCAAATTCTCGGTGACCTGCACGGGAACATTATTCATCTGGGAGAGCGTGAATGCAGTGTGCAGCGGCGATATCAAAAAATCGTCGAAATAGCTCCAGCACCTCATCTACCCGATCGGCTTCGAACCGACATAATTGAAGCTGCTGTGCGACTGGCGGGCAATGTGGGCTACTCGAATCTGGGTACCTTCGAATTCCTTGTGAACGTCAACCCGTCTGATGGTGGTGATGCCTTTTCGTTCATAGAAGCCAACGCCCGACTTCAAGTGGAGCATACTGTTACGGAAGCGGTTACTGGTGTGGACATTGTTCAGGCCCAGATAGGACTTGCCGCCGGCACATCTCTGGCAGAGCTAGGCCTCGATGACGAGTCTTTATCAAACCCGCGCGGATATGCAATTCAAACACGAATAAATATGGAGACGCTCACGGCAGATGGGACCGTCAGGCCAGCAGGGGGGACTCTCCGTTCCTATGATGCACCCAGCGGGCCGGGTGTCAGAACAGACGGATTTGGATATGCAGGATATACCACAAGCCCGATGTTCGATTCGTTACTTGCAAAAGTAATTACGCATTCAGCCTCGTCAAATTTTGAAACAGCCATACAGAGATCACTTCGTGCACTCTCCGAATTTAGGATCGAAGGAGTAAATACAAATATTCCGTTTCTCACGAACGTACTCAAGCATCCAGATCTCGCTGACGGATCTGTTCACACTAGATGGGTGGACGAAGAGATAGCAAATCTAGTCGCAGCCGAGAGCAGCGACGATTCACGTCGGTGGATTGAAAGCCCTGAAGTACCGGTCGCTAGCGCCGGCGGTTCACAACAGGCCAGCCCTCTCACTGGTACGGCACCTGTAA
>DEAP01000008.1 GCA_002348225.1 Dehalococcoidia bacterium UBA2979
TGACGTCTCCAGAAAGCGCAAGTTACTGGAAGCACAAAAGGCCGGCAAAAAGCGGATGAAGGTCCTCGGTAACGTTGAGATCCCTCAGGATGCATTCCTAGCGATGATGAAAAATCGCGGCTAGCAAGACCGCCCTAACAGAATGAATAGAGAAGCATACTAAATTAAATTCGGACTCCCCATGTATCCCGAGAGTCTATGCTGCCATGCAGCATTCACAGTTAGCTACATAGTGGCCTGTACTTACTTCGGTCAACACGGGCACAGTATCAGAACACTTACATCCGGCGCCCTTTGTACATCGTGTCCGGAACACACAACCCTTAGGTGGGTTCAATGGGCTAGGTACATCACCCTCCAGAATAATTCGCTCACGAGTTCTTTCGATCCGAGGGTCTGGAATCGGAATAGCAGATAAAAGAGCCCTTGTGTAGGCGTGTACAGGATTATTATAGAGCTCGTTAGATTCAGCCAACTCAACGATATGTCCAAGGTACATCACGGACCTACGATCACTGATGTGCTTCACCACTGACAGATCGTGAGCGATGAATAGATAAGTGAGTCCGAATTCGCCCTGCAAATCCTCGAGCAGATTTATCACCTGAGCCTGAATCGACACATCCAGTGCTGACACTGGCTCATCACAAACAATGAAATCAGGTTCCACAGCAAGCGCACGACCAATTCCGATTCTCTGGCGTTGACCACCAGAGAACTCATGTGGGTATCGCTTAGCAAATGTAGGATTGAGTCCTACGGCCTCAAGGATGTAATCCAATCGCTCTTTGCGTTCAGCCCCCTTGTAAAGACCATGTATGGCAAGAGGCTCTGAAATAATTTGAGCAACACTCATTCTCGGGTTCAAGGACGAGAATGGGTCCTGGAAAATCATTTGCATTCGCCGACGGAATCTCCTCAGGTCCGCACCCTTAATCTCAGTCAGCTCAGTCCCATCAAAGTTGACTTTGCCCTCGGTGGGTCTGTGCAGCTGGAGAATCGCACGCCCTGTAGTCGATTTACCACAACCTGACTCACCAACGAGTCCAAGTGTTTCTCCTCGCTTCACATCGAATGTCAGTCCATCGACTGCCTTAACATCCGCGACTTTCCTTTGTAAGAACAGTCCCGATGTGACAGGAAAATACATTTTCATGTTTTCAACACTTAGCAGTGTTTCTCCTGGCTTTGCTGTTGTCTCGGCGTTCGCTGCCAAATTTTGTGTAGTCACCACTGGCCTCCAGTTATTCCCTCATCCAACTTTGTGTTTCAAAACTCTTACGCAGCTACCCTAAGCAGGCACTTTATCTCTAGTCATACAACAAGGACAATTTGCCACAAAATGACCAGGCTCTACCTCAGCCAATTCAGGAGTACCCTCCGTTGAACAGAAGCAGCCATCGCCTGCTTTTGCACAACGAGGCCTAAAAGCGCAGCCATGTATCTCATTTATCAACAGTGGAGGCTGCCCTTCAATCGTTGCTAGTCGAGTATGCTCCGTATCGTCAAGTCGCGGGACCGACTGCATCAAGCCTACTGTGTAGCCATGCTGCGGGTTGTTGAACACATCTTCTGCAGTCCCTGTCTCAACGATTCGTCCGGCGTACATCACATTCACTCGATCTGCATATCTAGCCACCACGCCCAAGTTGTGCGTAATAATCAGAACTGCCGTACCAAGCTCAGATGCTAATTTACCCATAATCTCAAGAATCTGGGCCTGGATAGTCACGTCCAGAGCCGTTGTCGGCTCATCAGCAATAAGTAGTTTTGGATCGCAAGATAAACCCATCGCAATCATAACTCTCTGACGCATACCACCAGAAAATTGGTGCGGGTAATCTTTTATTCGTTGTTCAGCCTCAGGGATCCCAACCATCTCAAGCAATTCAATCGCTTTCTGATCGGCCTCTTCTTCATTCAGTCCTAGGTGCAGTACGACCGCTTCACGTATCTGCTGTCCAATTGTTAGAACCGGATTCAACGACGTCATGGGTTCCTGGAAAATCATAGCTATTCGGTTACCACGAATGGAACGCATCTCAGCGTCACTAACATTCAACAGGTCTAGCCCGTCAAACGTTATCGTGCCGTCAACAATACGACCAGGGGGGTTTGGGATTAATTTTAGGATGGACATTGCCGTTACAGACTTGCCGCAACCAGACTCCCCAACCAAAGCTAGTGTTTCACCTTCATCCAAGTCCCAAGTGACACCATCAACGGCCCTCACTGTTCCCTCATCCGTGAAAAAATAAGTTTTAAGATTGTTGACTTCCAAAAGCTTAGCCATGGAACCTCCATATAATTGCGCCCTAAGCCGCAGGACGCCTAACCAAAATTATTTTCTGTCCGCAGAATAGTAACCGAAAACTGCTCCCGTGAGTAGTCTCCCGTTAGATTCACTGGTACCGAAGGTGGGACTCGAACCCACACGCCTCGCGGCACGTGATCCTAAATCACGCGCGTCTGCCAATTCCGCCACTTCGGCACATGAAGTATCCTACCGCGAAATTACCCACACGAACAATGTCGAAACCATGCTAATTCAACGCAGCATGAAATAGATGGACGGGAATAAAAACGCAATCAACACGATGAAACTAACGAGCCTCGCCACAGAGATGAGTCTCGAGCCGACCGACTCATCAAAATCGGTACCTTCCCACTCGTCGGTTAGATCGGGGTCTAAATCGCCCTCATTCGACTCATCCCATATTGGGTCATTCATACCTACAATATTAACGTGGATATGCGAGCCATCTGAGAGGGAAAATTAACACCTCAATTGAGACTGCTCGCAATAGCGTCATGCGAGGTGCGACATCACTGATTCCCTTATCACCCTCATCATCATGTCAGGATTTGCTGCCTGCTATTCCGTTTGGATAGGGCTCAACATTAGAAGGCACGGAGTAGCCAGCCAGAAGTGGTGGATAGCAATCGTGACTATCTGGTGGATTGTCGTGCTTATCCAGCTACGAGTGGCCTTAACCTAGGGCCCTCAATCGGGGAGTTTTAGTTAATTTGAGACTATCTTCTCGGCTCACGCGGTCTGGCTTCATTGACTCTAAGCTGTCGTCCGCCGTGTTCCTGTCCGTCGATTGCCTGAATCGCAGCATTCGCCTCATCATCACTGGGCATCTCAACGAACCCAAAGCCTTTAGAACGGCCAGTGTCCCTATCGATGATTACGTTAGCGTCACTCACTGTACCGTGCGCGCCAAATAATTCTCTCAGATCATCCTCAGTAAATCTGTACGAAATGTTTCCACAATATATATTCACGAAGTTCTTTCCTATACCAATCCAGTGAGACATTCTCACCTCTGCGTTGAAAACACTAGCACGAAATCTGCTAAGGGAATGCTGACTCCCTAACGCTGTTATTGAAGAGTACAAATCTAATGTTATCCGAGCCGGAGCATTATCACTAAACTTCTTAAGGTCGGCTGTCGCCAGGCCACTTATCCCCAAATTTTGGCAACTCGTCTTCAAACGTACACAAACTGGAAGTGCCGTCACTTGAAAGCGGGCATGGAATATCCACGGTGTACTTCTCACCTTCTGGAGTCCTTACCTTTATCTCCTGCCAGAATTTACCAGTCCAATTTTCAATACCTACATCCACGTAGGTCTTATATCTCGCGCAATCGTCACCTTCATAGCTGACTTCTGCCCGACTGCTGTATTGGACTTCGCACTTCATCACAATATTGATCACGATATCTTCGTCGGTCGAGGACGATACATTATCAATTGCCCAAACTATACCCAGCACAATTCCTGCGGGAAGAATAAGTATCATCAGCAATTCCCGGACAAACTTAAACACGTGATCCTGCGTCCTCAAACGTTTGTAGTTGATCGAAGTCCAACTCTACGCCGATACCGTCGACATCAGTATCGAGAAGGTAAGTGCCACCGTGAATGGGGGGAAGGTTATTGAATACTAAACTTGCGAAATGATTAGTTTCGTCGAATTGATGTTCGAGTAGATCCGTGTTCTTCGCGGCAAGACACACCTGCAAGGAAGCCGCATGACATATCGGTCCTGTTGGATTGTGTGGAGAAAAATCCACCTGGAATCGATTAAATAATTCTGAGATCGCAATCATCTCTTCCGGACCTCCCGCATATTTCACGTCAGGCATCATCACGTCGTATGCACCACCTTCGAGGAAAGGAACAAAGCTCTCTTTGCGAATATTCATCTCGAGTCCTGCCAGTTTGATAGCAAAACTATTAGCCGTATCGCGTAACCTCGCAATCGCTGGAATTTGTTGTCCGTTTTCTGTGATGGGGCATTCCACCCAGTATGGGTTTAAAGAAGCGACTTCATGAATCATTTCAGAGGCCCCCTGTTCGTCAAATCGCCAATGACAATCAATCATCAATCGAGTATCCGTTCCTACTTGCGCCCTGACTGCAGCCACTCGCTCCAAGCCTTTGGCTGTTGATCCTCGCATTTCCTGACGATCTAATTCTGGTAAGACCTCATCAAATGGCGCAATTTTAAAAGCAGAATATCCTGCCTCAACTGCATCCGCAGCGCTCGCAGCAAAGCCTTCGGGAGTGCGGTCGATCGTCCGCCTGTTTATATTGGCATACAAACCAATTTCGTTTCTTTGCACTCCACCGAGATATTCAGCCATAGGAACCCTCGTTGATTTCGATAACGCGTCAGCGCACGCCTGCAATAAGGCAGAAGAAAATGCTGCTTCCGGAAGACTGCCAAACGGAAGAGACTTCAAAAGCAATGGACTCGTGAGCGGTGTCTTGAGAAGTCGCTCATGATTTTTGTGCCAAACCGTGGCCACTTCGTCATCGCGTCCAGCCAGGCTCGCCTCGCCTACACCCTGAAACCCATCAGAATCCGTGACACGAATGAAAATCCATACTGTTTTCTCCGTCACTCGGATGCTTCCTATTTCGATCTGACCAAGAATAAGCTGTTTCCACATTTTTGAAGGATATCTGGATATGTGATGCTGGGAAACTAGTGCGTTACGTTTGTTCGCCGGACACCGCAGGCCCCTTATAAACTCCGTCGTACTTCCCATCCTCATCAGTCCAATAGATTACTTCTTCGACCGCGCACCCAATCACATCTGCCATACCTCGACGGTATCCTTGCAAAAGAGTGTCGTCATGGACCGCGCGAATGAGCTTAAATATTTCCTCTTCAACACCAGCCACAGAATCCTGCTCCGATAAATGAGAGGCGACTTCCTCTAGCGTGACCGAACCCTTAAGCAGGTCTGTATAGTCCATTTGCACACTCCCATCTATTCAGTACTCTAGACTTTAGTGCAGATTAATTGAAATTCAGGTTGGGAAATTAGTTTGGGAACAAAAACTCTAGTCGTTGGTGGAACAGGACCGACAGGAGTCCACCTAGTGAACTTCTTGCTCGAGGCCGGCCACACGGTAACCGTATTTAACAGCGGACAACACGATGAGGGAGTTCAATTTATTGATTCCGTAGAACGAATATATGGGAACGCTCGAGACGAAGAAAGTGTCCGGTCTTCGATCGCAACAAATAATTGGGATATCGCGATCTGCACTTACGGCAAATTGAGAATGCTCGCAGATGAACTTGCAGGCAAAACTCACCGCTTTGTTGGTATAACCGGTCAACCAGTGTATAAAGGTGCCGCTAGGCGCACACCGGACGGGTCAATCCCACTACCGGTGCAGGAACACGCCGACAGGCAGTATGACGCCTCGAACTACACCGGCCGTGTGGCTGTCGGTGAAGATCAAATTTTCATGCAGCACGGGCGAGGTGACTTCGAGGGTGTGCTTGTCCGGTACCCTGGTGTATACGGGCCAAGGGCCCCACTAAATCACGAATGGGCGGTCATTCGAAGAGTACTCGACAAAAGGCCGTTCATGCTGATGCCACACGCAGGGATGAGTTACTTCCAAAGAGGGTACTCAGAGAACGTGGCCTGGCTCGTCTATCTAGCTGCAACCAGAAAGGAAGCTGCGGGAAATGCTTTCAACAGCGGTGACGAACAGGTCCTCAGTGCGGCCCGAGTAGCTGAATTAATCGTTGAGGAACTATCTTCAGAAATGGAACTTATCGACGTTCCGGGGGACCTCTGTAAAAACATCTATCCACTTGCAGAAAAAGCTCCGCTCATCCTAGACATGACCAAATCACGTAATCTCCTTGGTTACCGAGATCGAGTTTCGGTAGAACAAGCGACCCGCGCTACAGCCCGTTGGTACGCTGAGAATCCCCTCCTTGAAGGATTCAATAACGACACGGTTATACCGGCAGCAGGCTCATTTGACTATGAGGAAGAAGAACGTATTTTGCGTGCGTGGCTGAATGCCAAGGAGTCATTAAGTGACCTCTAATTCTTCAGACATATTTCGAGAACAAGTAAATTCACCACCGAGGAATTATGCCAATACGAGTGGGGACGATATTCGCGTGGCTGTCGACGACACGATGGAGCGGGTCGATCATATTTATCAGCTGATAGCAGCCATACCTTCATCTGATCGAACATTTGAAAACACTATACGGCCCCTTGATGAGGCAACAAATTTATTGATAGAGACTGATGGTGCCTTCTGTTTCCTAGCTTACGTGGCCGACGATAAGTCTCTCCGTGAAGTCGCAGAGGAATCCGATAAAAAACTGGCTTCATTCCGAACGGAGCTTGGTTTCCGCGAAGATATTTTCCTGGCAGTGGTCGAATATATGAAAACAACCGAGTATCAAAGCCTCGGCGTTACGGAACAGCGACTCTGCGAATTCATAGAGCGTGATTTCAGAAGAAATGGTCTGGCCCTCGGAAAAAATAAGTTGACGGAGGTCCAGAATTTACGACAAAAGCTTGTCGAGCTCGGCATCTCGTTTAGAAAAAATATCGATGAATTCCAAGACTATATAGTCGTTTCAGAGGACGATCTTGCTGGATTACCCCCGCACTACGTAGCTAATCTCACAAAGGCACATGGGCAGGATGAGGGAGAGTACCGAGTATCACTCGACTATCCCGAAATGTTCCCGTTTATGGAAGCGTCACCGTCCGAAGAAAAACGCCGAGAGTTGTTTTTAAAAAACCACAATAAAGCCGCTTCGGACAATTTACCTATACTCAGCGAAGCAATAAATATTCGATCTCAAATTGCGAAACTCCTTGGCTATGAATCATGGGCCGAGTATTCCATTGAATTAAAAATGGCAAAAACGCCGTCGGCTGCAAAAACATTCCTGGTCGAGCTTGAACAACAGATACAAGAAAAATCTCAGCAAGATATAGACCAACTCACTGCAGCGAAACGTCTCGCCACACGTAACCCCGATGCGAATCTTGAAATATGGGACTGGCGATATTATCAACAACAGGTTAAAGCCAATGAGTACGCCGTCGATCAATTCGAGGTTGCGAACTATTTTCCGGTACAAGCAACTTTGGACGGCATGTTCGAGGTCTATCAACAGCTCACTGGAGTCATATTCACGGAAATAGCAGAACCCAACGCATGGCATCCTGATGTTCGGTTGTACTCCGTCACGGACACAGAAACCGGCGAACATATTGCTCATTTCTACATGGATCTACATCCTCGACAAGGGAAATATGGACACGCTGCCGCTTTCACCCTGAAACCAAGTAGACATCGTCCGGATGGAAGTCGGCAGCCTGCTATTTCTGCAATAGTCGCGAATTTCACTAAGCCCACTACCGAATCACCTAGCTTGCTCCGCCATAGTGAGGTTGAAACCCTTTTCCATGAATTCGGCCACATCCTGCATCAGACTTTGACTCAGGCACCATTCAGTCGATTTTCAGGCACCGCTGTTGAGCGGGATTTTGTTGAGGCTCCGAGTCAGATGCTTGAGCATTGGACCTGGGACGAATCTATTCTGAAGCAGTTCACCAGTCACAAGGACAACGGTTCACCGATTCCTTCCGATCTCATAGAAAAAATGAAGCAAGCAAAAAACGTGGGCAGTGGCATCCACTATCTAAGGCAAATCTACTTCGCTCGACTTGATCTCGCGTACCATGATGCCATCCTGCCGACAGATACAGATGCGCCGGCCAAAGAACTGCACCCTATAACTGGGTTCACTTTCCCTGAGGGGACACATTTTCAGGGTGGATTTGGACACCTGTTCGGATATGACGCCGGATATTATGGCTATCTCTGGTCGCAAGTCTTCGGCGATGATATGTTCACGCGCTTTACAGACGGCGATGCACTAGCTGTGGGGCGTGAATATCGTACAAATATATTAGAACCGGGCGGTTCAGTAGATGCGCAGGTCCAACTTGAACGATTTCTCGGACGGGAACCAGATAAATCAGCCTTCCTTTCAGGAATTGGATTACAGTGACAGGCAGTGTACAAAATACTTTACCGCTACCTGTCACCTGAATCATCTATTCCTGCGAAAATTGACTTCTCATAGCTGACTCGGCTGATGCTGTGGTCGTCCCCACTGAAGTAGCTGGTGTCCAAGTAAATTCCAACACTGAGTTGTAGTGATTATTGATAGCCCGCAGTGTGTCCGCTTGATCTGTTTCGACAACCATAATGCTGGGTAGTTCAAAGCTCGACGATATTGGGGAGTAAGAAGCCACAATGTTACCGGCAAATGAACTCTCGCGAGCGGCCATTACCCGCGCTGTGAAAGCCTGCTGCTCTTCCTCTACTGTCCCGTTATCTTCGGCTTCAGCAAATCTCTGCCATTGGGCCGCTGATGGTCTGTAATATCCCAAATACAATGTCATCCCTATATTCCTTAATTTTTGCCATCCAATTTATATTGGAAATCAGCCTAGCACGCCGGAGTAAGCGGACGAAATCTATGATTCTTCATCTACACTGATTATTACTAGCTGAAGCAGTTGAGGAGTTTCATATGGTTGTGGGAGACAAACTAAAGCAAACAAATACCAAGGAAGACTTAGCCAGTCATCCACTCGACCCTCTATCCGTCGAAGAAATCGATAGAGCTGTAGCGATTGTAAAAGCGACCGCGGGCCTTACAGATGATTTACTGTTTGAGACCATTGTTCTTCGGGAGCCCCTAAAAGAAGACGTCCTGAACTATGAGCCCGGCCTATTCGTACCAAGGGAAGCCTTCCTTGTAGCCCTAGACCCGAAGAAAGGACAAGTCCATGAACTCATCGTTTCTCTGGACACAAACGAACTCCTAGAATCCGAACATATTGAGGGTGTTAAGCCAGCATTCATTTTTGGGGATCAGGAAACAAATTTTTTGCAGTTCGAAAGCAAAATCAAAAATGACCCCCGATATGTAGAAGCACTGAACAAGCGAGGCATCACAGATCCTGATTTGGTGATGATTGACCCGTGGCCTATTTCCAATTTCGGCAACAAGAATGAAGAAGGTAAACGACTGGCGATTGGACGCGCGTGGGTAAGACGAGAACCTACTGACAACGGCTACGCAAGACCCATCGAAGGGCTGTCCGTAATAATCGATCTCGATAAAAGTGAAATTTTTGAGATACATGACTTCGGGGTTGTCCCTATCCCACCTGAAGACGGAAACTACGCGGCACGATACCAGGAATCGTTCAGAGAAGACCTCAAGCCAATTGAAATTATTCAGCCAGAAGGTCCCAGCTTCGAGGTGACTGGTAACCACGTCAAATGGCAAAAGTGGGAACTCCGAGTCGGATATACACCTCGTGAAGGACTCGTCATCCACAACGTCACATACGAAGATCAAGGTAAATTACGTCCAGTTCTGTATCGCGGTGCCTTGTCTGAAATGGTCGTTCCCTACGGCGATCCGACGAATGACCATTACAAGAAGCAAGTATTTGATTCGGGTGAAGTCGGGATCGGCAAATGCGCGAATTCACTGGAGCTCGGATGTGACTGTCTAGGCGAAATCTATTATTTCGATGTGTCTCTCTACGACATCACTGGCAAAGCTAATACTCAAAAGAATGTAGTGTGCATGCATGAGGAAGATTTCGGTGTCCTTTGGAAGCACACTGACAGTCGGATTGGTGAAACAGAAGTTCGTCGATCCAGACGTCTTGTCGTTTCGTTCTTTACGACTGTCGGGAATTATGAGTATGGGTTTTTCTGGTATTTCTATCAGGACGGGAGCATTGATTACGAGGTCAAACTGACAGGAATTGTCAATTCTTCTGCTGTTCCAGCGGGCGTAAAACCAAAACACGGAACACTCGTTGCACCACAGGTAGTCGCACATAATCACCAGCACTACTTCAATGTCCGACTCGACATGATGATTGATGGTCAAGAAAACTCCGTGTATGAAGTCGACACCGTCCGTGATCCTATCAGCGAAGATAATGAACACGGAAATGCATTCTCTGTTCAGAAGACGCTGCTTACAGAGGAAAACGATTTCCCGCGAAAGATCGACCCTTTTGCGGCCAGATACTGGACAGTGGCAAACCACTCAAGTCACAACTACATGGGTGAACCAGTCGCTTACAAGATTGCACCCGGCGAAAACGTCCTCCCCTTCCATCATGACGATGCAGTGATTATGAAGCGAGCGGCCTTTATGACAGGTCATATGTGGGCGACTGAATATGCACGTGACGAACTGTTTGCAGCGGGAAACTACCCGAGCCAGCATCCTGGCGGCGATGGGCTTCCAAAATGGATGAGCAATAACAGAAATCTTGAAGACAAGGATGTGGTGATTTGGTATACCTTTGGGCACAATCACATACCACGCCTTGAGGATTGGCCGGTGATGCCAGTCGCATATACCGGATTCTCCATCCGTCCGTCTGGTTTTTTCAATCGGAATCCTGCCCTCGATGTCCCGCCATCAGACTCTCATTGCGGCTGTGATGGAGATTGTGCATGCTAGTCACTTGAGGAACAACCTATGCCGGTAATTCGAATAGTGCGCACCCCGAGCGATTTTAAAACACCGGCAAGTCTGGTTGTCGTGGATGAACAAGGTAATCCTGACTCACATCCAGGCTGGGATTCGCTAGTTGATTGGCAATCTCGTCGTGACCGTGAGAGCATAGATGGCCCTGAGAAAACACTGGATCGATTGGATCTAGATGATCCGTCGCAGGCTAAACGTCAGAGTCAATTCATGAATCAATATTTCTTTGAGGAGCCAGATGCAGACATGCATCGGAGAGTTGGGGAATTAGCTGAGCAACACGCGTATCTGAAAGATCCTTCTGATTTTATACAGGTGATAACCGAATTCGGCACTAAATACACTGACTTTTTTTTTGGGGACTTCGACCAGTTCGGTAGTCCCACTTACTCCTTATCGGATTGGCGAAATGAATGGCTGAATATCGGTACCTGGGCTAAACGAGTGCAGGATCAAAAACAGCAAGAAATACTTATGAGAGCGTTTGCCGAACCTACTGGATGGAACCTCCTGATAGAAAAATTCAGACAACACACAGATGGGTTTATGGTTCCGCAAGGTGGCCCCTCAGGAAACAAAGATCCAAACGAGAGTGCCATTCGAGTAACCAGCTGGGTTGGATGGTGTTGGGCACTAATCGTGCGAGATTTATTTCAAGAGGTCACTTACAGGCAGTGTGACAATCAGTCGTCAGATTCAAATCCAAATGGCTGCAACAACGAAGTCCCTGACCTCCTGCCAAGTGGCAACAAATCCACTAATTACTGCTCCACGTCCTGTCGATCGGCGAATCTCTAAGCATTGTCCAAGTTCATCCGCCTGGCGTCCATTAACCGGCATGTGTGCTACGTTCGGAGGGAATGTATCTAACACCTACATTTGCCTGAGTCTCACTGAACAGGAACCTGGATCTAGAGAGGAATATCCGCATGGGAATTTCTATCAAAAGAATTGCCGGATTTAGCGGCCGTCGGCCCTGGCTCGTCGTATTCGGTTGGATATTAGCACTAGTGGCAGCCGCAGTATCCACAGTTACTTTGGTACCAACAGCTCTGAATGGTGGGCAAGGACCTACTCGAACTCTGGAGTATCAAACAGCACAGAACCTCGTCGATGACCGCTTCGGGTCACTAGACGGCATGGCCGCAAACACTCGGACCGAACAATCTACAATTTCTGAACTTATCCTCTTCGTCGGTAACGGTATCGGGCCAGGTGATGCCGCATTTGATGACAAAGTCTCGTCATTTGTCGAGGGACTTCAGGCAGCTGAGGCGGAATCTGGTGTACAAATTCTCTCCACGACCTGGGAGGAATATCCAAAACAATCATCTGAGGATGGAACTGCCCTACTCGTCTTCGCATCGATCCTTAACGAGTCAGATGGACATATCGAATCATTTCTACACGTAGCTGAGGAAGCTCATAGTGATACTTTCCAAGCTTACTTCATAGGAAATGCAAGTTTGAACTATACATTCAGCGAACTAGCCGAAAAAGACTTGCAGACCGGTGAATCGATCGGGATAGCAGTTGCATTGATCATCCTTGCTTTAGTCTTTGGCTCTGTTGTAGCCGCCCTTATCCCCATCATCCTCGCAATCGTTGCCATCTTTGCCGCGATTGGCGTGACGGGGGTCGTTGGTCAGGTGATCGATCTGAATGAATTCGTCCCGAATATTATGACGATGATGGGACTGGCAGTTGGTATCGACTACGCACTATTCATCCTGTCACGTTATCGAGAGGAGCGAGGGCGTGGTCTGAGTAAGCATGAAGCAATTGAGGCGTCCAGCGGAACCGCTGGACGCGCAGTTGTGTTCAGTGGATTCACTGTTGTCTTAGCACTACTTGGGATGTTCATTATTCCCGAACGAACTTTCCAGGCATTCGGAATCGGCGCGATTATGGTCGTGTTCGTCGCGGTTCTCGTCGGAATGACTTTACTTCCTGCTCTAATAGGAATCCTTGGAGATAAGGTGTGGGCAGTTCGTGCTCCCCTTCCCTTAACGCTCGGCCTGTTCGCAGTTGGAGCAGCGGTCGTAACGCTCACAGTAGGGATCGGGCCACAGCTACTGCTCGCCTCGTTCGCCGTGATAGTGGTGCTCTCACTTATCACCGCTTTCCGCAGGTTCAGCTCATCTAACGGTCGAGATTCAGAATCTCCACTCTCGGATGCCACTGACAGAGAAGGAAATATTTGGAACTCCATCACTGTTGGTGTAATGAAACGACCGTGGTCCAGCATGTTCCTCGCCACAGCTTTCCTTGTGGCACTCGGATACTTTTACTTTGACCTAGATAAAGGTACCAGCGGCATCTCGGTACTCCCCGACGATGAACCTGCTAAACAAGGATTCCAATTACTCAACGAGAAATTTGGATTCGGCTCAAATGCGCCAGCACTGATAGCAATTGATGGTGACGTCGGATCTCTAAACGTGCAATCGGCAATATCTGATCTCGAAAAAGCAATTTCTGATGATGCAGGACTCCTCATGCTCTATCCAGCTGCGGACGATCCCTATACACCGCCACCCGTGCGGATTGAGCCTGGTGTCAGTTTGGCATCCCTGACGGCTGTACTCCCAGGGGATCCGTCAGATCAAACGGCACTCACCACCATTCGGAGGCTGCGTGAAGACTTAATACCAGCTGCGTTCTCGAACGTCCCAGAGGAATCTTACAAAATATATGTCGGGGGGAGCTCCGCAGAAGTCGTTGACTCTGTAAAAATCACGGATCAATATCTACCAATTGTTTTTGGATCAGTGCTGGGACTGAGTTTCATTCTTTTACTTTTTGCATTCAGATCCGTCACTATTAGTTTTGCTTCCATATTGATGAACTTGCTGTCAGTAGGTGCTTCTTACGGCCTGGTGGTTCTGGTATTCCAGAAAGGCTTCCTGATTGACCTCTTTGGATTTGAGCAAGTGGATCAGATTGAATTCTGGTTGCCGCTCTTTATGTTCAGTATCTTGTTTGGTCTGTCCATGGATTACCACGTCTTCATGCTAAGTCGAATCAAAGAACATTACGATGTCACTGGGAATGCCAGCGAATCTGTCGCATTTGGGCTAAGAACTACTGCGAGCATAATCACTGGAGCGGCACTCATTATGGTCGCTGTATTCGGAGGATTTGCGCTTGGAGACATCGCGTTCTTTCAATCGATGGGCTTCGGCCTCGGGGCAGCCGTGCTGCTAGACGCAACTATTGTCCGCTCACTACTGGTTCCAAGCGTCATGCGTATTCTTGGTGATAGAGCCTGGTACCTTCCTTCGTGGCTGGAGTGGTTACCAAATATATCCATCGAGGGCAATTCCGATTCGGTGACGAATTGAACGTCGAATATGTACGCTCAGAAGCAGACCTACATGATGTCGCCTACGACGTAGTGCCCATCTGTCCAGGTTGGTTCGGATTCAAGGTGCTCCATCAGCCCTAGAAACACTTCATGTTGCTCCGGAAGTTCTGCATTCGCAACGTAGGCCTCCTGGCTCTCAAATACAGCCACGGCCAACCAATTGCCGCCCGCATCAGGGCGCAACACAAAGATTGCGATCGCCCCATCGGGAGTTCGGTCACTATTACTGAACAGGCCTACCACATCATCCTCATGACCGGGCTTCACTGAGAATTCTGCCACTGAACCATACATAGTCGTACCTCTCTACTGTTCGAGTTCACAATTATTTACAGATCACGCTGGATCGTCATTGTTAACACAATACCCGAAAAATCAAACAATTAGTATCGAGAGTTTTGATCAAGTAGTTCGAGTTTCTCCGATTGGGATGAGGAGTCAAACCAGTCGGCAAACTCCGCATAGAAATCATCTAGCGACAAACCAAAGGCATTTTTAAACGCCTGCTGATAGCCGAGGTACGCAACGTTTGGATAAAATTCCGTCAGGAATGAATCGTTTGTACCCGTTCTGTCGATCAGCCAGGCTACTCCCCATAGCCCCATGTCATACATAATCGCTCCACCACATCGACACTGATGCTCATCCAGTGCGTCTTTGTCTGCTCGACTATGCGAGTTCTGGAGGGTAAATCCCCAGCGGTCATATATACGTTGAGCATTTCCAAGCCTACCAGTCATTGGGCCTTTGAAATCACTCCAATTCTTCTTTTCTGCAAAGTACAGCGCAAAGTACTCCGCTGTACCTTCCTCAAGCCACAGCGGTCCGTTTCCAAGTTCACAAAGCACATTTTGTTCATCTGAGCATCGAGTCGAGTGTGGGTGGACCACGTGAGCGCTCTGCCATACATGTACATATTCGTGCAGAGTAGTTTTACGGATCATCCCCTCTTTGTATGATGCTTCAGGAGCGCTATAAGTGAAATATTGCACTCGGACAGGCGAAAGTGGTACCGGTGTCTCATGGAGGGCTCCACAACAGTCATCAAAAGTCTTGTAATACGCCTCATTGTATTCTCGACAAGACTCATACTCCGTGTCACGATACCGCTCCAAGTACAAACACGATTGCGCTGCGACGTATTCGACGTCTGGTTCACCGTATCTCACAAGGATATTCATAATTGGGCCCCAATTACCGAACACCTCAGCACCATAGAGTTCAGCCTCACGAATCTGCTCAATAATTCGGGCATCAATCTCAGCTCCGGCAACAAAATACGGCTCAGCTTTACTCTTACTGGCATTAATTAAACACGTCACGTAGTCATCTTTCGGTGTTTGCAACAAGTATTCACGCTCACTAAATGATCCCTGACATGTCGTCTCTGAGTACACTGGTAGAGTGGTCCTGTTCGGTTCACTTTTTACAAAATTAGGAAATTTGGGGCACGGGACGGCTGTCCAAATATTGCAGCCTGGCCCGGTATTTTCTGAAACTGCCTGACCGAATGAAATTAATTCCTGCTGCCTCGGATCGTCGGCTGGAAGCTCATCATCATGGCCCCTGTGGTCATCATCGTGATCATGGTCGCCTTCGTCCCTGTCGTCATCCTGATCTTGGTCGCCGTCGTCCCTGTCGCCAGAATCCTTATGCTCCACCAGTGCACTAACTGAAGATTCAAAAATTGCAAGGATGTATTCAGGTTCAGGCGGAGACAACACGGTAGCGACTGTGTTTTCATATAGTGCAAATGCGGCAGGCAGTTCTTCCTTTAGTCGTTCGGAGGAATCAATACCCCATTCCTCATTTGCAGTGACACCAGTAACCTCGAACATGTCCCACGCTGCCAATATCATCCAGAACGCAAATTCGGTGGCAATGACTCGTTTATATCCCTCAGGATCGAAATTTCGCAAGTCCTGATATGACTCAACGTTATAGTGCCCATTTCCTATAGCGAGTTCCATCGCTTGATTCAGTGTAGAATCCGGATCTTCCCAATCCCAATCTGCAGGAAACGCGAAACGGAATCCCTGATCTGTCAATGTATGCAGCAGGTGTTCGATCACTTCGATAATCTGGCGGTCGCTCTCACGCTCGTCTTTCTCCCAAATGTAGTCAATATGATTGTGCGCGAACTCACGGGCGTCATCACCAAGCCTGTCAGCAATCTCTGGATATTCAAGTGGCTCACCGCCATAAAAGTCCGGGCCACCATAGCCAATTCTTTGATAGACATATCTATCTTCGAGCTGGAAACGCAGTTCCTCCCGACGCGATCTGTCGATCTGATCCGTATCCCGCCACATACTCGCAAGTGTGTGAGAAATTTTCATGACAATTTCATTAGATACACCGTCCAGCACAAACAGTCGGATTCCTTGTACATCCATATGTCGATTGAACGGGGCATATTTATCGTCCTCATGGATCACACCGGATTCAGTATTCGGTCGATTCGGGTCGGTTGGATTACCTGAAGCTGCTTGGTTGCTCTGGCTCTCGCTCTGGGTTTGGGTCTGGGTTTGGGTCTGGGTAGATTGGGAGGACGTTTGACCTGCCTGGACCTGCGAGCCTACGTTTACTTGAGATTCAGTTACTGTGGCAGTCTCTCCGCCTGAGCAACCAATACAGATAAGAAGAAGTACTGGGATCCACACAAACATCAAGGATCTTGATAACAACTTCATACTTCCAGTGTATGAAAAAGTTCGGGTGAGAACACCCGAACTTTCATCAAACTATTGTGACTCGGTGGTCGCTAGGCTCTGCGTAGAGTCATCACTCCGAGTATAAGCATGGTGAGCATCCAGAGAGGCCACATGACCATCATCGCCGTGTTGTCATCGTTCGCACCACCGATGGCGAGCACCAAGAAACCAACACAACCAAGCAGACCAAGAGCTCCTGAGAGAATTTTGTTGAAGAATTCAGCCAAGTAATAACCCAAACCAGTGAAGGCCATACCCATAAACATTGTTGACCAGAGAAGTCGCCCGATAGCTTCTTGATTTGTCTCATCTCCGATGGAGCCAAAAGCATCAGCGACCATACCGCCAGCCATACCTATCACCAGGATAAGTAGACCGATCTGTGCCATGTCTTTACCCGTACCGGCAGACATAGCGTCTCTAGACCGCATAAAGGCAATTGGAACCGCCAGTAGAGCCCAACTTGCGATCAGTTCTGTCTGCAGAGTGTTGGTGATCTCAGCACCGCCCAAGATCATATATACAATCAACGGAGCCAGCGCCCCGACTATAAAAAATGTTCCAGTCAGTGTATTTGGTTTCATACTTCTCCAGCTTTCTACCCCCGGAGCCGCACCCCCTAATGGTACACCAAAAGCTCACTATTTGGATACAGACACTATATTCATAGGCTTGCAGCTACGAAAGATCCACACCTAGCGCTTCCTGAGCAGCCGCAAATTCTTCAAGTGACATTCTGCGCCCCATTGCAATCCATTCCTCATCAGAAATTTTCTCTCTGGCATCCATGAGTGATATCGCATCAGTACCAACGAGATACCGTAGTTTCGGTTCAGTGGTTGTAAGTGCGGAAAGAATCACCTCAGCGACATCCTCAGGCATGGCAGGATTCTGTAATTTAGTGGCAAAATGATGGCCGATTCGATCGGCGAATTCCTTGTACGGGGAATCTTCAGGTGGAGCCTGCCGATCGTCACGCTTCGTGAAAATTGGAGTCAGCACCACGCCAGGTTCGACTAAGGCCACTCGAATACCAAAACGGAACACCTCAGCCGCTAAAACTTCAGTCATCGCGTCCAAGGCAAATTTGCTGCCTACATAGGAACCCATACTCGGAGATGCCACTCGACCGGCAACCGAGGTCACATTCACGATCGAGCCGTGTTCACGCTCACGCATGCCTGGTAGAACCAGCTGGGTCATACGCAACGCCCCAAACACGTTGGTTTCAAATACGTCCCTCGTCACACCAAGTGGCGTTTCTTCTATCGAACCGCCACCGCCGACACCGGCATTATTGACAAGAACATCTATCTGACCCGATCTTGAAACAGCTTCGTCAATACATGCCTGTGCTGATTGTTCGTCGTTCACATCAAGAGCCAGTACATCCAATGACAATTTCTCATCGTTCGCAATCTGGTCCAGTTCCTGGCCTGCGGATGGATTTCGCATGGTAGCGAACACGTGATATCCGTTTCGCGCGAGATGCAAGGCTGTCGAGTTACCAATTCCGGTACTTGCGCCGGTCACTAAAGCTACGTCTGTCATGTACTACTCCTGACTTGATTAAAGGCCATTGTATTTCAGAATGGAGACTTCAATATCCCCCACCAATATTGCACTACACCCACAGCCGTGTATTTGTCCAGCCATTTCCCGCCATGAAGCGCATACTCCTGAAATTCTTTAAGACCAAGTAGCACTAACAAAACTAGTAATATCTTTCCGGCACTCAATTCTATTTTGGGCAAATAGTGTCGGATAAAAGTGACAGTTATTATCCAAAACTCAAATACATTTGGGAACGCCAATAGAATCCATCGATTGCCAACGAGTTCAAAAATAAATACCCCCACTATCCGATACACAAAGAGAAAAATCGCAATGCGACGGTAGGGCTCTTCCCACTTGAGTGACACCCAAAGAAAAGTAGCCATATAGGTCAGATCTAACCATTTATCTAATGCCTGATAGTTCCCTACACCTCCCATATCTAAAAGGTTCATTAAGAAGAGGTCTGATAGATCAATCACGATCGCAAGTACTGATCCTGCAAACGCCCACCGAAGAATCAGCAGGGCCCCGAAAATTCGAACGATAGAGATTATTATTTCTTCAGTTGTCATATATGAAGGATAGTGAGAATTGGTGGGCCCCGTGGGGGTCGAACCCACGACCTGCGGATTAAGAGTCCGTTGCTCTACCACTGAGCTAGAGGCCCAGAGACAGTCTATTACCGAGCAATCCTAAAGTCACGTTTTGGAGCTTTATGTTATTCCAAGCCTGCTATAGCTCACGAACATCAATAATACCTGTGGCTTATCACTATTCGACTATGAGTTAGGATACAAATATTACTTAGGACCTCAATGAGCAATCGAGACGGGAGTGATTGAAATGGCTACTCATGCACTAAGCACACGGGTATCAGAAATGCTCGGGGCAAAATACCCTATTTTCGGCTTCACACACGAAATAGATGTCGTAGTAGAGGTCTGCCTCGCAGGTGGAATCGGTGTTTACGGAGGCACACGAAATACTCCTGAAGAAATTACTGAAGCTCTCGAAGAGATCAGTTCAAGAGTTGGAGACTTGCCGTTCGGAATCGACCTAGTGCTCCCCAAAAACATGCCTGAAAAGAATAATCGAGAAGAAATTGAAGCCGAACTCCCTAATGCTCACAGAAATTTTGTTGATCACCTATATGAGAAATACAATGTGCCACGCGATAACCTGCCGGGGGCGCGGTCACGATTCGTCCGGTCCGAAGAGGTTGCCCGCAATCAGCTGGATGCAGTCCTACGCTCAGACGCAAAAATATTTGCAATGGGGGTCGGTTCGCCTCCGGAGATGATCGGTGCGGCCAAGGAATTTGGGAAAACCGTTCTGTCCCTCGTTGGCGCTCCACGCCACGCCGAAAAAGCTCTGGATGCAGGTGCAGATTTGATAGTGGCACAAGGTTACGACGCAGGGGCTCACACGGGTGAAATCGGAACATTCTCTCTTGTACCACAGATCGTCGATCTTGTAGCCGGAAAGGTTCCTGTACTGGCCGCTGGCGGAGTGGCGACAGGACGTCACATCGCTGCCGCATTTGCTCTTGGGGCTGAAGGCGTTTGGATGGGTACGCCTTGGCTAACTACGAAGGAACATAATACCTCACCAAAGATGTTGAACCAGCTGCTCAATGCCAGTTCAAATGACACCGTACGATCTCGATCTGATAGCGGAAAAACTTTAAGGATGATCAAGTCCGCATGGAGCGAAGAGTGGGATACCGAAGGCAATCCAAAACCTTTGCAAATGCCATACCACGATATATTGGTCGGGGACTTACTCGGATCAATCAGTAGACATCAGGTCGAACCACTTCTACATCAGCCAGCCGGACAAGGTATTGCTTTCTTCAATGAGGTGAAGACTGTTCGCGAAACGATGGAAGCGTTTGTCGCGGAAGCGAGTGCTGTCGTGCAGCGCTAACGCATGCGATCGCAGGTTCGCTTTCTATACGCTAGTATTGTGGTCCGCGGGTGATTAGCTCAGTTGGTTAGAGCGCTTGCTCGACACGCAAGAGGTCACTGGTTCGAATCCAGTATCGCCCACCAACCTAATTATTTCCCTTGCGAGATGGGGGGACGAGCACATGACCCTCGATATCATCATATATATAGCCCAGATGCTCACCGCATTGGCAACATTAGCTGTTGCGTACGTGTTGATTTATCAACTCCGATTGCAACACGCTGAAGCTCAGAGACAATTGGTTTTGTCTATCAACGAGCAACGGCAATATCTTGCTCTGACATTGGCTGGAGATCCTGACTTATCTTCGATTAATTCTCGTGGAGGAGCTGACTACGGCGATCTTAATCAGATGGAGCGTATACGTTTCAATAGGATATTTCAGGCGGAGATGAGTCTTAGTAACATCGCTCAAGAGTATGCTGATCTGCTTCACGTTGACCCTGACGCAGCTCTTCGGACAAACTTTGCCTTATTCCCAGGCAGGAGAAAATTCTATAAAGAAGGCCTTATTCGATTTACCCTCCCCACTCCTTTTGTGAATAAGGTCGATGAAATTATTAACGAGATAGAATCTAAAGTCGGCGAGGACGGACAAGATTTGTCTGTGCTCACCCAAGAATCAGATTCAGACAGTTGAGTTCGATTAGTGAGAGATGCTAACCTACCTGACAAATTGAATCATGAATCAACGCTCAAGCTGGAGTTGCATCTGCTGGAAGGGATTTACTAGTGAATTTTTTGCGTCTGATCGATGACAAAACCACAGAAATAGGTGCACGTGTCCCCGACTTCCGTCTAGTTGATCCGTCAGATAACGTTCTTCGATTGAGCGATCTACGTGGGGCGCCGGCTGTCCTTTATTTTTATCCTGCTGATGGAACCGAAGGATGTACACAAGAAGCATGCGAATTCCGTGACGTTTATCAGGACTTTAAGGAACTCGATTGCGCGGTTTACGGCGTAAGTCCGGATAGTAGAGAATCACATGAAAGTATGATTAACGACAATCAATTGCCCTTTGAGCTGTGTGTTGATCCTGACGAAATGATGATGAGTGAATACGGAGTCATGGGAGAGTTCGAGTGTGATGATTCTGAGGGACAATTCTGGCGAGGTCGTGGCAGAAGCGTCGATGAAGAAAATCACGTAATAATTCCTGTGCGAGCAACCTTTTTAATTGATAAAGACGGGCTATTGGTGTACAAATGGCTCCCCGTTGACTATCGGGGTCATGCTTCCAGCGTAAGAGATCAACTACAGAAATCGTTTAAGTTCGATATCGCGTTCTAGCGAATTAGTCACACTAGTAACCTGTCGTATAAAACCCACTGAACTGGACCGTTTGGAACAGCTGCTGTTTAGGTGTGACTCACTTACAATTGCTTAGGCGGGATTGAGGACAACAGGTATGGTGACCTTCCCACAAGCCGTGGCTCTCGGATTCCGAAGATATTTTGATTTCAAGGGTCGTTCAACGCGAGCAGAATTTTGGTGGTGGCAACTATTCGGAATTCTCGTATCTATATTCCTTGCAATAGTTGATGTCATCTCCTTTGGTACCGAGAGTTCCGGTCCGCTCCAAAGCCTTTTCGGTCTTGCCACCTTTATACCCGGGCTTGCTCTTTATGTACGACGACTGCATGACATTGGAAAAACAGGATGGTGGGCACTCTGGTTTTTTCTGATATCTATATTCGCGGTAGCGTTGATCACCGTGGGTATCGTGTTCCTTTTCACCGAATTCAATCTCCATGTATTGATCGGAACTCTCATACTCGTGTCAGGCATGATCGTGTTTCTGTCGGCTTTGGTGGTAGGCATCATCTGGGCTGTTCGTAAAGGTGACGGGGGTGAAAACCGGTTCGGACCTCCGTCACCTCATGCCAACGGGACTTCGTATGCTAATGATCGCCAAGATACGAAACGTGATGATGGCGGGGAACGACGGACCGGCTATAGCCGCCGGAGACAAGAGTAATTAGTATCGAGCCAGATGAAAAATTCTTTCGATTGATTTTTGGGAAATACAATGACTAACGACGCTTCTGGATTCTCTCAACTAAATGAGGAGGAACAGTTATTTAGAATGAGGCATTCGGCGGCTCATATTTTGGCCGAAGCAATGCTCGAAAAATTTCCTGATGCGAAATATGCCATCGGGCCACCAGTCGATGACGGCTTCTACTACGATTTCGAACTCCCACGGTCTCTAACGCCAGACGATCTCGTTGAGCTTCAGAAGAGAATGACTCAGTCTGTTCGCGCCAATCTTCCCATACACGGTGAACAAATTGATAAAGATGCTGCCCGTGAGATCTTTAGCGATCAACCATACAAACTTGAACTCATCGACGAAATAGAGGACTCGACTGTGGGACATTTTTCTCACGGTGAATTCGAGGATCTCTGTCGTGGAGGCCACACTGAGACAACCGGGCAGGTCGGTGCGTTCAAGCTAGATCGGATAGCCGGGGCTTACTGGCGAGGTGATGAGAATAATACGATGCTGCAGAGAGTGTACGGCTTATTATTCTCTACTGAAGAGGAATTAGCCGAATACGAGGAACTCAGGGAACAGGCTCGTCTGAATGACCACAGACGCCTCGGTAGAGAACTCGATCTCTTCTCTACTCAGGAAGATTACGGGCCGGGTCTCATTTATTGGCACCCTAAAGGGGCGAGACTTCGAGTCGAAATCGAAGACACATGGAAGCAAGCTCATGATGAAGGCGGATATGACTTGGTATTCACTCCGCATATCGGGAGATCCACTTTGTGGGAGACCAGTGGCCACCTTGACTTCTTCACAGAGGGTATGTTCTCAGCAATGGATGTTGACGGTGATGACTACTATCTAAAACCGATGAACTGCCCGTTCCATATACAGATATTTAAGAATGATCTGCGCTCATATCGGGAATTGCCTATGAGGCTCGCAGAGCTTGGCACCGTCTACAGATATGAACGATCGGGTGTTTTGCATGGGATGCTGCGGGTACGGGGATTTACTCAGGATGATGCCCATATTATATGTACCCCAGAGCAATTAGACAGTGAAGTGGATGGAGTAGTCCGATTCGTTCTCGACCTCTTAGGGCTCTTCAACTTCGAGAACATCTCTGCGACACTCTCGACTAGGCCAGAGAAGGCAGTAGGCGATTCATCCCAATGGGATCGGGCTGAGCGAGCCCTAAGAGAAGCAATTGAACGCGCAGATCTTGCATATGATGTCGAAGACGGTGGTGGGGCATTTTATGGACCAAAAATAGACTTTCATTTGACCGATGCCCTCGGACGTAGATGGCAATGTTCAACCGTTCAGTTCGACTTCAATTTGCCCGAAAGATTTGATATGTCATACGTTGGTGATGATGGCGAGCCGCATAGACCGTTCATGGTACATCGTGCCCTGTTCGGTTCGATCGAGCGCTTCGTCGGTATTCTGATCGAGCATTATGGCGGAGCCTTCCCGATGTGGTTGGCCCCTGTTCAAGTTGCAATCATCCCTATCGCTGATCGACATCTCGAGCATGCAAACCGTATAGGCACTGAACTAAAGGCTCAAGGTATTCGTTTCAATGTTGATGCCGCGAAGGAGAGAATGGGAAACAAGATAAGGCGTGCCCAGTTACAAAAAATACCGTACATGTTGGTCGTTGGTGATCGCGAGGCTGAAGCTGATGCTGCAGCAGTAAGAACTCGGACCGGTGACGATCTCGGCGAAATCCCTGTCAGAGAATTAGTAGACAAATTCCTAGCCGAAATACAATCTCGCAGTTAACTTTAAAATATTTGAGGCAGCTTAGACTAGATTCGTATACGCTCATTGGAATGTTCAAACGAATACTCGTGGCAAATCGTGGTGAAATAGCTTTGCGGGTTCAAAGAACCTGTAGAGAACTTGGTATTGAAACCGTAGCAGTATACTCCGAACCGGATCGCAGCCTGATGCATGTGCGTGAGGCTGACTATTCGGTATGCATCGGTGATGGCCCTGCGACTGACTCTTATCTGAGTATCCCCAAAATTATTGACGCGGCGAAAGAAACCGGTGCTGACGCGATCCATCCAGGATATGGATTCTTATCTGAGAACGCTGAATTCGTCGAGGCATGCGACTCTGCCGGAATCAAATTCATTGGCCCTACGGCCGATTCCATGAGAAATCTTGGAGATAAAGTGTCTGCTCGACAGATAATGGAACAAGCTGGAGTGCCAATTGTCCCAGGTGCTAATGATATTGATCCAGATGATTTTACATCTGCTGAGCGAGAAGCGGCACGAGTGGGATTCCCACTGCTCGTAAAGGCATCCGCTGGTGGTGGTGGCCGCGGAATCAGACTGGTGGAAACACCAGACCAGCTCGAAGATTCGATGCGACTAGCGTCTTCCGAGGCTTCCAGTTCATTTGGCAACGCCACAATATTTTTAGAACGATTTGTATCCCCTGCCCGCCATATTGAAGTGCAAATAATTGCTGATTCACACGGTAACGTCTCCGCTTTTGGTGAGAGGGAATGTTCGGTACAAAGACGAAATCAAAAAGTCCTCGAAGAGGCCCCCTCAATAGCAGTCACGCCTGAAATTCGCCAGAGGTTATGTGATGCTGCCATCTCAGCCGCTAAAGGAAGTGGCTATCAGAATGCAGGAACAGTTGAGTTCCTCATGGATTCACAGGGTGAGTTTTATTTCTTAGAAGTAAATGCACGACTGCAGGTTGAGCATCCAGTTACAGAGCTTATCTTCGGCGGGGTTGATCTTGTAGCCCTTCAGATAGCAGTCGCCGGCGGAGCGTCGGTTACAGATGGCCTGATCGACAGCGGACCAATCGGCTGGGCAATAGAGTGCAGAATCAATGGAGAAGACCCTTACGAAAATTTTCGCCCGTCGCTTGGTTTAATAGATCATGTTGAATACCCTGTTGGACCAGGAGTACGCTTCGATTCAATGCTCTTTTCGGGCTTAGATGTGCCGATCTTCTATGACTCACTCTTAGGTAAATTAATAGTGTGGGCCGAGACTCGTGAGCTGGCGATAGAACGAATGAAACGGGCCTTAAGAGAGTTACTGATATCTGGCCCGCAAACAAATATCCCGTTTCATCTAGCACTCATGGACAATGAAGATTTCAGATCTGGAAATATCCATACGAATTGGCTGGAACAAAGTTTCGTAATGCCTGAAAACACCCTGAGTGAAAGCGAACTACACATGGCGTTGGCAGCAGCAGCCATATCTTCCTCACTGACAACAAATACCGGTTCGGGTACGCAAACACAAAGTAAAAAAGCCTCCAAATGGACATCCGCTGGCCGCGGCAACTCCATGGAAGGGCTACCAATTTCGACTGGAGAGTCCGGATGGCTTCGAGGTACCCGCTAACAATTGACGGAGTAAATTACTCGGTAGAAATCGATCAGCTCGATACGGGTTTCGCTGTCTCCATCGATGGAGGTGATGCCTTTTTGGTCGATGTTGCGTTATCCGGTATCCCAGGGCTGATGTCTTTAATCGAATCTGACGGGAACTGGCAGGGATATGTGGTGTCCACATCGGATGGTTGGCGAATTACTGCCAATAATAGAACTCTGAGTGTTCAGAATAGTCAGGCGGCACGAAAACAACGAGGAAACTCAGTAACGGAAGATCCTCCTGGTAAAGTATCTGCCCCACTGGCAGGGGTTCTGACCGAAATTCGTGTGACGGTGGGCGACATCGTGGCCGAAGGCCAAACCGTCGCTGTAATTGAAGCGATGAAGATGCAAAACGAAATCAAAGTGCCATCTGCGGGCAAAATCACCGTCATCCACGTGGAGGCTGGTGGCCGAGCCGAGAAATCTGATCTCATAGTTGAATATGAAGTGTCAGATTAAAATCCTCGCTTAAATCAAAGCCCGATGCTAGACTATCTTCCTGTCATATATTGAAGTCGCACCAAAACCTAGCTACAAAGGTTTAAAGTGCGCTAGCCGCTAGGAGGAATAGCATAGCGAAAGAATTGCGTATCAATGAAGAAATTCGGGCCGCTGAAGTGCGGGTCGTGAGAGACGAGGAGCAGCTCGGGGTGATGCCCGTTGCGCAAGCTCAAGATCTTGCAGATAACGCTGACTTAGATCTAGTTGAAATAGCACCTGCGGCCTCTCCACCAGTAGTCAAAATTATGGACTACGGCAAATGGAAATATGCGCAAAGTAAAAAAGAACGTGAAGCTCGCCGAGGATCAAAGGCGGTAGAGCTTAGAGAAGTCAGAATGAGAGTAAAAATCGGACAGCATGATAAAGATTTTAAAGTCCGGACAGCAAGAAAACTCTTAGCCGGTGGCGATAAGGTGAAGGTTTCGGTAGTCTTTAGAGTACGAGAAATTACTCATCCGGAAGTAGGAGAAGAACTTTTAGCTTGGTTCTTCGAACAACTGGAAGATGTTGCAGAACAAGAAAGAAAGGCGGGCATGGAAGGGCGATTCATGACAATGACTCTTGAGCCTATCCGTAAAGCACCGTCGAAAAAAGCTGAGCCAGTAGGCTAATTACCTGGCATATTGCTGACAAAACAATTGATTGGAGCATCTACTGTGCCAAAAATGAAAACCCATAAGGGTACGGCGAAACGAGTAAGAATTACGGGCAGCGGTAAAATTATGCTCCGTGCACGAAATCCAAAACGAAACAAGCGGGCTCGCTCGAAGCTTTACCAGAATCTTAAGGATGTGGCCTCACATACCTCAGTTAATCGGGCGATTCGCAAGAACCTCCCCTACGCCTAAAAATTAGAATTAAGGAACATCGTAATGCCAAGAGTTCGCTCCAGAGTACAAACCCGCAGAAGACATAAGAAAGTAATGCTCTATACCAAAGGGCACCGAGGAAAACGCCGGACAAATTTCAAAGTAGCACACCAAAGCATGATGCATGCCCTCAGATACTCTACGGACCACCGGAGAGAACGTCGTAGAGATTTTCGCCGATTATGGATCGTACGCATCAACGCTGCGGCGCGGGCTAATGGTCTGACCTACGGGCGGTTGATTCACGGATTGTCACTGGCGGACATTAATCTCGATCGGAAGTCGCTAGCTGAGCTGGCAGTATCTGACCCTGAAGCTTTCACACTAATCTGTGAAAACGCGAGTCAGGCGCTGCAAACTTCAGCAGCGTAGTCTACTCAGTGAGTTTGGCTCATAGGGAGAACCACCTATGGATGTATGGTCAGCGATTACAGAACGAAAAAGCACAACTACATTTTCCTCAGAAACGCCCTCAAAGGACTTGATCGAAGCTGTTCTCGAGGCCTTTACCTGGGCCCCGACCCATCACCTTAATCAGTCATGGCGTTTTGACGTGTTCACTGGAGTTGGTTTAGAGAGATTAGCTGATCTTGATATTGAGGTAAGCCTTTCAGAACTTCCTGAACAGATTGATAAGGCGGCCAAAGATAAAATAATTGATGCCCGCAAGACTACCGTTCTATCAGCTCCGGTCGCCATCATAATCAGTGTGCCGGAATACAGTGACGGGAAAAGCAGATACTTGGAAGAATTATCAGCCGGAGCTGCAGGTATTCAGAATCTGCTATTAGCAGCTCATGAAAAAGGACTGGCTAGCAGATGGCGCACTGGGAAACTGTCCCGAAGCATGAAGGCAAAATTGTATTTAGGGCTAAAGGAAAACGAAGAAATTATTGGTATCGTGCATCTTGGATATGCGGCCGAGAACAAATCTGACTCGGGAGTAGATCGTTATCGAATTCCGGTAGCTGATAAAATTACGTGGCATGATTCTTAAGGATGTGGAAATGCGATTCATAGAAGACCCACCGTTCACTCTTAACTCCCGTGATGGAATGCTCAATTTTGACGGTCGTGTGTTGACTGTGACGGACATGTTGGCGAACCGCCTCTTTTGGCTATCAGGAACTGGCACATTGATGGGACTGCTTTTAACTGTGCTTTTCATAGGTATCCCGATAGTTGGTGCCGGACTAACCGGTATTGTTATTTCACGACTAATTAGGAAAACTAATCTAGGAAGACATCAGGAACATTTCGACTTATCCGCCATTCGGACGGTAACTCTACATGAACCTAAACGATGGCCATTTGGGCGTCTGATAATAAATGTCATAGAGGCCAACGGTCCTATGCAGCATGAGTTCATTTTCCCGTGGCACCGGACTCAAGCCGCAGTAAAACTGAAACGAGAGATTGACGGTGCCCTTCCGGACAGAGTTTATCAAGACCCCGCGCAAACTGACGCGTGATCGGCTAGCTCAATGTTTGTTTCGCTCGACTGGCTGCGTGAGTATTTAGATATTCCGACAGATATAAACATCGATGAGTTCGCTGATCGTATAACTGCAGCTTCAGCCGAGGTTGAAGGCATTCGTGCATTGGGTGCTGATTGGGGCGAATTGATCACCGTTGGACAAGTACTTGAAATAAATTCCCACCCCGATGCAGATAAACTTAGACTGGCAACTGTCGATCACGGTGCAGACACTCCATCCACTGTGGTATGCGGCGCTCCCAACCTTGCGGTCGATCAAAAAATAGCTTTCGCGCAAGAGGGCGCTATGGTCACTAATCCTGCTAACGGCCAATTAACAAAATTAAAAAAAGCCAAAATTCGAGGAATAGAAAGTTCGGGAATGGTCCTCTCAGAAGCTGAGCTCGGCTTATCGGAGGCACATGATGGAATCTTGGTTCTACACGAATCAGCCCCGATTGGTGAAACACTTAAAAATCATCTTGGAGACATCATCCTTGACGTCCATGTTTGGCCAAATCGACCTGACATGATGTCCATGCTTGGGATATCCAGGGAAATCGGGACAATACTTGATCTTCCGTTAGCCGAACCCGCATTAACCACTCCTGAAGAGAACAATTCGTTAGGAGGCGATCCCGTAATCAAGATCGCGGACACAGACGACTGTCGGCGATACTCAGGAATAGTCATCGAAAACCTGTATAACGGACCTTCACCTAAGTGGCTCCAAACCCGATTGAATGCGGCTGGAGTGCGTTCTATTAACTCAATAGTGGATATCACCAATTATGTAATGATGGAGATCGGCCAGCCACTTCATGCTTTTGACCTGAATAGCTTGCAGGGTGCAATAGAGATCAGACGGGCTAAAAACACAGAGCAAATAGTCACTATAGACGGCGAGACACACAAATTGGATGAAGAAGTTTTAGTAATCGCAGATAGTTCCGGGCCAATCGCACTTGCTGGGGTGATGGGTGGCGCCAAAACTGAGGTCACCGAAAGCACCACATCTATTCTTTTGGAGGCTGCTCATTTCAATCCTGCTCTAATCCGACGTTGCGCACAGCGATTCAATCTCCATTCTGAAGCGTCTCGTCGATTCGAACGAGGACTTTCGTCAGATCTCGTGGAACATGCCGCACATCGAGCTCTAAATCTCTACAAGGTGATTTGTGGTGGTGCACAAAACAGTAACTTTGTAGACGAATATTCCAAGCCTCCAACTCGACCATCCATCGCTATAACTCCCCAAGATATAGAGCGAGTTTTGGGTATATCGATCGGATCGAGTGAGATTACTAGAATCTTAGATTCTTTGGGCTATGCACTTGATGAACAAAATGATTGCTTCGAAGTTGTGCCACCCTCTTGGAGAACTGATGTTGAAATAATGGAGGATATTGCCGAGGACATTGTCAGGCTTATAGGCTATGACAATCTACCAGCAGAACCTATTTCCGGCCCCATACCTCTATGGGAGTCTGATGACAGTCAACGCCAAGATAAAATCATCGATTCTTTCTGCCAGGCAGGATTTCAAGAGATCATCTCTTACTCACTAACGACGGCGGAACAGCTCTCCAAAGTCCTACCCGATGGGCATCTAGAGAATTATCCACCTATGTCACTGCAATATCCTCTTTCGTCAGAAAGAGCTGTCCTACGGACATCTTTACGACACTCTTTACTTGAAACTGCAAGCCAACAACTAAAAGAAGATACTCGGCAGGTTGCCATCTTTGAAATGGCGCCGATCTACCTTAAAAACAAAAGCGACCACCACACAGAAAAACAAATGCTCTGTGCTGCGGTCTTAGGACATGAGTTAGATCGGTGGGGACAACCCACGGATATAACCTTCGATTTTTTCCGGGCGAAAGGTTTACTTGACTCAGCACTTGCTGGGTTACGGCTAGATTACAAATACGTGGAAACTAGCAACTCGGATCCTAGTGCAGAAGTAACCTATGGGTTTAGTAACTCGATACTTGTCTGTCACAAGGGTGAAACTTTTGGGGTTATCGGAGATGTCCGAGCAGATATTGCAAACGAATTTGGAATTGAGATTCCAGTCACTCTAATTGACATAGATACTGCTGTGCTGATTCAAGCATTGAATGAACGAAATATCCCCCATATCGGTGGCAACACCCCGGTGGTGGAGCACGATATTTCTGTAATTGTTGACAAAGCTACTCCGGCAAATAACCTGATAGAGATTATCGAATCTGCTCCACTCGTCAAGCGAGTGGAAATATTTGATATCTACGAGGGTGAACCTTTCAATGAAAATGAGAAATCAGTATCACTTAGAATCCAGTGGCAAGCCCCAGACAGAACTTTGACCGGCGGCGAAGTTCAAACATTTCTCGCAAAAATACTGAAGAACATAAAACAACAAACCGGCGGAATAATGAGAACATGATTAAAGCAATTAGACTAGTTTTCGCAGAGTATCAGGGGCACTAGCATTTCGTCAGCAGTGAGCCCACTGTGGTGTGATTTCATGCGAAGGAAACTTTCTTGTCCAGGGTACCCGCCGTATCGCAATGCAGTGGCACCTTTCGCGATAGAGACAAAATCGCCAAATCGAGAGAGTATCTCAGCTTTAGGATTAGAGTCACCGAATAGGTTCATGTCGAGCGCTTCCTGGGTTCTAAGTAGGTAGAATTTGTCGCCATACTGATTTTTAAATTCCTCGATGAATTCATTAGATACTGCAGGATTACAGACCCAGTAGTGCATGCGCATATCTCCAAAAGGTGGACTGTCTAAATAAGACATTAGATATGAATCGGGTTCCAACGTCAGATGCTCATCTATCGCAAGGTGACCATGATCTGCAGTCACAATGATTTTAAAGTTCAAATGCTTTGCCGTAAGTTGAGTCACAAGAGAATGCATTACCTGGTCAATTTGTGCGATCGAGTCCGAGACTGTGGCGCCAGGTCCATCACGGTGAGCCAGGGTATCCGGATTTGCCGTATACACATATGAATATGTCGGCCGTGTCTTACTTTTTATACTTTCTGGCAGTATGGTGGGCAGCTCGTCAAAAGACTGAAATCCAATCCTCTCCACCCCAAAAAAAGCATGATCCGAATAGGTACTTCGAATCAAATTATCGGGTAAGAAACAAAGGTTGTCTCTATTAGAAAGTGGAAGGATTGGGTCCCAGTCATATAATTCGGTTAGTGCAGGCATCGATTCGAAAAGAGACGCTTTGTTCAGAGCAACTTCATTATGGAATACGGTTACTGGATTTTCAATAGCATCCAACCAGGTCCACCAACCATTTATTCCGTGAATTGCGGGTGGCAAACCCGTGGAAAGTGACGTTAACGCGACTGGAGTCGTTGACGGAAACACTGAGATGATGGATTCACGCATATGAGTGTTCAACCAGCTGTCAGAGGGAGCATACTCTGCTAGCATCTGTGACCCGAGCCCATCTAGGATCACAAAAATCAGGTGTTCCGCGTCAGTCCCAATATCGATGGTTCGCGCATCATCATACGGTAGTCGCCTTCCAACTAACTGACACACTGAATTCACCAAGTCAACAAGATCCGGTGACTGCCTCGGCCGGATAAGTACACGATCAGTAAACGCAGTACCGAGTTCTTGGGCATCATTCATTGGTTAATCACCAGCCCGAAATTCCTCTAGGAAAGATTAACAACCAGGCAGGTCAGTGTGGTCGTAACACCTGAAATAGTGGCCACATCTTCTGTTATCGCACGACCAAGTTCATCGAGTGACTCTGCCTCCAACTGGACGATCACATCGTACTGCCCCGTGACTGTGTCAACAGAGAGGACCTTGCAATGTTCTGTCTCTATTCGCTCCAAACCCTTGGTGACAGCCCTAGCTGCTCCCACCTCTGTCCCAACCAATACATATCCACGCATTTAATCGAACACTCCTTAAAGAAACACCAGACATATACCCATTTAGTCGAAGGTTCAACTAGACTTCTATACATGTCAGAAGCCACCCCACTCGACATGATAAAGACTAGCCTAGATCAAGCCAAACAACGACTTGAACTTGCTCAAGATTCCGACGACCTGGAAGCTTGGCGGCTGGAGGTTTTAGGCAGACAGGGCTCAGTCACCGCCATGATGAGAGGTATTGGAGAATTGCCGCCTGAAATCCGGAAGGAGTTCGGAAAGCAGGTAAATCTCGCAAGAAAACAGCTGGAATCTGCCTATGAAGACGCTACAGCAAATATAAACACTGGAAATCACTCGTCTGATGCACTAGACGCGACATTACCGGGAACACCTACCCTACGGGGTGGCCTACATCCAATCACAGTGGTTAGAAGACAAATACTTGACGTATTCACTAGACTTGGCTTCACAACAGTGGAAGGTCCTGAGGTTGAGCAAGATAGCTACAATTTTGGCAAGCTGCGCATCCCAGCTGATCATCCCGCTCGGGACATGTGGGACACCTTCTGGCTGAATGAACAAAATTCTGATGAAAAATTACTGCTTCGAACCCATACAAGTCCAATGCAGATTCGATATATGGAAGATCACCCTACCCCGCCAATACGAATAGCCGTCCCCGGCCGCTGCTACCGATATGAAGCAACCGACGCCACACACGAATGGATGCTCGAACAAGTTGAGCTGTTGGCAATCGATAAGGGAATTACTTTGGCTAATCTGAAGGGAACATTACAGGAATGGGCGAGACAAATGTTCGGGGCCAAACGTAAGATAATGATGCGACACTCGTATTTCCCTTTCGTAGAGCCTGGAGTTGAGGTCGCTATTGATTGTTTCAAATGCGATGGAAGCGAGCGTGATTGTGGGATTTGCCGTGGTTCGGGCTGGCTCGAATTATTAGGAGCAGGGATGGTTCATCCTGACATAATACGAGATGCAGGATACGACCCAACCATCTACACGGGTTTTGCGGCCGGAATGGGAGTCGAACGCATAGCAATGGTGTTACAAGGGGTAACCGACATTAGGCATTATCATAGTAATAGGTTCAGTTTCCTCTCACAGTTTTAAGCCGCTCGCAGACATAGGATCTTGAGAAATGTCAGAAGATAAGAACGATAAAAACATCGAAGATGAGATAGAGGAGCTGTTGGGGAAAATAGATGATTTCCCCGAGGATACTACTCCAAAAGAGCCTAGATTCGAAGTAGTAAGAGAATTTATCTCCGAACTCAGCAATAAAATTACTATTCCAGTATCTTCCTTACTTTCAAGGGTTACGGTGGGCAACTTAGTGCTTTGGGCAGTGGTATTTATTGTAACGAGCATGATTGTCCGGAGAGTCTTCCCACTAGCAGTATGGGGAGTCCCGTTGGGTTTAGCTCTGCTTGTCGCGGCGTTCGGGATGATCGTCTTTGGCACTAACTCCTCTAATGGCATTGAGCAGATGTGGCGAGGAAAAACCATAGAGTTTAAACAGCCACCACTGATATTTCGTCTCTGGCGCAAAGCTCGTACTTTATTCAGACGCTAAAGGAATTTGTTATCTACTGGTAGTATCATAAACAGGCGGGGCGGCAAAGGTTTGGACTATGCCTAGTTTTGATGGGCTTTCCTTGGCAAAGCACGCTGGTATGTTTGCGGCGTTTCTCATATTAAGTGGTTGCAGTTTAGGCCTCGGCGACTCCGAAGAACGAAGTGTAAAAGAAGTGCCGGCACAGGGAAAACAATTCCCCATTTACACAGTCTCAGCTCCTTTGGCACCTACTGCTACTCCACAGCACACCACCGTAAACAGTTCCGATAAGTCAGCCAGCACAGAGACCGGACAAGCTGAGGCTTCTGTGAGGGAAACCCACAGCCACGATATCTATGTCGTCAAATCCGGAGACTCCCTCACTTCGATTTCGGCCGCACTCGGACTCACTGTGCAGGAACTACTAGAGCTCAACCCGGAACAGACAGACGACCTAATCTATGTTGGCCAAAGACTCAAGGTCGCCAGCCCAACTACCGCAAATGAAGAACTGGATCAAAAGAACGATAACGCGTCGGAGGCTGTGAGTGAAAATCAAACTATACCAACTGTCCTATACGAGGTGGTTGCCGGCGACGCGGCAATTTTGATAGCTGAGCGATTTCAGATCAGTTATCTGACCCTTGAATTATTAAATCCTGACGTGGATTTGTCTATGATTTACATCGGTCAAATACTCAACGTACCAGCAGAGAATTGATATTTTACGAAGTCACAGTGATATTCTCAGTGATAGGAAACGAGTAGCGGACTGGGAGCATCTCCGAGATACTCACGTGTATTAAAACAATATTCTTAATAATTATAATTAAATGACTCGGAAGGATTTTTTTAAGTGAGTGAAAATGACCTGCAATATCTGAAAGATATCAAAGAAAAAAGCCTCCTGGGTGGTGGCCAAGCCCGAATAGACCGTCAACATGAAAGTGGGAAACTCACTGCACGAGAGAGAATAGACCTCCTTCTCGACCCCGGTTCGTTCGTGGAAGTTGACTCACTAGCTATAGATGAAAACGTACCTGGTGACGCATTCTTCGGTGATGCCGTTGTGACTGGCTGGGGCCAAATCGAAAATCGAAACGTGGCAATATTTTCTCAGGATTTCACGGTGTTCGGCGGCTCACTCGGTGAAGTAATGGGACAAAAAATCTGTAAAATAATGGATCTTGCGACTAAGGCGGGAGTTCCGATTATCGGTCTTAATGACGGGGCGGGTGCCAGAATACAAGAAGGAGTCTCCGGACTAGCTGGATACGGTGAAATCTTTTACCGGAACGTTCAAGCGAGCGGGGTTGTTCCTCAGATCTCTATTATCGCCGGCCCGTGTGCTGGAGGGGCTGTCTACTCCCCTGCACTAACCGACTTCATCTTCATGGTGGAAGAAACGTCATATATGTTCCTGACCGGGCCAGATGTAGTCCTGGCGGCAACGGGTGAGGATACGACTGCGGAGGAACTTGGCGGTGCAAATTCACACACTGCGAAGAGTGGGGTCGCCCATTTTTCAGCTAAGACGGAAGAAGATCTCCTGCAAGACGTACGAGCACTACTTTCGTATCTCCCTGGAAACAATTTAGATGATGCTCCTGTGCAGAATACAGGCGATTCCACCAGCCGACTCATCGATGACATAGGCGACATCGTACCGGATGATTCTGACAAGCCCTATGACATCCGTGATGTTATAGAGCGCGTAGTCGATGAAGGTACATTCCTTGAAGTCCATGAAAGGTTTGCACCAAATATCGTGGTCGGCCTCGCTCGATTTGATGGAAAAACTGTGGGCGTAGTCGGTAATCAGCCACTCTACTTAGCCGGTGTACTCGATATCGATTCTTCGCGAAAAGCTGCTAGGTTTGTTCAATTTTGTGACTCTTTCAACCTGCCAGTTGTTACCTTGGTTGACGTCCCTGGCTATCTGCCGGGTGTTTCACAAGAATATGGCGGAATTATTGGTCACGGAGCAAAGTTAGTATATGCATATGCTGCAGCTACAGTGCCCAAGGTCACGGTGATACTTCGTAAGGGATTCGGCGGTGCCTATGATGCGATGGGCTCCAAACACCTAGGAGCAGACATTAATTATGCGTGGGCAGGATCAGCAATCGCAGTGATGGCAGGCACACAAGCAGTAAATATAATCAACCGTCGTGAGTTATCTGAGGCTGAGAATGAAGATGCTACCAGAACAGAACTCATAGAAAACTACCGGTCTTCGCTAGAGCATCCCTTCATTGCAGCCGGCAAAGGCTATATCGACGATGTCATCGACCCCCGTGACAGCCGAATAAAAATCTGTCAGGCATTGAAACTTCTTGAAACCAAGTCTGAGAAAGGCCTTCCTAAAAAACATGGGAATATCCCTCTATAGCGAATAGATTAGGCATAAATATGCCAGCTTTTTTACTCACAAGTAAAAGCTGGCCGCGTTATACTCGTTACGTTTGCAAGTCCAATCTGACTACCTCGAGTAAGGTCTTTAGTAGCAGACTTGATTTAAATATCGATCTAATTTGAAGGATTTAATATATGGCAAAAATTAACGTAAAAAACCCAGTCGTGGAGCTCGATGGTGATGAAATGGCCCGCATCATGTGGGGCTTCATTCGAGAAAAATTAATTCTCCCTTACTTAGATGTCGAGCTCGAATATTATGACCTCAGCATAGAGAAGCGTGACGAGACCGATGATCAGATCACTATTGATTCAGCCAATGCTATAGCCCGACACGGTGTCGGCGTAAAATGTGCAACAATCACAGCCGATGAGGACCGAGTTGAAGAATTTGGACTCAAAGAAATGTGGCGATCGCCAAACGGCACAATCCGCAACATCCTAAACGGTACGGTTTTCCGAGAGCCAATCATATGTAACAATATCCCCCGAATTGTTCCCAACTGGGAAGAGCCAATAATTGTGGGACGGCATGCACATGGAGACCAGTATCGAGCTACTGATTTCGTAATACCGGGCCCTGGAACGGTAACCCTCACCTTCCAGCCAGCTGATGGTAGTGACCCTATTGTAGAAGAAGTTAACTCTTTTGATGCTGGCGGCATCACCATGGGGATGTACAACACTGACGAGTCTATTCGTGGATTCGCTAGTTCCTGTATGCGCTATGCCCTCGAAAGACGTTTCCCACTCTGGCTCTCAACAAAAAACACCATCTTAAAACGCTATGACGGTCGTTTCCGCGATATCTTCCAGGATGAATATGAGAAGAACTTCCAAACCGACTTCGAGGCCGCTGGTATCGAATATGAACATCGATTAATCGATGACGTAGTTGCGCAGGTGATGAAAGGTTCGGGTGGTCTTGTTTGGGCGTGTAAAAATTACGACGGAGACGTACAGTCAGATGCTATTGCTCAGGGATTCGGTTCACTTGGATTGATGACGTCTGTACTACTTACTCCTGATGGAGACACCGTTGAAGCTGAGGCTGCCCATGGAACTGTCACGCGACACTACAGGCAACACCAAGCCGGCCAAGCAACATCCACTAACCCCATAGCTTCGATTTTTGCGTGGACACGTGGACTCTCGCACAGAGCAAAACTTGACGATAACGATGACCTCGCAGTTTTTGCACAGACTATTGAAGAAGTCTGTATTTCAGCTGTTGAATCCGGTGATATGACCAAGGATCTGGCGCTGATTGTGGGTCCTGAACAGGAATTCCTCACTACCGAAGGATTCCTCGGTGCAATCGATACTCGACTACAAGAGGCCGTATCCAAAATATAGCAATAAAGAAAACAAATCTAATGGCGAAATATCGCCTAATCATTGGAGAAATGCAGACATGCCAAGACAAAAGGTGACCATCGTAGGAGCTGGAAACACTGGAGCGACTATGGCCCAAATACTCGGTGCCACAGGGATAGCAGATGTCACTCTCATCGACATCGTCGAAGGATTACCCCAGGGTAAAGCACTCGATATTGCCGAAGCGCAGGCGTGGCTAAACTCTTCGTCAACTGTTGTAGGAACCAATGACTGGGGAGATACTGCTGACTCCGATGTGATCGTAGTGACCTCTGGAGTGGCCAGAAAGCCAGGAATGACTCGAGAAGACTTGCTTAAGACTAATGCAGGGATTGTCAGATCTGTCGTGGCGGAGGCGACAAAACATTCGCCGAGTGCGATATTAGTGATATTCGCTAATCCCATGGATGCAATGTGTCATGTGGCACTCGAGACGAGTGGCTGGGATGCCGCTCGTGTTGTCGGACAGGGCGGGATGCTGGATACTGCCCGATATCGCTCATTTATAGCTATGGAAACCGGAGCATCCGTCAAAGATGTCTCAGCGTGGGTTCTTGGGGGCCACACAGAAGCCACCATGGTGCCATTATCCTCCAATGCTAGCGTTGGAGGAGTACCTTTGAGTTCCCTCCTCGACGAGAGTCAAATAGAGAAATTAGTCAATCGTGCTAAGAACGGAGGTGCTGAAATAGTGGGCCTTCTTAAAACCGGAAGCGCTTTTGTTGCTCCAGCCGTCGCGACGATTGAGATGGTCAAAAGTATTCTCCTTGATGAGCAACGTCTTTTGCCTGCCTGCGCCTTCCTAAATGGCCAGTTTGGCATCACTGACGCCTATGTCGGAGTACCTCTGAAGCTCGGAGCCTCGGGAATCAGCTCGATTCATGAAATACCAGTATCCGAAAATGAACTAGCGGCTATTCAAGCAGCAGGAGATGCAGTCAAGGAACTTGTTGCCGCGACACCTCGTAATTAACCTTCTCTCGCTTTCATAAATCAGCGGATAAAGCAATAAGGGCAGTACTGATGACACAGAACGGCACCATACGACAAGAATCTGACACGATGGGAACGATAGGTGTCCCATCTGACAAGTACTGGGGAGCACAAACTCAACGGTCACTTGAAAATTTCCCTATTGGCACCGAGACAATGCCACGGGCATTAATACGAGCAATGGGAATAGTCAAATACGCTTCTGCCAATGCGAATCATGAATTAGGTCTGTTGGATGATCAAAAACATCAAGCCATTGTCAGTGCTGCTGAAGAAGTAATTTCAGGAGATTTGGACACACATTTCCCTCTTGTCATATGGCAGACCGGCTCAGGAACTCAGACAAACATGAATGTAAATGAGGTTATTTCGAATAAGGCCATTGAAGCTCTTGGAGGAGTAATAGGTTCAAAAGTCCCCGTACATCCCAACGACGACGTAAATATGTCTCAGTCGTCAAACGACACTTTCCCTGCGGCAATGAGTATCGCCACAGTGGAACAAATCATGCATGTAACACTACCCGGTCTCCAACATTTACTTACGAGCCTCCAGACTAAGACAGCAACTTTTGGTGGCATTGTCAAAATCGGACGTACGCATTTGATGGATGCAGTCCCACTCACCCTTGAGCAGGAATTCTCGGGATATGTCGAGCAGGTGGCCCGCTCGATAATCAGAATCGAGAACGTACTGCCCAATCTCAAGGAACTAGCTCTGGGTGGAACTGCTGTCGGAACAGGATTGAATGCCCCGGCCCACTTTGCCGAAAAAGCTGCTGAATCAGCTGCTACTTATACAAATATAGACTTTGTCACGGCTCCAAATAAATTCGAATCACTTGCCGCCCACGATGCACAAGTTGAACTTGCAGGAGCCCTCAACACCGTCGCGGCTTCTCTTATGAAAATCGCTAACGATATCAGACTACTTGGCTCTGGACCCAGAGCAGGACTCGGTGAGCTTATTCTCCCCGCAAACGAACCAGGCTCAAGCATTATGCCAGGCAAAGTAAATCCTACTCAATGCGAGGCACTGACAATGGTTTGTGCCCAGGTTATGGGCAATGCAGTCGCAGTGAGTATAGGAGGTGCAACTGGACACTTTGAACTAAATGTTTTCAAGCCCGTTATTGCTGCGAACAATTTACAGTCGCTCAGACTCCTTGGAGATGCGGCTCGATCCTTTGCTGACAGATGCGTCACTGGAATAAAACCGAATATCCGCAGAATCACCGAGCTCATGGAATCGAGTCTCATGCTCGTCACAGCGTTGAATCCTCATATCGGTTATGACAACGCCGCAAAAATAGCTAAGAATGCCCACGACCAGTCAATCACCCTTAAGGAATCAGCTCTTCAGCTCAACCTAATGACCGAACAGCAATATGATGAATGGGTGCGACCAAATGAGATGGTATAGACTGAAATGAGTAAGTTCTCTTTAGCTTTTATCCTTACCTCTCGAAATCAGCCTACCGATCATCCTTAAGGGATCATACAGCTCGTCCGCACGTCGCTCTTTGAGCGGAATGATTGCATTGTCGGTAATCTTAATTCCTTCAGGACATACCTCCGTGCAGCATTTCGTTATGTTGCAATATTCCAAACCAAACCCATGGGCCACAGTATCGCTTTTGGGGTTTTGATCCAGAGGATGCATCGCCACAGAGGCGAGTTGTACGAAGAATTTCGGACCAGCAAACGCATCCTGGTTCTCCGGATGATCTCTGATCACGTGACACACATCCTGACACATGTAGCATTCTATGCACTTATGAAACTCTTGCACCCTCTCAATATCTATCTGTGCCATCCGACGAACATCACCTTCGGCTGGCTCCTCTAAATCAACAAATGGTATGGTTTTGGCTTTGTCGTAGTTATATTTCACATCCGTAACAAGATCTTTGATCAACGGGAATGCTTTGAGAGGGGCCACAATAACTTCCTCCCCATCTTCGAACTCATCCATACGAGTCATGCACTGCAGGCGAGGATGTCCATTGATCTCGGCCGAGCATGAACCACATTTCCCAGCCTTGCAGTTCCATCTCACTGCTAAATCACCTGCGTGCTCGGCCTGAATTTTATGAATTACATCAAGAACGACCATACCGTCCTCAAGACTGACTTCATATTTTTCGTACTGTCCGTCATCGTCACCACGCCAAACAGAAAAATTCGCAGTAGTCATTATGTAATGCCTTCCAATCAGTCCTCGAAAAGTTCCTTGAGATCATTTGGCATTTCAGCAAGAGGTTGCTGTTGTATGACAATCCCACCGGACTCATCATATTTAGCCATAACGTTTACCTTCCCAAATTCCTCCGACGCTGTCGGGAAATCATCCCTCGTATGTCCTCCACGAGACTCTTTTCGTTCGAGTGCTGCCAGAGTGGTTGTCTCGGCCATTGACAGTAGATGCTCAAGATCAAGAGCAGTGTGCCACCCAGGGTTGTATGCGGTCCCACCAGGGGCAGATACTCCAAGAGCACGTTCCTTTAGCGTGTGGATCGTGTTCAACGCTGATTCCATATCTGCTTGGTTTCTGATTATCCCAACCTGAGCTTGCATGAGCTCTCTAAGCTCACTCTGGATTGTGTAGGGATTCTCATTCCCATCAGACTCTAGAGGAGCCGTGATCCGTTCCACTGCTTCCTTTGATTGGGCTTGGTCGAGATTAACGAATTCTCTAGCCAGAGCGTGTTCCGCCGCATAGAAACCTGCTCGCTGTCCAAAAACCAGCAGGTCTGATAATGAATTTCCGCCAAGTCTATTCGAACCATGTAGTCCAGCAGCGACTTCACCAGCCGCATACAGTCCATCAACTGTTGTGGCACAAGTCTCAGCATCTACCTTGACGCCTCCCATGACGTAATGTGCCGTAGGTCCTACCTCCATCGGATCCTTCGTTATGTCTACTCCGGCGAGTTCCATGAACTGGTGATACATCGAGGGAAGTCTCCGTTTGATATAGTCGCTGTCACGCCTACTGGCGATATCTAAATATACGCCACCAGACGGACTCCCACGGCCAGCTTTCACTTCCGCATGAATTGCTCTGGCCACCTCATCTCTAGGTAAAAGATCAGGTGTCCTACGAGCATTCACCTTGTCGGTGTACCAAAGATCAGCTTCCTCTTCAGAATCGGCGGTCTCAGACGCGAACATATCAGGGATGTAGTTAAACATAAAACGTTCACCATCTGTGTTTCTTAGTGTTCCACCGTCTCCCCGAACTCCTTCAGTGACCAAAATCCCTTTCACGGATGCAGGGGCTACCATACCAGTCGGATGGAATTGCACAAATTCCATGTCAATCATCTCGGCTCCGGCTTTCATTGCTAATGAGTGGCCGTCACCAGTGCCCTCCCATGAATTTGAGGTAACTGACCAAATTCTACCGAGTCCCCCGGTAGCCATTACAATCGATTTCGCTCGGAATTGAACCAATTCGCCGTTTTCTCGCCAATAACCTACAGCACCGCTAACAGAGCCATCTTGCACAGTTATATGATTAATAGTGCACTCCGCAAAAACCGCAATATCACCGGCCACCGAGCGCTGCTGCAAGATTCTAATCATTTCTAAGCCGGTCCGGTCCCCAACATGGGCAAGTCGAGCGTACCTATGCCCGCCAAAATCACGCTGGAGTATCTTGCCATCCGGAGTTCGGTCGAATAAAGCACCCCAGCCTTCTAGCTCGATCACTCTCTCAGGAGCTTCTTGCGCATGTATCTGTGCCATACGCCAGTTATTCAACATCTTTCCGCCGCGCATGGTGTCTCTAAAATGAACTTTCCAATTATCCTGCGCCCAAACATTTCCCATAGCGGCTGCCATACCGCCTTCAGCCATAACGGTATGCGCTTTGCCTAAAAGTGATTTGGTAATGATTGCTGTCTTGCAACCCTTCATCGTGGCCTCTACCGCTGCCCTAAGACCAGCCCCACCGGCGCCTATTATCAGCACATCGTAGTCGTGTGTTTCAATTGCCGCCATTTAAAAATTTCCCCATGTATTGAAATCTGTAAGAACGTCATTAGCGACTAAGCGGACGTACAAATCTGACAATCCCACCCAAATCAAACTCGTCCAAGCCCACCTTCGATGCTGCTCGTTTGCGACCGTGAAGATCTCCCATAGTCGGTAACGGAGTCGCCGGAAAGGTGTCCTGGAAAATTGGTTGAGTCCACCAGCCACCCAGTGCCGCAAAGAATGGCAGCCGATCGTGTACATAGTAAGAAATACTGCATTCAATGTGAGGATTACACTCCCTATTCCCATTCCAAATTCACCGTCATGCCAAAAGGATTTATATGCTCCGACAAACAGTATCGGGACAAAGACGATCGCAACGTACATAAACCAGCGGTGTATGTTTTGGATGATTAAGGGGAAGGTTGATTCACCCGAATAACTCCCAGCCGGTTCGCGTATTGCACATCCGGGCGGGCTTAGGAAATACGCACGGTAATATGTCTTCCGATAGTAGTAACAAGTAGTCCGAAATCCTAGCGGTGCCCACAAAATGAACAATGCCGGTGATATCCAAACTGGCAACCAGTCAGGGTGTATTAGTGGCTCAAAAAAAGGTGAGAGATATGTGTGGCCCTCTGTGTAATAAGCCACCATCGGGTCATCCGCCGACCCTCCTCCTAATAACATGGCAGAAATCGTGGAATAAATGACAAATATTAACAACCCAGAACCGGTTACGAGTGGCTCTACCCACCAACGATCTTTCCTATGAGTGGACCCGTATCGTGCCTCTAGAGCCTGTGCATTCGGTACAGTCGATGCCATTGTTTTCCCTCTTACACTAGATGATAGCTGGCTTCCACCTCACGGGCGAGTACATGAACTAGACCGTGCCTCTATTCTAAGAAATACAAGGTATAAGCAACGATCGTTTTAGCGTCGACTATCATACCGCTTCGAATTTGTTCTTTGATTTCTTCAACTGAGATATGGATTGGTGGCTGAATCCGTTCTCCGAAGTCCTGTGGAAGAGGGGAGTGCGTCAGTTCCGTGGCAAGGAAAAAATCAATCCACTCGGTGCACCATCCCGGAGCCATCCAGGTTCCACCCAAATGTTCAAGTCGCCCAGCAGAATATCCGGTCTCTTCTCGGATCTCGCGGGCCGCCGTAGTTATCGCGCTTTCACCAGGTTCTCGAGTTCCTGCCGGTATCTCCGTCAACATCTGCCCTACTGAATGACGATATTGCCTCACCAAAATCCATCGCCCATCCGAATCTTGACAAATTATTGCAACTGCACCTTGGTGGTGCACCACTTCTCTAGTAACTTCGATCCCATCGTGGAAACTCACTTGATCTACCGATACTGAGAACTTGCCTCCCCGGAATTTTTCATGTGAGGACTTAGTTGTCGGCAGCTCATCTTTGGTCATATTAAGCTCCTCCCAGTTCGCTCATTACAGAAAGAAGACTATTCGAGCTCCAATATCATGGCGATCTCATCACAACTGGGAAACTTTGGACACCGATAACATTCGTTCCATACTTTCCTTGGAAGGCTTCTTACATCGGCTCGTTTCCAACCTAATTTTTCAAAAAATTCGGGTTGATAAGTAAGTGCAAATATTCTAGACAGACCTAACTGAATTGCCTCATCGACGCAGGCGTTTACTAGGGTTGCACCAATCCTTAGGCCTTGCATTCTTTCGTCAACGGCGACAGATTTGACCTCAGCGAGATCCGACCACACCAGATGGAGTGCCGCACAACCAACAATATCGTCTTCGTCCTCAACGACATAGAAGTCACGAAGATGCTCATATGTTTCACCAAGCGTTCTTGGCAACATTTGGCCTTGGGCCGCCCAATAGTTGACCAATTTAGCTATACCTGAGCCGTCGTCCATACGAGCAGGCCTCACTGCTGTATTCACGGCGATAGGGCTGTCATCTTTTGAATTCATGTATAGAGTCTACTTTAATTTGTCCTGGTTCTGCTCATGACGCACGTAGTCAGGTCGTAACCAACCAAGTCTCTCCGCCACTTTGTTATAAAAATCGGGAGAACTTTCAGGTACTACAAATTCCACCGCTTTCTCAGAAATCTGAACGGTTACTGACGAGTCATTCGGCAAATGGGTCTGAAACATACCATCAAAACTCACTAGTGCACCCGAATCCATTCCACGTGCCACTGTTAAGACTACAGAATCGTGATCCGATAGAACAATACTATTTGAGCCTGTTAAATGTGGTGCAACTGGCGTCACTAGCATTGATCGCTCGAAAGGATTAAGAATCGGTCCTCCGGCTGACAGTGAATACCCTGTTGACCCTGTTGCAGTAGCAACGATGACACCGTCAGCTCTGTACTCAGCAATAAGTGTGTCATTGATCTCGGCCAAAATGGAGATAGTGCCTCCAATCGAGTCGCGGCCCAATACCACGTCATTGAGCGCATACTGAGTTTCAGGCTGATCGCTAAGAGTCGCAGAAATCAATGCCCTCTGGAACAACGAGGAGTTGCCCTCTACCACCTCAGTGATCGCACTGCGTATTTCCTGTTCGATCACATCAGTAAGGAATCCAAGACGACCAAGGCGAATACCTAATATCGGAATATTCGACTCCAAAGCCAGCTGTGCAACCTTTAGGACCGTCCCATCACCTCCTACACAAATCAAAAGGTCGGTTCCTGCGATTTCTTCTTGAAAAGCTGCTCTTGATTGGAAATCGAGCTCCTGAGGCAAGGTCACTTGGCTGGCAGACAATCCAAGTGACTGGGTAATTGATACAAGATTTTCGGAGGTACTAGCAGCATCCGGCATATTCACTGGATAACAAACCGCTACCGCATTCGGGGGCCTAAATAAAGTTCTTGATTTGTCATTTGGTTCCGCAGGCACTTAAGCCCCCTACTCTATTCGTCGTCCCGAATAATTAGCGTCCTAGCACTCTAGCTATGCTCCGGGTTACTGGATTACTCATCTCGAGGCACTCGATTAATTCAGACTTAAGATCATACTGCGCATGTGAACTATTTGGTTAACCATAGGAAGAATTCCCTGTTCCCGGCTGCTCCAGTTATGGGTGATCTGATCACACCCCTCACTCGGGCTCCAAGTTCTATAGCGCTCTTACCAACTTTAGAAACTGTCCTCGCATGTATTTCAGGATCGAATATCAAGCCGCCTTTCTTAACATCACTTCTCTCAGCTTCGAACTGAGGCTTCACCAGAACTAATAAATCCATATTTTTGCTTATCGAGTCAAAAACCGAAGGTAGGAGTTTTGTGACGGAAATAAATGATACGTCCATCACAACAAGATCAATCTCTGAGGGCAATTCAGGCAATTCGCGAGCGTTTGTACGTTCAAATAGCGTTAGCCGAGAATCTGTTCGTAGCTTCGTATCTATTTCACCATAGGCTACATCAATGCCGATCACCCGTTTGGCTCCAGACTGAAGTAAACAATCTGTGAATCCTCCCGTGGAAATACCTACATCGAGGCATACTCTATCCATCACAGAAATCTCAGTTCGCTCTAGAGCGTACGCTAGTTTCTTGCCACCACGCGAAACGAATTGAGGCTTCTTGATGAGGTCAATTGTGGCTTCACGGGAGACCCGTATACTTGGGTGAGTTACCACAGCCCCATTAACCTCCACCCCGCGCGCGAGTATCAAGGCTTGTGCCTTCTCTCGACTAGGCACGAGAGATAAGGCAACCAACAACTGGTCTATACGAGCGAGATTTTGTTGTTTCTTCAATTGAGAACACTACGCAGATTTTGACTCGTCAGAAGATATTTCGGCGTCAGATGCTGTCAACAGTAATGGACGTTGGCCGCTCGTTATGGTCTCGGCCGTCACTATACACTTGCGAATATCGCTCCTTGCCGGTATCTCAAACATTGTGTCCAGTAACACTTGCTCGAGCACCGTTCGCAATCCTCTGGCTCCAGTTTGTTGAGCGAGCGCTTTATCAGCAATTGCTTCAAGTCCATCACCCGTAACCTGCAATTCAACACCATCAATTTCAAACATATGTTGAAATTGTTTTAAAACGGCGTTCTTCGGTTCAGTGAGTATATTTGTCATCATTTCGATAGTCAGTGGGTCTAACGTAGAAATAACTGGAAGGCGTCCAACAAACTCCGGAATTAAACCATACTGCAGAAGATCATCATGTGTAACGTTCTGCAGAATTTCTGCACGTTTCTTCTCTATTTCGATGTGGGAATCCCGAGACACGTCGAATCCAATGGGGCGGTTACCTAGACCTTCGCGCCGACCAATCACATCTTCAAGGCCTTCGAAGGCTCCTCCACAAATGAATAGTACATTTGATGTATCAAACTGCAAAAACTCCTGATGTGGGTGTTTTCGGCCACCTTGTGGCGGAACTGATGCCACAACACCTTCTATGATCTTCAAAAGGGCCTGCTGAACCCCCTCTCCTGAAACATCACGGGTTATGGATGGATTGTCCGTTTTCCTGCTTACTTTATCGATTTCATCTATATAAATGATCCCTTTTTCAGCGCGGGCCATATCGAAGTCGGCTGCTTCGAGAAGTCGGAGCAGAATATTCTCAACATCCTCCCCCACATAGCCGGCCTCAGTAAGCGCGGTAGCATCCGCAATAGAAAATGGTACTTCTAAGATCCGTGCCAGTGTTCTGGCAAACTCTGTTTTACCGGTACCCGTGCCTCCAATCAGCAGAATATTCGACTTGTCGAGTTCAATCTCAGTGCGCCACTTTACATCTATCCGCTTGTAATGGTTGTAAACCGCAACGGCTAACATCCTCTTCGTGCGGTCCTGGCCCACAATAAAGTCGTCTAGAACAGAAACAATATCCTGAGGAATCCAACTAAATTCCGCCTCTTGTTCCTCCTGCACAGGTTCGTTCGTGGAATTAGGTGACTCCTCTTCGTTAATAATGTCCTGGCATAGTTTCACGCATTCATTGCATATATACACCGAACCGGGGCCGGCTATCAGTCGATTGACCTGATCCTGGTTCTTCCCACAGAATGAACAATGGTACTGGGTTCTACCAGGTTTCCCACCGGAATTAGTAGTCATACCGCTCACCGTTCCTAGTGCCTGAGAACACCGGACTGCAAAAAAGGTAACGCATAAGACTCGAAGTAGTTACCGAGTGATCTAAGTTAGATCCAATTAGTCGTCAGATTTTTGGAGCAATTCATCAACTAGACCATACTCTTTCGCCTCATCAGCCGAAAGATAGATATCTCTGTCAGTATCTTGCTTAATCCTATCCATTGACTGGCCTGTAGCATCGGCAAGTATCTGACGGATCTTTTCGTTGTTACGGATTAGTTCTTTTGCCTGGATTTCCACATCAGAAGCCTGTCCAGAACCACCGCCTAGGGCCTGATGCATATGTATTGTTGAGTTTGGCAGAGCAAATCGCTTACCTTTCTCACCGGCTGAAAGGAGGACAGTCCCCATAGAAGCCGTTACTCCGACGGCAATCGTACTAACATCCGCTCTGATCAAGTTCATCGTATCGTAGATGGCGAGACCAGCGTAGATCATGCCACCTGGAGAATTAATATAAATAGAGATATCGCGGTCCGGTTCTTCTCTTTCTAGAAACAACAGCTGTGCCACTATCGTATTTGCAACCTGGTCGTCAATGGCGGTACCTAAGAAAATTATTCTTTCTTTGAGTAAAAGAGAATAGATATCGTACGCTCTCTCTCCTCTGGCTGTCTGTTCAACTACCATCGGCACGATGTTTTTTGCAGTCAAAAAACCCTCCGAAAAGTCTGACTCACGAGGCGCTTGGTAACTCATATATATCACTCCAACTCGTTTTAATAAATTCTATCATTTGCAAACCTTGAGAGCTAAGTTCATCAATGGCCACTCAACTCTGGCTGCACCAGAGGTCTCTATTCAACCTCAGTCTCATCTGCTGTTTCGTCCGCAGAATCGGCCTTCTTTCGTCGCGACCCCCTGCGGGATTTAGAGACTGGCTCACTTGATTCTTCATCATCTGGACCATCATCTATTTCTTGAGTACAGATGTCCTCAAGCTTCCGGAGTGACGCATCGATCACCTGCTGACTAGCGAGTGTCCGTCGGTAATCAGGTGTGTCAATCAATTGTCTGGCTTGTACTTCCAAGGCCTCTTGTCCCTGTGTTATTGATTCAATGGCGGCATCCACCTGTTCGTCTATTGCTTCCGCGTCAACTTCAATCGACTCAGCAGTCGACAGTTCACTTAGAACAAGTTCTCTCCTAAGGCTCAGAACAGCATTGTCACGCAGTGAATCCCTCACCTCTGACTCTGATTGACCAATAGATTCCAGCCACTGCTGCTTACCCTCTTCAGTATGAGAGGCATGGTTTGATTCGCGGTCGATCATCTGGTCTATGGCACGCTCAACCATCACATTCGGATATTCGAGGGTAGACGACGCAAGGAGCAAATCCAATATTTCTTCTCTATAGTCAGCCTGCACCCGCGCGTCAATATTCTCTTGTAACTGTTTCTCTAGGCTTTGCTGTAGCTCTGACACCGTATTGATACCCTCTTCATCGAGAGAAACCACAAAATCATCATCCAAATCAGGAAGTATCTCATTTTTTACTTCTTTAATATCAATGGAAATTTTTGCTAGTCGCCCTCGTATCGTATCTGGTAGTTCCGGTGCTTCCAGTTCATACTCTACCGTCTGAGTAGTCTCACTCGCCTCAAGTCCAATTAGCCTTTCCGCTAGTCCTGGCATCAGAGCGATTTCATTCTCTCTCACCGGAAATTCGGAATCTTCCTCACTTTGATCGATAGCCTCGTCATTGGTTCCTGACTCATTAACCCTTTCCGGTATTTCAATACGAACATCAGCTCGTATGAAATCATTCCACTCCACTGCACGCTCCACTGGCTCTAATACAGCAAAACGCCTTTGGACATTGAGGATTGCTTCATCGACTTGTTCTGCAGTCACCGATACTTCATTTTTGGGTGCACGTAAAGATTGGTAACTGCCAAGATCCACCGTGGGGCTGACAGGCATTTTCGCCACAATCACCAAGGGTTCTCTAGACTTTAAGTCTACGTCCTCAGCTGGACCAACAATATCGATGCCTTCTTCGGTGACAGCTTCCTCCATCACCACGGGAAGCAGGTCGTCAATAGCGGTAGCAAATACCTGCTCTTCACCCACGAATGCTTCTACTGCCTTGCGGGGCGCCTTGCCAGGTCGGAACCCTTTTATCTTGACTTGCTGTGAGATCTTTTTCACAGCCCGCTCGACTGATTTCTCTACACGCTCTGGCTCAACTTCAATTTCGAGTGACACTAAAGAGTCTGGAAGACGTTCAGTGGTTATGGTTACCATAATTCTATCCAATTTCTACTTTCAAAATAAATCCGCCTACAAGGAGACGGAAATTTATCCTACCACAGGCGACTTCAACGGAATTCAGTCCCCTCGAAATGCATCGTTAATCGCATCACCTAACAGTACAAAGCAAAACAACAACAGGGTTACTACTGTCCCCGGTACCAGCAGTAAGTGCGGATAGGCACGAACAGTTCGAGCACCACTACCCTCATAAAGTAGAGCTCCGAAAGAAGGCATCGGGGGTTGAACTCCGACTCCTACCCATGTCAGAACGAGTTCGCTTCCTGCTATTCCAGCTAGTGTCGAAGAAATTCCCAGTATCACCAAGAAAGCGACATTTGGGAAAATATGTTGACGCAAAATTCGAACGGGTGAAGCACCGAGCGCCTGGGCAGCAGTCACATAGTCAAGCTCCCGTATTGATAGAACTTGAGCTCTAATTAGCCTCATTGAACCTACCCAGAAAAACAGCGAAAGAGTCCCAAATACCAAGAAGTACGAATAGGCCCCTGTAGAAATAAAGCCATCTATACCAGACCAATCTTCAAATCTCCTGACGACACCCCTAAGTCTGTCATCAAGCGTCGAGTTAATCAAAATCATCATTAAAAGAGCTGGGAGACTTGATAAAATCTCACCTATCCTAGAAATAATCGTATCGAGCCAACGCCCAAAATAACCGGCAACAATCCCTAAAAACGGACCTAGAAAGAGACCTCCCGTTAGGACAGTAACCACGGTGATAATCACTGTTGTTCGAATCGAATACATCGTACGAGTGAGTAAGTCGCGACCTAACCTGTCGGTGCCAAGTAAATAATCTTCGAAGCCAGGTCCACGAAGTGCATTGTTTAGTTCTGTCTCTCGATAGTCGAACGGTGCGAGTACTGGCGCAAGAATACCTACGCAGAACAAAATTATGATGATCGCAGCAGATATCATTCCTAATTTTTTAGCTGCTAATCTCCTGAGGAATATCCCCGTCATGCTTGTTGAAGGCCGCTCGTTAGCCAAGGTCTTTTGAACTGCTGTCACTATGAATTACCCGTCTTAATACGTGGATCCACAAGTGAGTAGGCCAAATCTGCTATCAAATTCATAATGATGAACGCGCTAGCATAGATAACGGTTAAGGCTTGGATTGCGTTGTAATCTCGACTTCCAATCGCCTGAAACAAAAATGAGCCTATTCCAGGTATCCCTAATAAAGTTTCGGCGATGATCGATCCCTCTATTATGCCTGCTAACGAAAACGCAACGATTGTCACCAAGGGTAGAAGTGCATTTCTCAGAACGTGGCGTCTTTGTATCGTGAATTCGTCTAATCCCTTGGCACGGGCAGTTCTGACATAGTCAGTCCGGTTGATTTCAAGCACACCGGCCCTAACCAATCGAGCTACACCCACAAAACCACCTATGGTGTAGGCCGCGAGAGGTATGTAGATATGAGGATCTGGAATGGGTACTGCAAGAATGCCACCAACCCATATGATATCTATCCAACCACCCCAACCTCCCACAGGTAAAATCGATAAATTCACGGCAAAAATCCATTGCAGAACAGCGATAACCAGTATCCCCGGGAGAGCCGCACCGAAGAGTAACGACAATGTGAGTAATGGATCTAGCCAGCTGCCTCTTAATCGTGCCCCTACCAGTCCAGCAAAAATGCCAACTGGAAAGATGACTGCCAGTGCTGCCAAGCCTAGTTGTCCTGTAACCCAAAGACGTGGAGCAATCACCTCCCAAGTGCTGAAACCCCTTCGAATATAGCTCTCCCCAAAATCTCCGCGTGCTGCGTCACCTAGCCATCGTACATATTGAACATATATCGGATCGTTTAGACCTTCCGACTCGCGGATCCTCTCAAGTACTTCAGGGTCTCTTATTTGTCCTGCGATGACAGAAATCGGATCACCAGGCCCCCATCTAGTCAAATAAAAACTAGCGAACGTAATAATTAATAGTAAAAAGGGTACGATCAGGATTCGACGCAGGGTATATTGCAGCATCTAGGAACCCAATAAACTTTCTATTCCTCATTCAGCACCACGTACTGGAGGCGCGGTACCGTCATCGGTGGTTCAAACCATGCTTTCACCCTTTTACCTACCACCACGTGATTACTTCCAAAAAAAGTAGGTATCCACGGCACTGCTTGAATCAGTGCCAGTTCTGCTTCACGGTATTGATTCAAACGTTCTTCGATTAAAGGATTCGTACGAGCAATTTCTAATAATTCATTTATCGCAGGAGAAGAAAAAGTTGTGTTGTTCTCTTGGCTTTCACCATGTAGTTTGATGTCCAAGATATTCTCAGGATCGGGATAATCCATTTGCCAACCTAGTGTCCACATCTGTAGAGATCTCGAATCCACCAAATCAAGGAAACTAGCCCAATCTGCCTGCTTCACTTCTATCTCCAGGCCGAGGATAGTTCGCCATTGTTCGATAAATGCCTGAGTTATAAGTCCTGCTTGCGCCCCACCACCGGTCTCGGTGAATATTATCGGAGGCATATCAGTTTTATATGGACTCAGCTCTAATTCCGCTCTTGCTGCATCTGGATCATACGCGTACGTCTTATCCTCATCCGTATATCCATATACACCAGGAGGCAATATTCCGGTCGCCGCGATTGCCATTCCATTTAAAGTCACTTCAGCGATTGTTTTTCGATCGATAGATAAAGCCATTGCCCGTCTCAGATGCTCACAATCAAATGGAGCTTGAGATACATTGAATGCTATATAACTCACTGACATCCCGGGCGAAGCCTGATAAAACTCGTGCAGACTTGATGACGGGTCTCGAGCTCGCTCAATATCATTCGTGCTTATATAAGCGACATCCAGTTCTTCATTCTCGAAGCGAGTCAGTGCACTCCCACCCGCAAGGTTATAGACGGCCCGGCCAACTGATCTAGGCCCTAGATATGAATGCGGATTTTCTTCCAGAACAATGTACTCACCTAACTTCCATTCTTGCAGAAAATATGGGCCAGTCGCGTTAGGAGATCTCACCCAATTCCGATTAGACTCGATTTGCTCTCTATCGACAACAAAAGCTGACGGATAGGTTAACTTCGCGAGGAAATATGGTTTCGGGCTATCAATGGTTATTTGAATCGTTTTCTCGTCGATTGCTTGCACACCGCTGAAGTTGGGTTTTAGACCGTAGTAATACTCACGCATACCTACAATATCTTTCAGATATTCCAAGGCCACTGTTGATCGTAGCTCCGGGGAAGCCGCCCTCTTGAGAGACCAAACCACGTCCTCCGATGTCACGGAAGTACCATCATGAAATTTGGCGTTCGGCCTCAGCACGAAGGTATAAATCATACCGTCAGGGCTTATTTCGATACTTTCGGCTAAATCCGGGATAACCTCAAGATCTTTATTCATAGTCACAAGCCCACTGTATATCTCAACAATATACTCGCCTGATGTAGCGTCAGTAGCGAGGTGGGGATCCATAGTTACAGGTTCGCCACCGATCAGTCTAATTTCTCGAGAAGCTGCAGCAGAGTCGCCATAAGCAGCTGTATCAGTATTTACCGTTTCTGATCGTGAATCAGTTACTACGGTTTCGTTTTCACCTCCGCTATACAGCAGTACCGCGCTCAACCCACCGATCACTAAAACTAGAACACCAACAACACCAAGGAGAACTCCAAGAATTTGCTTAGATGTCATGCTTGCCTCCTACAGCTAGTATCCACTCTATCTGCAGCACCTCTCCGTTATCAAGGCTCTGATGTGCAGTTCAGTCATCTCCAACAGTCTCAATATAAACTTCACTTAATTGTCGTTTACTAACTGTAGACGGTGCTCCCATCAACAGATCAGACGCCGATTTCGTTTTCGGGAAAGCAATGACTTCTCGAATATCTTTTTCACCTGCAAACAGAGCAACTAGACGGTCGACGCCGGGTGCAAATCCTCCATGTGGTGGAGTCCCATATTCGAATGCGTCCAACATGTGTCCAAATTTATCGCGAGCCTCATCCATCGAAAGGCCTAAGGTCATCAAGATTTTCTCCTGCAGTTCGCGAGAATGAATTCGAATCGAACCCGAGCTCAATTCCCAACCATTGGCGACTAGATCATAGGCTCTTGACCTCACCGCACCTGGATCAGTATCGAGCAAATCTATATCTTCATCGAACGGAGCTGTAAATAGATGATGCATCGCTGACCATCTAGACTCTTCCTCATCCCACTCAAACATTGGGAACTCTGTAATAAAGGCGAACACTATCTCCTCTGCTGAGGCCAAATTACGCTGCCCGGCAATATGACGACGGAGAGCATCTAGTGTCTTAGAGGTGACTTTATCTTCCCCCACAGCAAGCAGAATCAAGTCTCCTCGCTGCCCCCCTGCTGTGTGAGCAATCGCACTCAATTGTTCAAGATCGAAAAATTTGGCCACGGGCGATCTGATATCTTCTTTTGTGAGAGTATTGAGGGCTCCTTCGCCATCAAAACTCATCCAGATCAATCCGCCTGCACCGTTTTCTTTTGCCAAATCAACCATTTTATCTAAAGCTTTTCGCGGAGTATCGGACCCACCATTTACAAGTATTCCTCTCAGTCTCCCGCCTTGCGCGACAGCCTCCTCAAACACTCTGAATCCACTATCCCGCGCATGGTCTGTAAAATCTTGAATCTCGAGCCCGTAACGCAAATCCGGTTTATCGGTGCCAAAACGCTCCATCGATTCCGCATAAGTTATCCTCGGGAAACTATCATTAATCGAAAATTCCTCGCTTACCAACTCTGCTAATTTCAGAAACAATTTCTCCGTCAAAGTTAAAATGTCATCCTCATCAACAAAAGACATCTCAAAGTCGAGTTGGGTAAATTCAGGTTGGCGATCTGCGCGCAGGTCCTCATCTCGATAACATCGCGCGATCTGATAGTAGCGATCAAAACCAGCGACCATTAATAATTGTTTCCACTGCTGTGGGCTCTGGGGAAGAGCGTAAAATTGTCCCTGGTGAACCCTGCTTGGGACCAAGTAATCTCTGGCTCCTTCTGGAGTCGCTAGGCCAAGCACAGGGGTCTCAATTTCCACAAAGTCGTTAGCATCCATGTACGAACGTATTGCTTTGATCACATTGTGCCGTAATTTCAAATTGCGGTTCATTCTTTCTCTTCGGAGATCGAGGTAGCGGTACTGGAGTCGCAGTGACTCTTCAACGTTGTCTTCCTGATTGATAGGGAATGGGGGAGTTAACGATTTATTGAGGACAAGGATGGAATCTGCCTTCACTTCTATTGAACCAGTGGAAAGCGTCTCGTTTTCTGAACCTTCCTGTCGCTTAACAACAGTGCCAGTCACCTGAACAACATATTCCGCCCTTACTTCGTTAGCGATCTCATAAGCCTCCTGATTTTCATCGGGATTGAACACAATTTGGATCATCCCAGAAGAATCTCTGAGGTCGACAAACAATAAATGACCGTGATCTCGCCTCCTATTCACCCAGCCTACGACCGTTACTCTCGATTCCGAGTGACGTTCATTTAGATTTCCACACTGATGAGTTCGAAACGATGTTTCTTCCATAATTTGGCCTGCAAATCCTCCTACTTCTAGCTGACGTCAGGTTCCTTAATATCTAGAGTAATACCAGAGCTACTTTCAGGATTGGCGGAAATAGAAATTCGGCCTCTAAGCCAGTCTAGTACTAGTTCACCTACCAGCTCTCTGCGCCAACCCTGCAACAGTTTCAAATCGGGCTCCTCAGCATAATCGTTTAATAGATACCAGTGGATAAGCTTGTCAATATCCTTCCGCGTTGCAACAAATCGGGCCGCTATTCCAGCCTTTTTACATTCGACACCTATGATCGCTGAAACGATTGAACTGAGAGCTGGAGCATGCTGCGTTTTCGACGAATATTGCTCCGTCAAACGCAATGGTTGTTCCTTACCTATATCAATTAACCTCAAGAGTTCTTCTGAGAATTTAGTGACTACTGACTTACTCATACCTCGTATTACCTCAAGATCTGAAGGTGTATCAGGCATCGCTCGGGCAATTTCAATCAATGTACGATCAGAAATTACTCTCGTTCGAGGGACATTCAATGTTCTCGCTCGCCGTTCCCTCCAGTCTGCTAAATATTTCAGTACGCCGAGTTCCTTCGGGCGAAGTGACTTCATTTTCTCCACTTTTAGATACATTTCTTCTGGAGCAGGTCGCTGTGACCATACCTGGGCATAGTGCTCACACTCGGACGCAACGAAAGATAGCCTATTCGTCTGTTGTAATCGCTTTTTAATCACTGCCCAACAACCGGATAAATATCGAACATCATTCTGAGCGTAATGTAACTGGCGAGTTGCCAGTGGTCGCTGCTCCCAGTCAGAAAATTGGGATGCCTTACTTAATTTAGTGCCATGAATTTTTTCTACTAATGAAGCATAACCAATCTGGTCTTGATATCCCGCAAATGCTGCTGCAATCTGGGTATCAATTACATTCTGACCAACTGTTTCGTACGTATCTGCAAGTACCTGTAGATCTGCTTGGGCCGCGTGAATGATAGTTTCAATTTGTGGATCCGCGACCAAATCTGCTATTGGACCGATGTCCACCTCAAACGGGTCGATTATGACAATTGTGGGAGATTTCGGATGTCCCCATGCAACCTGCACTAGCGCCAATTTGGGCGAATAATATCCTTCAGTTATGAACTCTAGGTCTAGTCCAAAAGAACTTGATGAACGGATACTTTCTACCACCCATGCCAGCCG